>JBAZVI010000012.1 GCA_041660925.1 Elusimicrobiota bacterium
GCGCTTTCGGCCTGCGGCTGCGTTGCTCGTCGCTCAGATAGCTCAAGCTATCCTCGCTCCTCGCGCCTTGCCTCGGCTCGAAATCGCCCGGCCAAAACGCACGCTATTACTCGGACGGACTCCTAGGCGCGACTGTGTCCGAAGGCTTGAAGGACGTCGAGGATCTCGCCCGAGCTCTTCGCCCGGGTGAGGTTGCGGCGGAAGGTCTCGTCGGAGGCGAGCGCGGCGATGCGGGAGAGCAGGCGCAGGTGCACGCCGGGTTCCTTGAGGGAGGTCAGCAGGAGGAAGACGAGACGCACCGGCTTGTGGTCGGGAGCTCCGAAATCGAGGCCGTGGGTCGAGCGGCCGATCGCCAGCGCCGGTCGTTCGAGCCTGGGGAGGCGGCCGTGGAACACCGCGACGCCCCCGCCGAGCGCGGAGTTGAAGGTCTGCTCGCGGCGCCAGACGATCTCCCAGGCCTCGGCGGCGGGGATGTCGGGACGGGCCGCGGAGAGCGCCCCCATCATCCGCCGGAGGATCTCCTCCTTGCCGGCCGCGGGCAGGTCCGCGTCGATCGCCTGCGGCGCCGCGACGTCGGAGAGGACCACCGACGCCTGCGGCGGCTCGAACTCGTCGCGGATCTCCCCGACGAGCTCCTCGACGACGTCCTCGAGGGTGAGGAGACCGGAGACCTTCCCGTCCTTGCCGCGCACGAGGCCGAGATGGCCGCGCTTCTGGCGGAACTCGATGAGCGCGCGCTCCAGCGGAGCGCTCTCCGCGAGGAAGAAAGCCGGGCGGGCGAGGCGCGCGAGGTCCGGCGCCGCGCCGCCCT
Organism: Elusimicrobiota bacterium; assembly: GCA_041660925.1. NCBI lineage: Bacteria > Pseudomonadati > Elusimicrobiota > Elusimicrobiota bacterium. Next base: position 812 of record JBAZVI010000012.1, read on the forward strand.
CGGTGAACCAGACTTCCTTGAGGTGCACGATCCCGCGGACGTCCTCGAGGCCCGCGCCGCAGAGCGGGTAGCGCGAGAACTTCTTATCCCGGATGACCTGGAGGTTCTCCTCCCAGGTGCGGGAGAGCGAGAGGAACGCGATGTGCGGCGCCTTGCGCATGACGTCGCAGACGCGCGTGTACCCGAAGTCGAAGAGGTTCTCGAAGAGCAGGAGGCGGGAGAGGGGCATCGAGCCGCTCTCCTGGGACTGCGCGAGCATGATCTTGAGCTCCTCGTCGGAGTGGGCGGTCTCGGAAGGATCCGCGCTCCGCTGCCCCGTCAGCCGCAGGACGAGCCCGGCCATGGCGTTGAGCAGCGCCATCGGGACGTAGAAGAGCTTGTGGCAGAAGTGGAGCGGCGCCGCGGTCCATTGCGCCCACTGCGCCGGACGGCGGATGGCGACGAGCTTCGGGACGTTCTCCCCCAGCACGACGTGCAGGAGCGTGATCACGAAGAAGGCGGCCCCGAAGGAGATGGAGACGCTGGCCGCGCGAAGCCAGGCCGAGGGGAGCCCGCGGAACAGGGGCTCGAGGAGCCGCGCCACCGCCGGTTCGCCGACCCAGCCGATGCCGAGGCTGGCCATCGTGATGCCGAGCTGGATCGTCGCCAGGTAGGCGTCGATGTGCGCGAAGATGTGTTCGACGAGGGTGCCGGTGAGCCCCCCTTTGCGGGAGAGCTCCTGCACGCGGCTGGGCCGGATCTTGATGAAGGCGAACTCGGCGAGGACGAAGAACGCGTTGAGGAGGAGGAGGACGCCTGTGACGCCGAGTTCCAGCCAGGCCATCAGGAGCCGCGCGGCCGCATCAGAACCGCAGACCCAGCCCCACGTCCGCGCCGTGCTGCCCGTGTGCGTTCGTGTACGCCGCCTGCGCGTAGATGAACTTCCAGGGCCGCACGGTGACGCCCGCGGTGACGCGGCCCTCGAAGGTGACGACCGCCTCGCCGGCGAGGCTCGGGTCGAGGGCGGAGGAGCGCACCACCACGCGGGTGCGGTCGAAGCCGACCCCGATGTACGGGGTGGCGTAGGGCGCGTTCACGGAGGCGACCAGGTTCGCGCTCGCGTGGCTCGCGGAGAAGTCCGTGTGCGTGACGGAATGGGCGAGGGCGGAGATGAGCAGGTTCGGGTCCCAGGGCTTGTCGTTGCCCTTCGTGATGCCCCAGCGCAGGCCGCCGCCGGCGATGGTGAGGCCCTGATAGCTCACCCCGCGGATGAAGCCGTCGATGCCGAAAGGCATCCCGATCTCGCCCTGGGCCCAGGGCAGTCCGAAGAGATGCTGTCCCGCGCCGCGCAGGACCTTGTCGTCGGCCTCCGGCTTGAACTGCATGCCGCCGTGGACGCCGACGTCGAAGCCCGAGATGCCGAGCGAGCGCCCGCTGTGGAAGCTCGCCGAGCCCAGGATGCCGCCGAGGTCGCGCGTGAACGGGCGCAGCGAGCCGCGGTCGATGTACTCCTTGAAGCCGCCGAACTGGTCGCGGGCGTGCGCCGCGGTCGCCGTCAGGGCGAGAAGGACGGCGAGGGCGAAAGGTCTGATCTTATCCACAGGTTTATCCCCACTCTCCACAACGGAGTCTATCAAATCCCGTCCGCTCGCGCCCCTACCGCGCTCCGATCGCCGCCGAGACCGCGAGCTCCCGGGCCTCTCCCGCGCGGTCTCCGAGCGCCCGGGCCGCGGCCGCGAGCCCCAGATGAGAGCCCGGATAGAGCGGGTCGAGTTCGACGGCTCGCTCGAAAGCGAGCCGCGCGCGCGCGAAAGCCGGGACGTCGCCGGAGCGCGCGCAGAAGAGCTCCGCCTCTCCGAGCAGGCGCTGCGCGTCGGCATCGAGCGGTCGCAGGCGCGCGCCCTCCTCCGCCGTCTCGCGGGCGCGCCCCGCGAGCTCGACGCGCGCGTGGGCGGGGACGGCGTCCGCCGCGTCGCGCAGGAGGTTCACGAGCTCGAAGCGGTAGACGGTCGCCTCCGGCCGCCGCGCGATCGCCCGCTCGAAGCGGACCGCGGCCTCGCGCGGGAGTCCGGCGCGCCGGGCGAGACGGCCCCGCCGCGCCTGCCGGTCGGCCGAAGCGGCACGCAGCGCGGCGAAGCCTCCGAAGAGGAGCGCCGCCGTGAGCAGCCCCGCCGTCATCCTGCGGCGGAAGGGACCCTCCTCCCCGGGAGCGCCCGCGCAGACTCCGGCGAAGAGGGCGGCCGGCCAGACGGTCGAGAACGAAGCGGCGGTGAACTTCGCGGCGGTCCAGACGGCGAGCGCGGCCGCGCCGGCCGCCGCCGCCTCCCCGTCCCCGGCGGCGTCGAGGAGTCGTGCGCCCAGCCGGAGCTGGAGCCAGAGGTAGGCGAGGAAGCCGAGCAGTCCCATCGTCGCCAGGATCTGCAGAAGGTCGTCGTGGGCCTGGGTCTGCCCGACGCTGGCGCTGAGCGCCCCGCTCCCGCCCCGGAGGGCCCGGTACGGGATGCCGAACGCGTCCGGCCCCGTCCCCAGGACGGGACTCTCCATGAAGGCGCGTCCGGCGATGCTCCAGGCCTCCGTCCGCCAGCGGTCCTCGGCGCGCACGCCCGGACGGAGGACGGAGACCGCAGCCCCTCCCGCGAGGAGGAGCGCGAGCGCCGCGAGCGCGAGCGGGCGCCTCCGGACTCCCCCCTCCCCGCGCAGCGCTCCCCAGAGCAGGGCCCCGGCGGCGGCGCCGAGCCAGGCGGAACGCGCGAGCGTCGCGGCGAGCGCGGCGAGGAGCGGCACGAGCGCCGCTCGGGCCGCGACGCGACGGCTCCCCTCCTCCCTCGCCGTCTCGAGGGCGAGGGGCAGGACCATCGCGAGATAGGCGCCGAGGAAGAGCGGGCTTCCCAACGTCGAGACCGGCCGACCTCCCGTGGGGAGGCCGTCGAGGGGCATCCAGAGCTCGAGGCCGGCGCGCTGGAGGAGCGCGTAGAGCGAGACGGGGACGGAGACCCACACGAAGCCGCGGCGCAGAGCGGGGGCGAGCCCCCCCGCGGCGATGCCGCCGCCGAGCGCGAGCGCGACGACGCCGAGGGACAGTCCCGCCAGGGAGAAGACCGGGTCCGGATAGCCGCCGAACAGACTCAGGGGCCGGTCGAGGGAGAAGGCCGCGGAGAGCCCCGCGGCCGCGAGGAGCGCCAGGGCGGGAGCGTCGAGCCGCGAGCGCGGGCTGCCCGCGTCCGGACGGCGAAGGAGGAAGAAGCAGGCCAGCGACGCGACGGCGGCGGCGGCGGCCTGGGGGACGGCGTAGCCGTCGCGGAAGAGCGGAGAACAACAGAGCGGCACGAGCGCGCAGAGGACGGGCGCCGAGCGCGGAAGCAAGGCCGGCGGATCCGGGCGCCGATCGCGGCCCGGATGCGCCGATCCCGTCACCAGGTGCCGTCCTCGCTGCCCAGGAGTTCGAGCGCCGCGTCCACGACCTCGGGATCGAAGCGCGAGCCGCGGCCGGAGGAGATCTCCTTCTTCGCGTGCTCGACGAGCTCGGCGCCGTCGAGCCCCGCCATGCGCAGCTCCTCGACCGACTCGACGAGGGCCAGCACCCGGGCCCCGCGCGGGATGGCCGTCCCCGCGAGCTTGCCGGGATAGCCGGTGCCGTCGAAGGCCTCGTGGTGGTGGCGTACGATGGGGATCGCCCCCTCGAGCATGCGGATGCCCTCGAGCATCTTCTCCGAGAAGAGCGGATGCTGCTCGTCGGCGGGGCTCGACACCCCGATGTCGGCGAGGAGACGCGGGTTGCGGAAAGCCACGTAGCCGATGTCGTGGAGGAGGCCCGCGTAGTAGACCATCCGGTAGTCGTACTCCTCGAAGCCCAGGGCCCGCGCGATCGCGCAGGCGAGCCGCGCCGAGCGGTGCGGGTGACCCAGCAGGCGCGGCCGGGCGGACTCGATGGAGGCCACGAGGAGCTCGAGCACGTGGGAGAAGAAGTTCTTCTGGTCCTGCACGATGCGCGCGTTGCTGATGGCGACCGCCGCCAGGTTCGCGAGGCTCGAGAGCAGCGTGGTGTCCTCGGGGGTGTAGAGCCCGCGGCGCTTGTTGAGCACCTCGGCGACGCCCACGAGCTCCCCGCGGAAGACCATGGGGACCGCGAGGAGCGAGCGGGTGACGAAGCCGGAGGCCTTGTCGAAGCGGCCCGCGAAGCGCGGGTCCTTGCTCGTGTCCACGACGACCTCGGGCTGGCGGTGCTGGGCGACCCAGCCCGCGATGCCCTGTCCGATGGGCAGCGTCATCTTCTTGAGCTTCGAGCCCACCTCGCCGCCGGCGACCTTGAAGTAGAGGCTCTTCTTGTCGTCGGTGACGAGCATGATGGAGCTCGCCTCGGAATCGAGCAGGCGCTCCGCGGCCAGGCCGATCTTCTCGAGGAGGTAGTCGAGGTCCAGCGTGGAGCCCAGCGAGCCCGCGATGGAGAAGAGCTCGAGGGCCGTGGAGGCGTCGCCGACCGGCGGGGCTTCGGCGGTCTCTTGCTCGCTCATTTCTTCTCCTCCTCGGTGCCGCCGAGCACCTCGCGCACCGTCGTCATCCCCATCTTCACCTTCTCGAGGCCGTCCATCATGATGTTGCGCATGCCCTCTTTCTTGACGAGCGCCGCGAGGGAGGTGGCGGAGACGTCCGTGAGGCACATCTTCCGGACCGCCTCGGTCATGACCATGAGCTCGTGGAAGCCGCAGCGGCCTTTGAAGCCGGTGCCCTTGCAGGAGTCGCAGCCGGCGCCCTTGAACAGCTTGCCGTTGGCCGGGGGCTCCACCCCGTGTTCCTTGAAGACGGCGAGCTCCTCGGGCCGGATGTCCACCTCCCCCTTGCAGTCGGGGCAGATGCGCCGGCCCAGGCGTTGGGCGAGCACCGCCTTCATGGTCGCCGCGACCATGTAGCCGGGCAGGCCCATGTCGGTGAGGCGGCTGATCGAGGACGGAGCGTCGTTGGTGTGGATGGTCGAGAAGACGAGGTGGCCGGTCATCGCGGCTTCCATCGCGATGTGGGCCGTCTCCTCGTCGCGGATCTCGCCGACCATGATGACGTCGGGGTCGAGGCGCAAAAACGAGCGCAGCGCGGCCGCGAAGTCGAACTTCTTGTTCTCGCCGAGCTTGAGGTCCGGGTTCACCGGCACCTGGACGATGCCGTCGAGGTTGTACTCGACGGGGTTCTCGGCGGTGAGGATCTTGATGTCCGGGCGGTTGATGTAGTTGAGCGCGCCGTAGAGCGTCGTGGACTTGCCCGAGCCCGTCGGACCGCAGACGAGGATGAGGCCGAAGTTCTTCTTGCCGCCGATGCCGTGGAGCATGCCCAGGAAGGTCTGCAGGGTGTCGGGCAGGAAGCCCATCTTGTTGATGTCCACCTGCACGGAGCGGCGGTCGAGGATACGCATGACCGCCGACTCGCCGTAGACCGTGGGGATGACCTCGACGCGGAACTCGACCGGGCTGCCCCCCGCGAGGATCTGGATGCGGCCCGACTGCGGGATGCGGCGCTCGGTGATGTTCATCGAGTTCGTCATGATCTTGAGCTTGGCCGCGATGGCGTTGCGGTAGGCCCAGGGGATCTCGAAGGGCCCGGCGCGCAGCATGCCGTCGACGCGGTAGCGCAGGAGGACCTTCGAGTTCTTGCCGGTGGGGTCCTCGAAGGGCTCGATGTGGATGTCCGAGGCCTTGGTCGTGATGCAGCCGAGCAGGATGGCGTTCATCCACTTCTCGACCTCGGGGGCGCTCGCGTCGACCTCGGAGATGTCGGCCTTGGGGGCGTCCTTCTGCACCTCGATGCCGGAGCCGTCCGGAGGGGCTTCCTTGTCCTTCTTCGTGACGTCGGCGATGAGCTTGCCGAGCACCTGGCCGTCCCCGCGCCCGTAGACGCCGTCGAGGGCCCCGAGGATGTCCCAGGGCATCGCGAGGTAGGCCTGGATCTCGAGCCCGGTGCGCAGGTGGATGTCCTCGACGACGAAGAAGTCCTTGGGGTCGGCCATCGCGATGAAGAGGACCGACTCCTCTTTCGCGAAGGGGATGGCGAGGTGGCGTCGGGCGACGGCCTCGGGGATGATGGAGGCGGTCTCCTTCTCGATGTCCATCTGGGTCAGGTCGACGGCCTTGACCTGCCACTCCTCGGAGAGCGCCTTGAGCAGGCGCGTCTTCTCCATGAGCTTGAGCTCGATGAGGGCCTGCTGGAAGGTGACGTTGCTCTTCGCCGCGTGCGCTTCCGCGGTCTTGATCTGCTCCTCGGGGAGGAGCTTGCGCTCGCGCAGGACCTCCTGCACGGTCTTGCGTCGGACGAGTCCCTTAACGGCCATCGGTCCTCCGTTCTCTCACCGCATCTCCAGAACGTCTCCGGCGTCCACGACCCCGGCGGCGCCGCCGGCGGGGAGCTCGAGCGCGCTGTGCGCGCCGCGCACCCAGGGAGAGACCCGCCAGGGCCTCAGCTCCCGCACGACCTGCAGCACCCGTCCCTTCGCGTCGAGAAAGACGACGTCGATGGGGAAGCGCATGAAGAACATGTGGACCTGGGAACAGGGGACGAGCCAGAGTCCTTCCCCGCGTCCCAGCGCGCTCCGCCCGAGCAGGCCGACGAGACGGCTGCGCAGGCCGTCGGCAAGCTCCACCCGGGGCGCCAGTTCGCGCGCCCGCGTGCGGTTATAAGCTACTAAATAGGTCCCCGACATTCCATGCGGGCCCCCGTCAACGTCGGGGACCCGCATGGATTAAATCAAAGCTGACGGGGAGAAGGAAGGAGTTTGAGCGCGGCGCCTAGGAGTCCGTCCGAGTAATAGCGTCCATGCCGGTCGCGCGCTGTTGGAGCGAGCCGAGGCGCATCGGAGCGAGCAGGCCTGAAGGCCTGTAAGCTCCGAGCAACGAAGGGGCAGCCCAATAGCGCGCGACCCGCCTCTCCGTCGTAGCTATCGGGGAAGGCGGGAGGCCCGATATCGGGAAATCGCCGCGTTGCTTCGCGCTCAGATAGCTCAAGCTATCCTCGCTTGTCGCGCCTTGCGCTTTCCTCAATCTCGGGCCTCCGGCACGGGCGATATTACTCGGACGGACTCCTAGCGCGTCAGGGCCGGCGCCCACCGTCGAAGTCGATGCGGTGCGGGAGCGGCCCCGCACCGTTCAAGACGGAAGGGACGGAGAACGCCGCGCGCGCCGGGGCCGCCGCAGCGGCTTCCTGCGGACAGGCGAAGACCTGCTTCACGCGCGCCTCGCCGAGCGCCGCGCCGATGTCCCGCCGGAGGGCCTCGACGCGCAGGCCGAGCGCGGTCGCCTTCAGGTGCTTCTCCGAGGAGCTCGCCACGATGCCCCAGGTGAGGCCGACGAGTCGGCCCGAGGAGTCGAGCAGCGGCCCGCCGCTGTTGCCGCCCATCGTGTCGAGGTCGGACATGAGCAGGTCGGGCTGGGAGTAGACCCGGTCGAGCCGCCTCCAGGGGATGTCTCCGGCGACGAGCCCCTGCAGATAGGGATCCTCGCGGATGGCGCCGCGGACCCGCCCGTAGGCGATGTGCTTCTTGTAGCCGGAGGAATCGAAGCCGTCGTAGCGCATCGTGAAGCTGGGGTAGCCGATGCCCCACACTTCGGCGCCCGCCGAGGGAGAGGCCGGCGCGGCCGGGATGCACGCCGCCGGCGCCGGAAGCTCGTACTTGAGCAGAGCGAAGTCGTGCATGTTCGCGTAGACGGCCTCGACGACGGTCTCGGGGAGCTCCCCGACCTTCTCCTCGCTGAAGTTGGCCTTCGCGCTCCCGAGGAGGACCACGCGGCCGTTGGCCGCGTAGACGTCCCCCTCGTCCCAGACCAGATTCTCGCAGACCGTGTCCTTCGGCTTTCGGGCTGTAGCGGCGATGCGGACGATCTTGTAATTCTCCCCCTGCTCGAGCGTCGCCCGCCCGTCCTTGAACCAGCCCTTGTCCTCGAGGCAGTGCAGGACGCAGTGCAGGTTCGTCAGGAGGTAGCCGTCGCTGGAGACCGGGGTCCCGGTGCAGATGCGGCCGTCGTTGGGGATGCTGAGGCCGATCGTCGCCCCGTAGGCGCGCTCGAAGCCGGTCGGCTTCGCCGGGAGATTCTCGGGCAGATAGATGCTGGCCTTCTGGAAGCCCGCCGACGCAGGGACGGCCGCGAGGAGGGCGAGCGCGAGGATCCTGAGCACGTGTTGAGTGTAGACGAGAAACGACCACCGCGCGGGGGTCATCGGGCCCAGGCCGGGCCGGGCCCGATGGGTCAGCGAAGGACGGCTAGTCGGCCGCGTTTACTCTTGTTTGCGTTCCCTACGCGAACGATGTACGTGCCGGATGCGACCCAATTACCACTATCGTTCTTCCCATCCCACAACCCAACAGTCAAATATGGCGTCAGTTCTCTCACGAATTGTCCGTCGATCGTATAAATCTTCACCGTGGTGCCAGAACCTTGCAATTCGGTCGGGATCTTGATCGAAGCCATCGTCGTCTCCCCAGGGCGGAAGGGGTTCGGAAAGGAGATAACATCGTCCGCCGCGGCAAACCCGGCAACCCCGGAGCTGGATGCACAAGAGGTCGTAGCTTGTCCCAACGCGAGTTTTACAGCCTTGCAGGCGTTCACGAAACCCGCGCCGTAATATTGGTCGTTGCCCGCCGTCCCAGAATCAGTCGCTCCACTTCGAATATGCGTTCGGACCTGCAAAGGCGTCAGGCCGTTGTTTGCCGACAACATGAGGGCGGCCACTCCCGCAACGATTGGAGCAGAAAAGGAAGTCCCTGTCGCTCCGTTCGTAACCTTGTTCCCGACATCCGTCGTAATTATCCCCTCCCCATTGGCCGCGACCCCATTGTTCGTCAACTCCACTCCATGAGAGGAGAAGCTCGACACCGTCCCATTCCTATCCGTAGACGCGACGGGCATGAGGTTGTTGCAGTTTCCGGGAGACTGTACATTGCTGCCATCGTTGCCTGCCGCAGCGATGAGGACGATGCCCGCCGTATTCGCATTGGTTACTGCCGTCTGCAAGACTCCGCTGCATGCGGCGACACCCCCCAAGCTCATATTGATGACAACTTTCCCGTAGCTCGCAGTGTTATGGAGATTCGTCCGTATGTAATCGATGGCGTTGACCATCGCCCAATCGTCTGTGCCGCATCCGCCGGAGGATGCATCCGAGCAATCGACAGTGCAGTCCTGTGTACGGAAAAGCCTCATAGAGACAAGCTGCGTGTTCCAGCCCACTCCCGCGACACCTAGATTATTGTTCGTCGAGGCGGCGGCGACCCCCGAGACACGTGTGGCATGATTGCATGCGGCCACAGGCGCGCCACTCGGCTCGGCGACACATGCGACATCGTCTCCAGCTATCGATTTGTCTGCGCCCGGATCACAATAGAACCCAGTCCCGATGAGCTTGGATGAAAGATCGGTGTTTCCCCCCTCTATCCCTGCGTCCAAGACCGCAATGGTGGCCTTATTCGTAGAACCGATCTCGTCATCCCATGCCGCTGGAGCATTGATTCGATCGAGGTGGAACTGTGCCCAGAAGACAGAGTCATTGGGCACTCTCAGCGCTCGATAAAACATGTTTGGTGCGACACTAATAATCCCTGGGAGAGTCTTGAACTCTTCCAATGCGCGTGCGACACTCCACCCTGCGGGGATTCTAACGGCGGTCCAACCTACACTGGGCATCTCGCGAATCACTGCGGCCCCCTTGGCCGCTAGCGAGGCCGTCCGCTGCAGTGCAGAGTAGGTGCTTGAAAACTGGACGAACAACTCTCCCGAGACGACTTCAACCCCCTTCGATCCTCCACCCAAGGTGCGCGCCTGCGCACCGCCTATCTTCTCGATCTTCAGCGCCATGGCGGGCACCGACAGGGCGATGAGGAATCCGCCGAGTACCGCCCCGCGAAAAACAGGATTTCTCATCGGGTTCATCGTTTCGCCTCCGCTCCGCCGACGATGTCGAGGAGCTGGGAGATGTCCTTGAGCACGTAGTCGGCGCCCGAATCCTCGGTGCCGTGGCTGTCGCCGTACTTCGCCCAGGCCGTGCGGATGCCCAGGCGCTTGGCGCCGAGGATGTCGCGCTCGGCCCAGTCGCCGACCATGAGCGCCTCGGCCGGCTTCGCCTTCACGAGCTCCAACGCCTTGCGAAAAGGGATCGGGTCCGGCTTGCGCACGCCGAAGTCCTCGGAGGTGATGACGTGCTCGAAGTAGTCTTGGAGGCCGAGGTCGACGATGCGCAGCCAGACCTCGAGCTTGGGCGCATCCGAGATGGCGGCGATGCGCACGCCGCGTCGGATGAGCGCGACCATCGTGGACTTGACGTGCGGGTAGAGCGTGAGGGTCCCGACCTTGGCCCGGCGGTAGCCGGCGATCCCGGAGGCCAGGATCTTGTAGTCGATGCGGCCGAACTCCTTGAGGAGGACCTTGTCGAAGATCTTCTGGTCCTCGACGCCCTCTTTCCAGTAGACGTCGAAGATCTTGTCGAGCATGGCCTGCTTCTCGACCTTGAGCCCCGCGTCGATCATGGCCTCGACGGCCGCGTCCACCGCCGCCCGCTTCATGCGCATGAAGTCGGTAAGAGTGTTATCAATATCGAACAGCACGGCCTTGATCAATTCAGTTTCCTCAACTCCCGACCCTTCGGGAGACCGGACTACCGGCCTTCCTCACCGCGTCCGGTCCCGGCACTATCAGAGCCGGGGTGCCGGCGAGGGCTGGGTGGGGGAGGACACTCGCCCCCACTCGTCTTCACTTCAGTGCGTCCCTCACTCCTAGAGGGCGGGGAGCGCCATCTTCCCGCCCCTACTCCTGCACCCGCTCCATATACTCGCCCGTCCGCGTGTCGATGCGGATGTTGTCGCCCTCTTTGATGAAGAGCGGGACCTTCACCTCGACCCCTTCGGCCGTCGTCGCCTTCTTCTGGAGGTTGGAGACGGAATCGCCCTTGAAGCCGGGCTCGCAGCTGGTGATCTTGGTGACGACGTTGGCCGGCAGGTCCACCGTGCGGAAGGCGCCGTCGAAATAGACGCCGATGACGTCCATGTTCTCGACGAGGAAGCGGGCCTGGTCGCCGAGCTTGGCCTTGGGGAGCTGCTCCTGCTCGAAGCTCTCGACGTCCATGAAGTGGAGCGTCTCGCCCTCGGAGTAGAGGTACTGGAAATCGCGCTTGCGGACGTCGACCTCCTGGAACTTCTCGTCGGAGGAGTAGGACTTCTCGAGCACGGAGCCGCTGTTCACGTCGCGGCACTTCACGCGCACGACGGCCTTCGCCTGCGACTTGCGGTGATGCTGATAGTGGATGATCTCGAGGTACTGGCCGCCGTCCAGGTAGATGAGGCCTTCTTTGAAGCCGGCAGGGGTGATCATGATGCGCTCCTCAATGGGTGGTTCCGCCCGGCGGTGCCGGCGGGACGATATGATAGGATAAGCGCCGGACCCGATGCCACTCTCTCCCGCCGACGTGCGCCTCATCCGACTCCTATGGCTCGGACGCCTCGGAGACGTCCTCGTCGCCACCCCCCTCTTCGCCGCCCTGCGCGCGCGCTTCCCCGCCGCCCGCATCGAGCTCGTCACCGGCGAGCGCGGGAAAAGCGGCGCCGCGCTCGTGGGAGACGTGGACGCGGTACGCGTCCTGCGCCGTCTCTCGCATCCCCTCGACGACCTCCTTCTGGCCGGGGCGCTCCTCTCCGAGCGGGCCGACCTCCTCGTGGACCTCAACAGCGCTCCCTCGCGCAGCGCCTGGGCGCTCGCCGCGCTCTCCCGCGCCCGCCGCCGCGTCGCCTTCGCGCGCGGGCGCGGCGACGGACTCTTCGATGAGCTGGTCGCCGCTCCCGACGAGCGCGAGCACATGCTCGCGCGCTACGCCCGCCTCGCCGCGGCCCTCGACGCGCCCTACGAGCCGCGCCTGCGCGTGCGCCTGGGCGCGCAGGAGGAGGCCTCGGTCGAGCCGGTGCTGCGCGCCCTCTCCATGGGAGAGGGGCTCCGCGTCGGGGTGTTCGCCGGGAACTTCCGCAAGACCGACAACCGCTGGCCCGAGGAGCGCTTCGTGGAGCTCGGGAGGCGTCTGCTCGCGCGCGGCCTGCGTCCCGTCTTCCTCGCCGGCCCCGGGGAGCAGGAACCCGTGCAGGCCATCGCCGCGGCCGTCGGCGGCGGCGTCCCGACCGCGGGTCCCTTCCCCGTCGGCACCACCGCGGCCTTCCTGCGCCGCCTCGATCTTCTCGTCACCAACGCCACCGGGACCGCGCACCTGGCCGCGGCCGTGGGGACGCCCACCTTCAGCGTCCTCAGCGCGTACACGCGCACGGTGTGGATGTACCCCGCCGCGGTCCAGGAGGGCCTCCCGGACCTGACGCGCCACTTCAGCGCGGTCTCCTCCAGCTGGACCTCGTGCCGGGACGTGACGACGGACGCGGCCTGGCCGCTCCTCGAAGAAGCGTTGTCTTACGCAGAGGCGCGCCGCGCGCGTTAAGCGCGGCGCGAAAGAAGGTCGCGGTAGTAGGCGAGCGTCCGCTCCACCATCGCTTCCACGCTGAAGGATTCCAGCACGAGCTTGCGCCCCGCGGAGGCCAGGCGCCCGGCGGCATGAGGGTCGTCGAGCGACATGGCGAGGACGCTCGCGAGCTCCTCGTCGGAGCCCGCCGCGAAGAGCCGGCCCGTGTCCCCCTCCCGCACGAGCTCGGCGTTGCCGCCGGCGGCGCTCGCGACCACGGGCACGCCCATCGCGAGGGACTCGCGCAGAGCGCCCGAGATCCCCTCCCCGGACATCGCCGCGTTGACGCTCACGTCGAGGAGGGTCAGGAGCCGCGGGACGTCCCTGCGGAAGCCGAGGAAGCGGACCGCCCCCGGCTCGAGGCCGGCCGCGCGCGCGGCGCCGCGGCAGTCCGGCCCGTCGGTATCGCGCCCGGCGACGAGGAAGACCGCCTTGCGCCCCTGGCCCAGCAGGCGCGCGGCCGCCGCGAAGAAGACGCTCTGCCCCTTCCAGGGGGAGTAGTTGGCGATCTTCCCGACGACGGGGACCCCGTCGGGGAGCCCGAGCTCGCGCGCGAGCGCGGCGTCGCGCGGGGCGGGCCGGAACTCCTCGGTGTCCACCCCGCTGGGGATCGTGCGCACGCGCTCGGGCGGGACCCCCGCCTCCAGGAGCTTCAGGCGCACGTTCTCGGCGACGGCGGCGTAGCCGTCGATGCGCGGGCTCCGGTACTTGAGCGCGCTGAAGGGGTTGCGGCCGATGCCGAAGGAGACGCGGCGCGAGACGACGAAGACCGGGCGCGGGGACATCAGGTGCATCGCGATGAGCCCGACCGCGTGGGCGCGCGGGTGATGGGCGTGGAGCACGTCGCAGCCCCCCTCGCGCAGGAGCGCGCGCAGGCGCCAGGCCGAGGGGAGGTCGTAGTCCTGGCGCGGACGCAGGGGATAGTGGCGCAGGCCGGCGTCCTGGGCCCGGCGAGCCGCCTCCCCGTCGGAGGGGCTGGCGAGCGAGACCTCCACGCCGCGGCGGCGCAGGCCGAGCGCCAGCGCGAGCAGCTGCGCCGCTCCGCCCGACCAGCCCTGCGTCTCGCTGAAGAAGAGGACCTTCATCGGATGAAGAGCATACCAAAACTCCCTCCCCCGCCACGCCGGGGAGGGGTCGGGGGAGAGGGGGCGCGGCCCTCTGGCAAAAACGGGATTCCCCTGCTATAATCAGGTCCCTCCCCTCTGTCGGGGGAGTACCGCCTGGAACGCCGAGCAGGCATCGAGAGGATCAGATGCCAACGAACGCTCGGCGTTCACTCGTCTTCACCGTCATCGTCGCCGTCGCACCGGCCCTCGCGCTCCCCCTGCGCGCGGCGGGCGTCGATGTTTTTCCCCGCATGGCCGCGCTCCTCGGCCCCGAGCAGGACCTCCTGCCGCGCCGCGCGGCCGAGGCGGACCTGCGCGACGCGGTGCGCGAGGTCCCCTCCTTCAAGGCGAGCCTCCGGCGCCTGCATTCCGACGACCCGGAGCTCCAGCTGCAGGCGGTGCGCGAGCTCGCCCGACCCAACCACCTGCGCGCGGTCCCGTACCTCGGCGCCCTCTTCCTCCAGACCGACGCCGACCGCGGCGTTCGCGGCGCGGCCGCGCTCGCCCTCGGGCGCATCGGAGACTGGAACGCCATCAGCTTCCTCGCGCAGGGGCTCGACGACGTCGACGAGCAGATCCGCTTCACGACCGCGCTCGCGCTGGGGAGACTGCGCCACAGCGACGGGGTGGCCCTCCTCGAGACGAAGACCCTGAAGGACCCCAACTGGTGGGTGCGCTACGCCGGCACGATCGCGCTCGGCCAGGCGAAGAACCCGGCCGCGGAGCCCGCGCTGCTCGCGGCCCTCTCCGACTCCGAGTGGCAGGTGCGCCAGCAGGCGGCGCGCTCCCTCGGGGAATACCGCTCGCAGCGCGCCCGCGAGGCGCTCGCGACGGCGCTCAAGGACGAGGACCCCGCCGTGCGCTACGCCGCGGCCCGCGAGCTCGGAGAGGTCGGGACCCTCGACAGCATCGACACCCTGCGCGACGCCTGGTCGAGCGAGCGCGAGGAGACGACCCGCGCGATGATGAGCGCGTCGCTCAAGCGCCTCGTCTCCCCCGACTCGCTGACGGACTGAAATCCGAAGACGGAGGCGCCCCCGCACTCTCGAGTGCGGGGGCGCCTCCGTTCTCAGGCTACTTCTTGAGGACGCGCGCGAGCGCGATGAAGCCTTCGAGAGGGATCCTCTCGGCGCGGGCCTCCGGGTCGAGACCCGCCGCGCGGAAAGCGGCGTCCGCGGCTTCCCGCGGCAGGCCGAGGGCCATGGAGAGGGACTTCGCGGCCATCTTGCGCCGGTGCATGAACGCGGCGCGGGCGGTGCGGAACAGCTCCCCCTCCCCCACCCCCTCGGGCAGGCGCGGCGCGCTCAGACGGTCGATGAGGACGACGGCCGACTCCACCTTCGGCGGCGGACGGAAGAGGGCGCGCGGGACGTCGCAGAGGAGCTCCGCGCGCGCGCGCAGGGCCACCGAGACGCTCAGGAGCCCGTAGCCCGGCTCGCCCGGCCGGGCGATGATGCGCTCGACGACCTCCTTCTGGAACATGAGCGCCGCGGTGCTCCAGACCGGCCACTCGAGCAGGCGCTGGAGGATGGGGGTCGCCACGGAATAGGGCAGGTTCCCCGCGACTTTCGCAGGCCGGCCGAGCGCGGAGAGGTCGGCCTCGAGGAAGTCCGCTTTGACGAGGCGGAAGTCGGCCCCCGCGGGGACGATGCGCCCGAGGGCCTCGGCCATGCGCGGGTCGATCTCGACGGCCGTCACGCGGGCGCCCTTCTCGAGCAGGCGCAGGGTGAGGGCGCCTCGGCCGGGACCGATCTCGAGGACCTCCTCCCCCGGCGTGATGCCGAGCGCGCGGGCGATGCGCTCCGCGTGCTCCGGGGAATCGAGGAAGTGCTGGTCGTATTTCGGCATTAGTGCTCCGACCGGGTAATTATGGGCGTTTTGGCCGGACGATTTCGGCCGTCCGGCGAGGCGCGAGGAGCGAGCATAGCTTGAGCTATGTGAGCGACGAGCAACGCGGCTGGCGGCCGAAAGCGCCCGGCCCCTATCTGGGAAGTTTCGCTGCCGAAGGCAGCGAAACCATTGCGGAAGGGGAGGCCCGCCCCTGGGCGGCTTCCGCGTCGCTCCTCCCTCAGATAGCTCAAGCTATCTTCGGTCGTCGCTCCTCGAATCCGCATCAGGCTCGGGCCTCCAAAACACCCATAATTACCCGGTCGGAGCACTCAGATCGACAGGGTCGGCCCTTCGAGGCGGCGCAGGAGGTCGAGCCCCGCCTTCCACACGTCGCCGGCCCCGAGGGTCAGGACGACGTCGCCGGTGCGCAGCTCGCGCACGAGGTCCACGGCCCGCGTGAAGGGCCGGGCGTCGACGCCGCTGCGCCTGGCCGATTCGAGGATCAGCTTGGAGCTGACGCCCCGCAGCGGCTTCTCCCCGGCCGCATAGACGTCCATCACGTAGACCCGGTCGGCCCCCCGCAGGGCCGGTCCGAAGCGGCGGTGCAGGAGCTTCGTGCGGCTGTAGCGGTGCGGCTGGAAGACGACGATGAGCCGGCGTCCGGCGCCTTTCAGGGCCCGGAGCGTCGCGGCGACCTCGGTCGGGTGGTGGCCGTAGTCGTCGAGGAAGACGACGCCCTGCGCCCGTCCCAGGTTCTCCATGCGCCGGCCGACCCCGCGGAACTCGCCGAGGCCGGCGAAGACCTTGCGTAGGTCGAAGCCGAGGAAGTCCCCCACCGCGACCGCCGCGAGCGCGTTGAGCGCGTTGTGGCGTCCGCAGACCTTGAGCTCGAGCTCCCCGACGCGGCGCCCGCGCCGGAAGACGCGCAGGCGCTGCCCGGGGCCCTTCGTCTTCGACCCGATGGGCCCGCGGTCCTCCAGGACCCGCGCCGTCCAGTCCGCGCCGGGACGCAGACCGTAGGTCACGACCGTGCGGCCGACCTTCGGCACGAGGGCGCGGACGGCGGGGTCGTCGGCGCAGAGCACCGCCGCGCCGTAGAAGGGCAGGCGGTGGAGGTAGTCCACGAAGGCCGCGCGCAGCCGCTCGACGGTGCCGTAGTGGTCGAGGTGGTCGTCGTCGACGTTGGTGACGACGGCGACGAGCGGGAAGAGGCGCACGAAGGAGCCGTCCGACTCGTCGGCCTCGGCCACGAGATAGTCGCCGCCGCCGAGCCGCGCGTTCGAGCGGATGTTCGCGAGCTGGCCGCCGATGATCATCGTCGGGTCGGCCCCGGCGCGGGCGAGGGCGAGGGCCACCATCGAGGTCGTCGTCGTCTTCCCGTGGGAGCCCGCGACGGCGACGGTCCTCTTGATGCGGCAGAGCTCGGCGAGCATCTCGGCGCGCGGCACGATGGGGATGCCCGCGGCCCGGGCGACCGCGAGCTCGGGGTTCGTCGGGTCGACCGCGGAGCTCACGACGACGACCTGCGCGCCGCGGGTGTGCGCCGCGCGGTGCCCGCGGAAGCAGCGCGCGCCGGCCTTCGTCAGTGCGCGCGTGACCTCGGTCTCGCGCAGGTCGGAGCCCGAGACGCCGTAGCCGAGGTTGAGCAGGACGCGGGCGATGCCGCTCATGCCGACCCCTCCGATGCCGACGAAATGGATGCGGCGGACGAAGCCTCTCATCATCATGGCGTCTTCTCCAGCACGGAAGGCCGCTCGAGCCACTTGAGCGCTTCGGCGGCGGTCCTGTTCTTGGGCGCGAGTTCGAGCGCCTTGCGGTAGGCCGCGAGGGCCCCGCGTTCGTCGCCGCGGATGACGCGGGAGACGCCGAGGCCGAGATGCGCGAGGGCTTCGCGCGGGTCCAGCGCGATGGCGCGCCGGAAGCACTCCTCGGAGCCCTTGGCGTCGCCGAGGGTGGCCCGTCCGACGCCCTCCGTGACCCAGGCGAGCGCGCTCGGCGGCTCGGGGTCGCCGGGCTCCGGCAGGGCCTCCTCGACGAGCCGCATCCAGCCGGTGCCGATGACCCAGAGGCCGAGATCGTTGCCGACGTCGTGCGGCTGATACGAGACGCGGCCCTTCGCGCTCGCCGCCGCGGGGGAGCCGGCGGCGGGCTTGTCCGAGACGGAGAGGTTCATCCCGACGCGCACCTCGGCGTCCGGCGGGGCCTTCGCCAGCGAGGCGCGCAGCTCCGAGACGATGGCGCGGACCTCTTCGGCCCGGCCGGCCGCGTCGGCGGCCTTGAGCGTGAACTCGCGGCGGACCGCCGAGGTCTGCCCTCCCGCGGGCGCCGCGCCTCCGGCGCGCTCGAGGGCGCGCTTGAGCGCGGTGCGTCCTTCCCGCTTGCCGGCGGTCACGAGCTTCGCCTTGGGCAGGAAGACCATGTCCACGCGCAGCGCGGCGTCGCGGTCGAGCGGGAGGCGCGAGAGGTTGCGGGAGAGCACGTCGAGCGGGCCTTCGGCGCCCTGCGGGGACTCCTTCGGCGCGTCCGGGGCGTCGGACTTCCCCCCGTAGGAGGTGGAGAGCGCGAGCCCGCCCCCGCGCTCGTCGGGCGTCAGGTGGAAGACCGCGGAGAGCACGTCGCGGACGGCGGCGGTCTTGCCTCCCGCCATCAGAGAGCGGGCGGCGCGGTAGCGCGCGACCGCGTCCCGGGGCTTCAGGCGCACCGCGCGGCGGAACATGTCGGCGGCGTCGCCGGAACGCCCCATCCGGTCGTAGAGCGCGCCGAGTTCGAGGACCGCCTCCTGGTAGAGAGGATAGAGGCGGAGGGCGGACTTCAGCGAGGCCACCGCCTCCTCGTCGCGGCCGAGCTTGCGGTAGAGCGTGCCGAGCTGGTAGTGATACAGCGGGTTCTGGGGGTCGTAGACGACCGCCTTGCGGAAGCGGACGAGCGCCGCGTCGAAGGCGCCCCGCCCGTCCTCGATGGAGCCCAGGTCCATCTGGATGTCCGCGCGCTTGGGGTCGATCTTCTCGGCCTCGAGGAACGCCCCGTAAGCCCTCTCGGTCTCCCCGCGCCAGGCGTAGACGATCCCGAGCAGGAGCCAGGTCTGGGAGCTCTTCGGGTCGAGCTTGAGACTCTCGTTGAACTCCTGTTCCGCCTGGTCCACCTGCCCCGTCCAGTAGTGGGCGGCGCCGAGCATGCGCCGCGCCAGGGGGTCCTTGGGGTCGCGCAGCACCGCCTTGGAGAACTCGCGCTCCGCCTCATCGTAGCGGCGCTCGTCCATGAGCGCCGAGCCGCGCGAGAGGTCGCGCGCGGCCTGGGCCTGCATCATCATGTCCCAGTAGGTGGTCTGGCCTTCGGCGGTCTTCTCGGCCGCGGCGGGCAGAGCGGCCGACGAGAGGAGAAGCGCCGCCGAGAGGAGCGCCGCGCCTCCCCCCGCCCATCCCGCGGGGAAGGAGACCGGGGGAGAGGAGATGGGCATGTTCAGCCCTTGATCTGCCACAGAGGAGACAGGGAGCGAGCGAAGGAGGACGCGATCGACGACATGGCCGCGTCGATGTCGAAGCCCTCCCAGCTCTGCCGCGCCGACCAGAGGATGGAGCCGGTCTCGACCTCGACGAGTCGGGCGGTGAGCCCCACGAGGGCGGCGGAGGTGATGATGTTCGCGTTCGAAGGCCCGTAGGCCGGCGCCTGCGTGAAGTAGACGCCGGAGCCCATGGCGACGACGGGCTGTCCGATGAACGCGGCCGAGGAGCTGTTCATGACGTAATAGCTCTGCGGCGGGGAGTACTGGGTGACCGAGCCGACGAGCACCGCGTCGACGCCGAGGATGCGTCCCGCCTTGCGCACGGTGGCGGGGTCGAGCGCGCCGCTCGCCCCCAGCCGCTGCTCGGCGAGCACGGCCTCGAGCCGGCCGCGTTCGACGACGTCGGCCCCGGCCTTGAGCAGCTCATGAGCGAGGAAGTCGGCGGCGGCGCCGCCGCCGGGCCCCTCGAAGCCGGCCAGCGCGACGCGGCGTACGCGGGCGTCGCGGAAGCGCGGGCTGAAGGAGACGTCGGGCCCGGCGCAGGCGGCGAGGAGCAGGAAGACGGCGAGGGCGGTCCTCTTCACGGGCGCAGCCGCGCGAGGTGCCGGCGGGCCGTCTCGCTCTCCTTGTCGGTCTTCGCGAAGCGCAGGCACTTCTCCCAGGCCTCGACGGCGGCGTAGACGTCCCCGAGCTTCTCGTGGATGAGGCCGAGCATGAACCAGGCGGAAGCGTCCTCGGGCCGGAGCTCGACGACCTTCTTGAAGGCCTCCAGCGCCCGGCGCGGCTCGCCGAGCCGCTGTTCGAGCAGGCCGAGCCGCCGCCAGAGTTCGGCGTCGGCGGGCGCCGTCCGCAGGGACTCCTCGAGCCCGGCGCGGACCGCGTACAGCTTCTCCCGCTCCTCGCTCGAGAGCTCGGCGGCGGTGGCATGAGCGCGCGCGAGCGCGGCGGCGCCTCCGACGAACAGGACGGCGAACGCACACACGGCGATCCAGGTCCTCATGGGCGGCCCTCCGCGGCGAAGGTTCGCAGACGCCGGACCGCGGCCTCGAGGGCGCGGGCACGGTGGCTGACGCGGTTCTTCTCCTCTTCGGAGAGCTCCGCGAGCGTCCGCTCTCCCCCGGTGAGGAGGAAGAGCGGGTCGTAGCCGAAGCCCCGCTGTCCGCGGGGGGCGTCGGCGATGGTCCCGTCGAGGCGGCCCTCGTCGAGATGGGTCGTGCCGTCGGGGAAAGCCAGGCAGACGACGCAGCGAAAACAGGCGCCGCGCTCCGCCGGGGCCGCGCCGCGGAGCTCCCGCAGGAGCTTCGCGTTGTTGTCGTCGTAGGTGCAGCCCTCGCCGGCCCAGCGCGCCGAATAGACGCCGGGAGCCCCGTCCAGTCGGAAGACCTCGAGGCCGGTGTCGTCGGCGAGGGACGGCAGGCCCGCTCCGAGCGCGGCGCTCAACGCCTTCTTGCGCGCGTTCTCCTCGAGGGTGGCCCCGTCCTCGACGACCTCGGGCAGAGCGGGGTAGTCGTCCATCGAGCGCACGCGCAGGGCGGGCACCGCGGCGCGCAGAAGCGCCGAGAGCTCGCCGACCTTGTGACGGTTGCGGGTCGCCAGGAGGAGTTCCACAGTAGAGGTAAAAATTATATATTCGCGGGAGGAGGCCCACAAGATGACGACCCGCACCGCCGCCGCCCTTCTGGCGCTGTTCCTGACGGGGGCCTGCTCCGGCAGCCGCCGGAACCTCGACATGAGCGACGCCGCCATCGAGGCCCGCGTGAAGACCGAGCTCAAGGCCCACCCCGAGCTGGCGGTCCGCTTCCTCGACGTGGACTCCGACCAGGGCATCGTCCACGTCTCCGGGATGGTGGAGACGCCCGAGCAGCGCCGCCGCATCCAGACCCTCGGGGAGCGCGTCGCCGGCGTGCGCCAGATGATCGTCAACGTCGTCGTCTCGGAGTGACCGCCCTCCTCCTCGCCTCGCTCCTTCTCGCCGCCCCCGCTTCCGCCGCGCCGCCGCCCCGCTGGACCCCCGAAGACTACGTCCGCGCCGTCCTCGCATCCGCGCCCGAGCTCGAGCGCTCCCGCGCCGAGGACGCCGCGGCGCGCGCCCGGCTGAGAGCGGCTTGGGCCGACGCCGCCCTGCCGCGCCTCTCCTTCAGCGCGAAGGCCTACCCCTACGGCCACAACCCCTCCGACGCGGACGCCTTCCGCCGCTGGGGCCTCGCCCATGACCAGGTCGCCCTCGCCTCGTCGCTGAACTGGAACATCATCGACCTGACCGACGAGTTCAAGGTCCGCGAGGCCCGTCTCGCGCGCGACGGCGCGCAGAGCTCCCTCGCGACGACGCTCCAGGAGCGCTCGCTCGAGGCGCTGAAGACCTACTTCGGGCTCTGGTTCCGGCGCAGGACCCTCGAGGTCCAGCGCGGGAACCTCGCCATGCAGGAGGAACAGTACGCGCTGACGCAGGACCTCTACAAGCACGGCATGAAGAGCTACGCCGACCTCCTCAAGAGCGAGACCGACCTGCTCTCCGCGCGCCTGCGCACGGCCGCGGCGGAAGCCGGGGCCCGCAGAGGACTTCTCGACTTCGACACCCTGCTGCGCGCCGAGCCCGACGCCCCCGCAGAGCTCCTCTCCGAGTTCACCCCTCCCGTCGCCCCCTCCGCGGAGCTCTCGGCCGACCTGCGGACCGCGCTCGCACGCCGCAGCGAACTCGCCGGCGCCCGCGCCGCGCTCGAGAAGGCCGTCCAGCGCCGCCGCCGCGCGATCGTCGAAGCCTTCCCCTCCCTCTCCCTGGACGCGCAGTGGCAGCGCAGCGACCCCGCCTCCTTCGGCGGACGCTACGCCGCCGCCCCGCCCAACCCGCGGTACCGCCTCGCCCTCGAACTCGCGCTGCCCTCGGGCTTCAACTTCGTCTCCCAGGAAGCGGCGGCCGCGGTCGCCGCAGCGGAGCGCCGGTCCGCCGCCGCCGGACTCGACGAGCGCGAGCGCCTGGTCCGCGCGGGAGTCGTCACGGCCCGCATCGAGCTCGAGCGTTCGCTCGCGGTCCTCGCGGTCGCCGAGCGCAAGACCCAGATCTCGAAGGAGAGCCTCGACCTCGTCACCGAGCAGTACCAGCAGGGCCGCGCGGACATCATCCGGCTCGGCCAGGCCCAGCTCGACAGCCTCAACGCCCAGACCGAACGGGCGCAGGCCCTCCACGACGCGATGGTCTCGCAGGCGGAATACCGCTTTGCGACGGGAGAACCGCTATGAAGAACGTCCTGCGCCGCCGCGCCGTGTGGATCCCGCTCGCGGTACTCCTCCTCGCCTTCGGCGGCTGGCGGCTCCAGCGCCGCCGGGCCGCGAAGGCGGCCCAGCCCGAGGGAGGCGCGACGACCGGGAAGGCGACGCGCGGGAGCCTCGAACTGCGCTTCAGCGACACCGGCGACGTCGCCGCCAAGGACAGCGTCGACGTCGCTTCCAAGGTGAGCGGGCGCGTCATCGAGCTCGCCGTCCAGGAAGGAAGCCGCGTCTCCTCCGGACAGAAGCTCGCGGTCATCCAGCCCGGCCGCTCGGAGACCGAGAAGTATCTGCCGTCCTCGGTCCTCGCGCCCATCACGGGGACCGTGATGCGCTTCGTGCGCGACAACGGGAACTCCTCCTCCTCCGACTTCGCGAAGGTCGGCGACTACGTCACCGGGCTCTTCGACTCGAACAGCCCGACCTACCTGCTCACGGTCGCGGACCTCCGCCGGATGCTCGTGCGCATGCGCATCAGCGAGATGGACGTGCTCAAGCTCAAGGAAGGCATGCCCGTCACGGTCAGCGTGGACGCCCTGCCCGCCGCCCGCTTCACCGGCCGGGTCTCGCTCATCTCCCCCCAGGCCGAGCGCGACAACAGCGGGCTCAAGGTCTTCCGCGTCGAGGTCGCCCTCGACGTGCAGGACGCGCGCCTGCGCCCGGGGATGACCTCGCGCGTGGAGACGCTCCTCGAGAAGCGCGAGAACGCGCTCAAGATCCCGCTCGCCGCGCTCTTCGAGGAAGCCGGGGAGACCTTCGCCTACCTGCAGACCCCGAAGAAGCCGCTGAAGACCCCGGTGAAGCCCGGTCTGCGCACGGAGACCGACGTCGAGGTCCTCGAGGGACTCAAGGAGGGCGACGTCGTGCTCACCGAAAAGCCCAAGGAGGCCGACGACTCCCCCGAGGTCGGACGAAAGGGCGCGCGCCTGCTGCGGAGGTCCGGCGGAGGATGATCGAGGTCCGCGGCCTGCGCAAGACCTACGGCGACGGGCCCGAGTCCTTCGAGGCCCTGCGCGGCATCGATTTCACCGTCCGCGACGGGGAGTTCGTCGCCGTGATGGGGCCTTCCGGCTGCGGCAAGTCCACCCTCCTGGCCATCCTCGGCCTCCTCGACCGCCCCAGCGAGGGCAGCTATCGCTTGGCCGGACGGGAGGTCGGGGCCCTCGACGACCTCGAGCGCACCCTCGAGCGGCGCGTCACCATCGGCTTCGTCTTCCAGTCCTTCAACCTCCTCCCGCGCATCAGCGCGCTCGAGAACGTCGCGCTGCCGATGACCTACGCGGGGGTCGCCCGCGTCGAACGGCGCGAACGCGCCGCGGCGATGCTCCACAAGGTCGGCCTGGGCAAGAAGACCCTGCGCACCCCGCTGCAGCTCTCCGGCGGCGAGCGCCAGCGCGTGAGCATCGCCCGCGCCCTCGCCAACGGGCCCCGCGTGCTCCTCGCCGACGAGCCGACGGGGAACCTCGACTCGCGGACCTCCGCGGAGATCCTCGCGCTCTTCGAGGAACTCCACGCCGACGGCATGACGACCGTCCTCGTCACCCATGACCGCGCCGTCGCCGAGCGCTCCCAGCGGGTCCTGCGCGTCGCCGACGGCCTCATCGTCGAAGGAGACTCCTGATGCTGGTCGGAGAGTCCCTGCGCACCGGCTTCCTCGAGATCTGGTCGCACAAGATGCGCTCGTTCTTGAGCTTCTCGGCCATCGCCTTCGGGACGGCGGCCATCCTCTACACTTTCGCCGAGGTCCACTCGATGTCCGTGCGCCGGGAGAAGGCCTTCGAGCTCGCCGGCCCCGGCCGCCTCGAGATCTCCGGCAAGCGCGACTATGTCTCGCGGGGGCTCTCGAAGGGGCTCACCCTCGGCGACGCCCGCGCGCTGCGCGCCGCCTTCCCCTCGCTCTACATGGTCTCCCCGACCGCCACCCGCTACGGGACGCTCTTCCAGGACGGCGCGTTCCACAACGACGACGTCTCCGCCATCGGCGTCGACGTGGACTGGGCGCGCCGCGACTGGGTCTACACGACCCGCGGCCGCTTCTTCAACGAGCGCGACGTGGAGGAAGCCTCCCGCGTCTGCGTCATCGAGGAGCCGGGGGGCTGGGTGACCAAGCCCTTCTGGGCCCGCTTCTTCACGACGAGCAAGTTCGAGGAGTACATCCTGCGCAACGACGTGCTGGGCCGCCGCGTGCGCCTGGGCGACCACCTCTTCACCGTCGTGGGCGTGCTGCGCAACCCGCCGCGCGACCAGGACCCGCGCTGGTTCAACCGCCGCTTCGGCCGCGGCGGCACCGTCTACGTCCCCATCACGGCCCACCAGCGCTACCTCACCCGCAACCGCGGCACCGTCGACCGCATCGATGAGCTCGTCGTGGACACCGGCGCGGAGGCCACCGTCCCGGCCATGAAGCGCGCCATCGAAGCCCTGCTCACCGTCCGCCACCGCGGCGAAGCCGACTTCGAGCTCGAGGACTTCCGCGAGACGGTGCAGGGCATCCTCAACCAGCAGCGCCAGTACGCCGTCGCCGTCATGGCCGTCGGCATCATCGCCATCCTGGCCGGCGGCGTGGGCATCATGAACGTGACGCTCGCGACGATCTTCTCGCGCGTGCGCGAGATCGGCATCCGCCGCGCCATCGGCGCCACCCGGGCCGACATCCTCGTGCAGTTCGTCATCGAGGCCATGCTGCTCGGGCTCTTCGGCGGGGTCGCGGGCGTCGCGCTCGGGATGACAGGCGTCTACACCATCGCCCGGCGCCCCGGGATGGGCAGCGAGGTCGTCCCGCTCGCCTGGTGGCACCTGCTCGCCACCCTCTCCATCGCCGTCGGCGCCGGGTTCCTCTTCTCGCTCTACCCCGCCTACCAGGCCTCGAAGATGGACCCCGTCGAAGCCCTCCGCTACGAATAGCCAATAGCCGGTGCCTGCTACCACACTTTTACACTTTCAAATTCGAGAGCTTTCGCCACAGGGCTGCATGGGATCTTCGAAAATCTTTCCATCAGATATCGCTTTCGATATCCCCCACCTTCATCCTCAATGAGGGATCCCGCATGTACTGCCTGCGCATCTTCCTTAGCACGTTGCAGAGAGAACGGGCCGATCGGAATCCGACCGCACCGGCGATATCCTCGAGGCGGAGGGAGGTCCTCTTCCTCAACAACCATACGACGATCCAACGGGCCTCCTGAACTCGCCGGTCGTTCCCCCTCCCGCGATGAAGAGACTTCATGCTCTTCGAATCACACCCGTACTCGCGAGCGACTTTCTCAAATATCATTTCGGGCGCATCATCTCGATGGAGCTGCAATCCCGTCCCATCTCCCCCATGAACGTGATCGCGATCCGCGCCGAAGTACCATGCCTCGTCCGGAGGGACCTCCTTCGTCTCCATGCGCGCGACGGTAAACCTGTAGAAATCTGCCAGCGCATCCGCCCCGGCATATATCGACAGCAACTCATCCTTCCTGATGAATCCCTTGCTGCCGCTCTGCAGATACTCTCGGAAGCTGCTCCAGCGGTATGCTTCTGGCGTCTCGACGATACCCGCACGAACGGGATTCATATGGATATACCGTCCCACTTCGTGAAGGTAGGCCTCGTCCCATATGCATTCCGACCAGAATCGCCGCTGAAACACATGCCCGATATGCGAATGCCCTAGGTTGAACAGCCTCGCATATCGCCCGTTCAGCCATTCAATCGCTTCGGACATATTCGCCTTCAGGGTACGCAAAAGAAGGTGGAGGTGATTCTCCATCAGGCAATATGCATGCGCCTGCAGGGAGTACCTCTGGCACGCGTCGGCAAGCAGCTCAAGATAGAGTCCGTAGTCCTCCTCCGTCGTAAAAATGGACTGCTTATTATTCCCACGCGCAGTCACGTGGTAGAATAAGCCAGCCTGATTGATTCTCAGCGCTCTTGCCATCCTCACATGATTACGATCCATCATCCGAAAAAGTTCCATCCTGAAAAGTGTAAAAGTGTGGTAGCAGGCACCAAGAAGATGAGGAAAGGGTTGTTGTGTTGGTACGATGGGAAGCGTAGGAGGATGCCCTGGCGCGAGGAGACCAGCCCGTATCGGACCTGGATCTCCGAGATCATGCTCCAGCAGACGCAGGTCTCGACGGTGGTCCCGTACTTCGAGCGCTTCCTGCGCCGCTTCCCGACCCTCACGGCCCTCGCGCGGGCGCCTGAAGGCGAAGTCCTGCGGCTCTGGGCCGGACTCGGCTACTACTCCCGCGCGCGAAATCTGCTGAGGGCGGCTCGGACCGTCGTCGCGGAGCACGGCGGACGCCTCCCACCCGACTATGAGGCCCTGCGGCGCCTCCCGGGCTTCGGCCCCTACACCGCGGCCGCGGTCGCTTCCATCGCCTTCGGACGTCCCCATGCCGTGCTCGACGGGAACGTCGCCCGCGTCCTGTGCCGTTTACACGCCCTTCGCGGCGACCCGCGCCGCCCAACCCTCATGCGGAAACTGCAGACGCTCGCGCAGGAGGCGCTCGACCTCCGCCGCCCCGGCGACTGGAACCAGGCGATGATGGAGCTGGGGGCGACGGTCTGCCTGCCCTCCCCCGCGCAGCCGCTCTGCGGCGCCTGCCCGCTGCGCGAGCGCTGCCGCGCACGCGCGCTTGATCTGCAAGAGAGGATCCCGCCAGCACGCAGAAAGGCCTCCACCCTCCATGTCCGCATGGACCTGCTGCGCATCGAGCAGACTGGACATATCCTGCTTTGGCGACGCGCTCTAGATGAGCCGCTCCTCCCCGGTCACTGGGGACTCCCGGAACGCCGTCATCTGCCGAGCGCCCCCATCGGAGGGATCCTGCGTCGTTGTCGCCACTCGATCACACGCCACGACATCTACGCCATTGTTCACAAGGCGTCGGCCCCGACTCGTCTACCTGCCTCCGCGCGATGGTTCTCCTCTTCCAGCGCCAGAAAGACCCTCATCGCCTCGCTTTGGATGAAAGCGCTCTCAGCATGAGCAGGGTGTTTCCCGCCGCTTTAAACGTTATATGGCAGGCACCAGAGTTGATATGATGGGGGCATGGACCCTCTGCTGATCGCCGGCATCGTGCTCGGATTGGCTCTTCCGATCGGAATCTACTTCTTCCGCGAGAGCCGCTACCGGAACCCCGCCGCCCGCTGGCCCGCCCTGGCCGCCAGTCTGAGCTTCACGTACGCCGACTCCCCCCCGCGCCTCTCGGGCCGCTGGAAGGAGCGCGAGGTCCTGCTCACCGCCGTCGAAGGCGGGGCGGTGCTGTCCTGCGCGCTGCGCCCCGGCGGGGCCTTCCGCGTGGAGGCCGGCCCGAAGGAGCTTTTGGAGAAGGAAGCGGGGATGGTGGTGCCCGACCGGGTCCGAGTGCCGGACTCCGCGCTCGACGCGAAGCTCCTCGTGCGCGCCCAGCCCGAGGAGGCCGGAGCAGCCCTCGACCTCAACGTCCTGCGCCGCCTGCTGGAGTTCCCCGGAGCCCGCGTGCTCGCGACCCCGGGCCGCGCGGACCTGCGCCTGAGCGAGCCCCCCTCGGAAGCCGCGCAGGTGCGCCAGGCCGCCGACATCGTCGTCGCGCTCGCCGACTCCCTCGACCCGCAATAGCAGGAAGTCCCGCAGGGAACTCCTGCGGGCTTGCATTCCAGCGTCATGGACAGGACATCCCCGGAAGGGATGTCCTGTCAGTCTAGTCGGAGGATCTCGACGGCATGGTAGCTCGAGTACGCCCAGATGTTGAGCGCCACGGCCGGATAGTACGCCATCCCCACCGTATCGCCGGGCACGAGGTTGGTGATGAAGCCGCGCGGCGGGTACTGCGCCCACCAGCCCGCCGGATAGTACCCATGGTCCCAGCCGACGGTCGAGGACATCGACAGGCAGTTCGCGCTCCCGTTTATGGACGGACAGACGCAGGCGACGTTGCCGGTGGCGGCGGTGGGCTGCATGAGCGTGTGCAGGCGGATGAGGTAGGTCCCGGCCCTGTTCACCGTGATGCGGCCGGTCCCGTTATGAACGAAGGTCTCCGGCGAAGTGTTGGCCGAGACTCCCCAGGTGAGGCCGAGCGCCGCGATGTCGGTCCAGGTGCTGAGGGTATGATTGCCGGCGCAGCCGCCCGAGCACGAGGTCATGGCGATGTGGATGAACGCCGCGCTTTTGGACTGCATCCTCGTCGCCACGAGCGTGCCGTTGACCGTCAGCGTGCTCCCCACGCTCATCGTCCCGTCCACGGAGAGCAGGGCCGTCGGGGTCGTCGTCCCGATGCCGACCTTCCCATCGCCCTGGACGAGGAAGAACTCCTGGCCCGGCGAGCCCCCGCGTGAGGCCGTGAAGATCTGGTTCGCTGCGCCCGCGTTCGCGCTGCTCACGTGCAGGCGCGCCGCCGGGGAGGCCGCGCCGATGCCGACCCGCCCGGAGTTCAAGACCCGCAGGCGCTCGGAAACTCCGGTCTTCAGGGAGATGTCTCCGCTGTTGTTCGCGTCGGTGTCCGCGGCCAACAGAGCGTCCCCCGCGCTCGCGACGGAGGCCGCCGTCGAGGTGTTGAGGGCGCTGAAAGCGAAGGCGGAAGCCTGCAGGCGCGTGCGCGGGGAGAGCGCCTCGAAGCCCGCGCAATCGTCGTCCGGGTCCACCCGGACCTCGAGCCAGAGCGCCGCGTAGTCCGAGAAGTACGAGGCCGGGATGCCGCCGACCGTCTGCGAGCCGACCTCCACGTTGTAGCCGCCGTTATGGACCGGCACGCCGTCGGCCGCGCAGCGCTGCTCGGTCCAGAGGGCCGCGCCTCCGGAGGCCTGCGCGAAGAGCCGGAACTCCATGTCCTTCGCCTTGTTCACGGGGAGGTTCGTCGCCTTGTCGCTCAGAAAACCCTTGTGGTGCAGGGTCGGCGTGACGGCGGCCTCCGCCGTCGCCGAGAGGGAGGCGCCGAGGAGCAGGAGGCCTGCGAGGAAGCGGCGGATTGTTCTCATCATCAGTTCACACGGACGACGTCCAAGGCCATGTAGGTATCGTGCGCCCAGTACGTCAGGGTCTGGACCGGGTCGTACGCATAGCCGATGGTGGTCCCGGCCGGCAGGGTGCGGATGAAATCGAAGGGCCCGTTGTACTGCGTCCACCAGCCCGCCGGGTAGTAGCCGAGGCGGATGCCGCAGGCGGACTGGTTGGGAGAGCAGTCGGCGCTCCCGTTGATGGACGGGCAGAAGTACGCGGCGTAGTTGGCGTCGGCGACGGGGATGAGCATGGCGTGGAGCCGGATCAAGTAGGTCCCCGCCTTATTGACGGTGATGCGGCCCGTGCCGTTATGGCTGAAGGTGTCGGGCGCGGTGTTCGAGCCCAGGGTCCAGGAATAACCCTGGGCCGCGATGTCCGTCCAGGTGCTGAGCGCATGATTGCCGCCGCAAGGGCCGCCGCACTGGCTGAGGTAGATCTCGATGTACTCCCCGCGATAGGAGTCGAAGAGGTTCGCGGTCACCGCGCCGCTCACTGTGAGCGTGCTGTTGACGGCCGTCTTGCCGTTGACCTCGAGCAGCACGCCGGAAGGGCTCGTCGTGCCCACGGCGACCCGGCCGTCGCCCCAGACGCGCACGAGCTCCTGCATCGTCCCCGTCCCGCTCGAGACCCGAAGGACCTCGTCGGTCGAGACCGCTCCCGCGCTGCTCACGTGCAGGCGCGCGACGGGCGTCGCCGTGCCGAGACCGACGCGCCCGGCGCTCTGCACGCGCAGGCGCTCGGCGGCGCCGGTCTTCAAGACGACGTCGCCGTTCCCGTCGGCGTCGGTATCGGCGCTCACGGCCATGTCGCCGGTGATGGCGGCATACGCCGCGGTCGAGGCGACGAGCGCGCTGAAAGTGTAGGCGGCCGCCTCGAGCCGGACTCTCGGGGAGAGCGCCTCGAAGCCCGCGCAGTCGTCGTTCGGGTCCACCGCGACCTCGAGCCAGAGCGCCGACCGGTCGGAGACGACGGAGGCCGGGATTCCGCCGGCCGTCTGCGAGCCGATCTCGACCTGGTAGCGGCCGTTGCTCACGGGAACGCCGCTCGCGCCGCAGCGCTGCTCGTTCCAGACGCTCGCGCCCCCGGCCGCCTGGGTGAAGAGCCGGAAATCCATGTCCTTGCCCCCCCCGAGGGGAAGGCCGGTGGCCGCGTCGGTCAGGTAGCCGCCGTACGAGAGGGTCTGGGTGATGGCCGCTTGCGCCGGGAGCGCGAGGCACGCCGCGAAGACGAGCCCGGGAAGGAAGGCCGTCGAGGGCAGCATCAGTTCACCTTCTCCACCGACATGGACGTGTAGTTGTCGTAAGCCCAATACGTGAGCGGCCAGCTCGAGGACGGATAATAGGACCAGCCCACGGTGTTTCCGGCCGAAAGCGCCCGGATGAACTCGTAGGGGCCTCCCATCCTCGCCCAATAGGCCGCTTCGTTGTAGCCGTGCTTCAGGCCGTTGGCGGCGCTGTTGGGGGTGCAGCTCCCGGCGGAGCCGTTGACGGAGGGGCAGACATAGCAGATCCAGGAGCCGGCGACGCTGGGCATGAAGAACGCATAGAGCCGGATCCTGTAGAGCCCGGCCTTGTTCACCGTGATGCGTCCGGTACCGTTATGGACGAAGGTCTCCGGCGAGGTATTGATGGCCTGCGTCCAGGCGTAGCCCTGAGCGGCGACGTCGGTCCAGGTGTCGACGGTATGGGAGCCGCCGCAGCCGCCGCCGCACTGGTTCAGCCGGATGTGGATGAAGGCCGACTTGGCGGCCCCCATGGTCGTCGCGACGAGATTCCCGTACACCGTCATCGTGCTGTTCACCTGCGCCTTGCCGGCCACGGCAAGGAGCGCCGCGGGCGCCCCCGTCGAGATGCCGACCTTCCCGTCGCCCATGACGGTCAGAAGCTGCTGTCCCTGCCCGGTCCCGCTCGAGACGAGGAGGATCGCATCCCCCGCCGCCGCGCTCGCGCTGCTCACGTGCAGCTTCGCCGCGGGGGCCGAAACGCCGACGCCGACGTTCCCGGCGTTGAGGACGCGCATCCTCTCGACCCCGCCCGCCTTCACCACGAGGGCCCCGGAGCCGTTCGCGTCGGAATCCGCGACGAGCACCGCGTCCGCCGCGTTGCCCACGGAGGCCGCCGTCGACACGCTCAGCGCGTTGAACACGAAGGGCGCGGTGAGCAGGCGCACGCGCGGACTCAGCGCCGCGAAGCCCGAGCAGTCGTCGTTGGCGTCGACGCGGACTTCCAGCCAGAGCGCCGAGCGCTCGAGGAAGCGGGCGGAGGGGACGCCGCCGGCCGTCTTCGAACCGATCTCGACCTCATAGCGCCCGTTGAGCACCGGGACGCCGTTGACCCCGCAGCGCTGTTCGTTCCACAGGCTCGAGCCGCCGGAGGCCTGGGAGTAGAGGTGGAACTCCATGTCCTTCGTCTTGTTCGTGGGGAGGCCCGTGCCCGTATCCTTGAGGAAACCTTCGTAGTCGACGCTCTGCGTTATGGCGGCCCGCGATGGGGCCGCGAAAAAAACGACCGCGAAGAGCGCCCGGGCCAGGAAGCGGCCGGTGCGGACGCGCGCGCGAGTGGTCGTATGAGACATCCAGCTCATTCTATGTCATTAGGGCGCGTGTTTTTCATTTCCGCGCCGCGAAGTCCGCCGGATCCGACGTCCGCCGAGGGGTTCCCCCTCGGCGCTTCGTTTGCGACATAATCTTTCTGCGCTTGAATCCATTCTCTCGCGAGAACGCGCTGGCATTGACGGACGCCCAGAAGCACGCCGAAGCGCGTCATGAGATGCGATTGGAGGACCCGCCCGCTCCAACGGCCGGCCGGCCAGCCCCAGCGCGAAGGAAGCGCGCGCAGCTCCTCGCGCAGTCGCGCTCGCGCCGCGGGATCCAGCAGGGAGGGACGCCCGGGCGGCGGGACCCCGCGCAGCGCGGAGATCCCGTCGATATCGGCGCGCCGGACCCAGGCGGAGACGGTGCGCGGGCTGCGTCCGATCGAGCGCGCCGCCGCGCGCGCGCTCATGCCGCGCAGGACCATGAGCACCGTCTGGAGGCGTCGATGATAGCGCGCGTCTCCGGAGGTCCGGAATTCACGGTCGAGGTGCCAGCGCAGCGTCTGCGGGTCGCGGACCCGCAGCGTCCGGCGGCGGAGAGATTCCATTCTCGCATGTAAGCATTTTTTTCCGTCGTTTTCAACCCAATCGGAACAGTCGGAAGGTTTCTGCGGGTTATATTCGTCTCGCGCAATATATTCTTGACTGGAAAAGACAGGAATGGAGTTTTAAACGTTTATTCGCGCCCTTGTCACATATATTTCGCGCCTATAGGATATTGTCTGGACATACGCGCGAGCGTATCCCCCGGACAGAATGCCTCCCGCCGAGCTGCCCGCCGTCCGCCGATCTCAGCTGTTGCCTTCGGGCAACCGTTCCCGCCTCGTCGCCGCTTTCCTCGCCGTCCTCCTCGCCGGACTGCTGGTCCTGCCCAAAGTCTTCGCCCTCCGCCAGGAGAGCGCCTCGTTCGTCTCGGAGCCCGCCGCGCTGGTCCAGGGCGGTGCGGCCTCCTCGGGCGCGACGTTCCAAAGCGCCGGAGCCCTGGAGTCCCTCGGCGGCTCGCAGTCTCTGGCGAGCGGCTTCGCCAACGAGAGCGGCGCCCTCGCCGGGACCCCGGTCCCGGGAGCCGTCACCAACCTGGCCGTCATCGCGCGGTCTTCAGACAGCGTCGTGCTCCAGTGGACCGCGCCGCCCGCGGACGCCGAGAACTCGACGGGCACCGCGGCGGCGTACTTGATCCGGTACTCGACGGGCCCCATCGCCTCGGACGCCGACTTCTCCTCGGCGACCGTCTACGAGAACGCCTTCACGCCGCTCGCGCCCCCGCAGACGGAGACGCGCCTGATCGCCGGCCTCGACCCCGCGACGACGCTCTATTTCTCCATCGCCGTCCTCAACGCGCAGGGCGTCCGCTCGCCCGCCTCCCCGTCGGTCTCCACCTGGACCCTGCCCTCCCCCGTGACGCTCGTCTACCCCGAGAACCTCGCCTACCTCGGTGAGCCGCGGCCCGTGCTGCACTGGAGCGGCAAGGCGGGCAACTCCTACCGCGTCCAGGTCGCGCGCGACTACGCCTTCAGCGACGTGGTCCTGGACTCCGTCACCTTCAACGCCTTCTGCGCCTCCCCCGTCTCCCTGACCCATGCCCAGCGCTACTGGTGGAAGGTGCGCGACGAGAACACCGGCGAGCCCTCGGGCGCGCGAAGCTTCCGCGTCGACCTCGTCGCCCCCTCCTGGGGCGCACAGCTGCAGGCGTCGACCGCAGCGGCCCTGGCCCCCTGGAACGACGTCGCGCCCGACACGATCATGCGCTC
Organism: Elusimicrobiota bacterium; assembly: GCA_041660925.1. Classification (NCBI taxonomy): domain Bacteria; kingdom Pseudomonadati; phylum Elusimicrobiota; species Elusimicrobiota bacterium. The sequence goes on from JBAZVI010000012.1 coordinate 34,262, forward strand.
GAGCGTCGTGAGCGTGCGCATCGCCGTCCAGGACGCCTTCGCCGGCCTGCTGGCCTCCACCGCGACCCCCGCCGGGCTCGTCGCCGACTGGCATCTCGACGAGTCCTCCGGCATCGTCGCCCTCGACGCCTCCACAGGGGGGCTCCACGGGGTCCTCTCCGGCTACGGGGCGGGCACGACCTGGGCCGCGGGCCGCCGCGGCGGCGCCCTGCGGCTCGACGGCTCGAGCCAGCGCGTGGACGTCCCCGATTCCTCCGCGTTCGACTGGGTGGACTACACGCTGGAAGCGTGGATCAAGACCGCCGACGCGGGCGCGGGCTATCGCCGCATCGTCAACCAGCAGAACGGCGGCACCTACTGGCTCCTGACCCTCCTCGACAACCGCCTCAGCGTCTGCGTGGACAGCCGCGACCTCGGCTGCACGGCGGTCTCCGTCGGCCCCCTCCTCAACGACGACGCCTGGCACCACGTCGCGGTCTCCCGCCGCGACGGGGACCTCTACGGCTTCTACGTCGACGGCGCCCTCGTCGAGACCCGCTCCGCGGCCGCGGTCGCGCCGCACGCCATCGCGGCGCCGGTCGTCCTGGGCGCCCAGGCCGGAGGCGGACAGGACTTCGGCGGCGTCATCGACGGAGTCCGCCTCTTCGGCGTCGCCCGCTCCTCCATCGAGGTCGCCGGAGACTTCGACCGCGACCTCCTCGCGGCGGGACTGCGCTCCCGGGCCTTCTCGGTCCTCTATTCGACCGACGCCGGAGGCACCTGGGTGCAGGCCTCGACGCAGAGCCTGACGCTCCAGGCCGCCAACGGGGAGACCGCCCAGACGATCCTCCAGGCGGACGGTCTGCGCCTGGTCACCTCCACGGGCTACGGAGCCCTCACCGACCTCGTCTCCTTCTCGCTGAGCGACTACGCGGGGAACACGAGCACCGGGGTCTTCGTCATCTACGTCGACACGAACCCGGCGCCGGTGCTGACCTATCCCGGGCTCGGGGTGCACGTGAACGTCCAGCCGAACTTCGACTGGTATCTCCCCAGCACGGCGACGGCCGCCGGCCTCGGCGTCGGCGCCTCCTACCTCCTGCAGGTCGCGCAGAACGACCCGAGCTTCGCGTCGCCCGTCATCTCCATCTCCACCCCCCCGGTGGTGCAGAGCACGATGTCGTTCATCACCGACGCCGTCTACCTCTCCACCTTCACGCTCGCCGAAGGCGCGACCTTCTACTGGCGCGCCCGCTGGAACACCGGCGGGGGCACGCCGGGCCCCTGGTCGGAGGTCTCCAGCTTCGTCACCGACTTCACTCCTCCGTCGCTCTCCGGCTACGTCTCCCGCAGCTCCAGCGGCGGCGCCATCGCCGAGGGCGGCTGGAACGACGACTCCTCGGCCGTCTCGGCGGAGTTCAGCGCGCAAGACCTCGGCTCCGGCCTCCGTCTGAGCACCGCCGCGGTCCCCGACAGCATGCTCGCGGCCCCCGGCGGCTTCGGCGTGCTCTTCTCCACCTCCAACTCCAACTTCTGGTTCGCGCAGACCCGCACGACGAGCTACGACGGGACCGTCCCCCGCGTCTCGGCGCTGAGCGTCTATAACGGGAAGCTCTACGCGGGCCTCGACGGCAACGTGGGCGCGGGCGAGGGAGACGTCTACGCCTTCGACGGGAACTCCTGGACGCTCAGCTTCAACGGCACGGCCGACGCCGTCTACGCCCTCGCGGTCTATGACGGGAAGCTCTACGCCGCACAGGGGAAGAGCTCGGGCTCCACGGGCGACGTCTACGTCTTCGACGGGACGTCCTGGACGCTCAGCTACGACGGGACGCAGGAGGCCATCCGCTCCCTGGCCGCCTTCAACGGGCGGCTCTTCGCCGGGCAATGCTGCAGCACCGCCGACGGCGACATCCTGGCCTACGACGGGAAGAACTGGTCGCGCTCCTACGACGGGAGCCAGGAGACCATCGACTCCCTCGCCGTCTACAACGGCCGGCTCTTCGCCGGACAGGGACTCAACTTCGGCGACGGCACCGTGCTCGTCTACGACGGAGGCGCGTGGACCCCGAGCTACACCGCCTCCTACGAGCAGATCGCCTCCCTCGCGTCCTACAACGGCCGCCTCTACGCCGGCGCGGGCTCGGCGACCGGCAACGGCAACGTCCTCGCCTACGACGGGAACAGTTGGACGGTCAGCTATCCCGGCGGGCAGGAGGCCATCCGCTCGCTGGGCGCCTACAACGGTCTCCTCTACGCCGGCCAGGGCAACAACGCCGGCCGCGGAGACATCCTCGCTTTCGACGGCGACCGCTGGCGCCTCGTCTACGACGGCGCCAAGAGCCAGATCCTCGCGCTGGCCGCCTACGAGGGGCGGCTCTACGCCGGGCAGGGCGGCGCCGCCGGCGACGGAGACGTCCACGCCTTCACGCCGACCGCCCCCGCGAGCCTCACCGGCGAGGACGGCAGTCTCTCCCCGGAGCTCTTCTCCTCCGGCGGCGTCGAGCTCCTCAGTTCGACGAACACCCTGCTCTGCTCCGGGGTCGCCCCCTGCGGCGCGACCAACCAGCTCGTCTTCACCGTGATGGACCGCGCCGGGAACGTGGCGACCTCCGGACCGTACGCCGTCCTCGTCGACACGACCGCCCCGCTCAGCGTCTCCACGCTGACCTGCCCGGCCGCCATGAGCTACGTGAACGTCCAGCCGAACTTCGCGTGGTCCGGCCCCTCCACGGTGACGGTCGTCGGCCTGGGCCCCGGCGCCTCCTACTACCTTCAGGTCGCCGCGGACCCGGCCTTCGGCGCCGGCGACATCGTCCTCTCGATCTCGACGCCCGCCTGGCTCTCGAGCTCCGGGACGGTCACCGACGACACCGTCTACCGCTCGACCTTCTCTCTCGCGGACGCCACGACCTACTACTGGCGCGTGCGGGCCCGCGCCTCCCTCGGCCGCTTCGGCCCCTGGTCCGACGCCTCCAGCTTCGTGACGGACTTCGCGGCTCCCGTCGTCAGCTCCTACGTCCACACGAACTCCACCGGCGGCTTCATGGCCGAGTCGCAGTACAACGACGCCAACAGCGGGGTCCTGGCGCACCTCGCCGTGCAGGACGCCGTCTCAGGGCTCTTCATCAGCACCGCCTTCCGGCCCGGGGGCGGACTCGACGCGACGGGCGGCTTCGGGGTGCGCTACACGACCGACGCGGGGACTACCTGGATCCAGGAGGGCGCGACGCCGTCCTTCGACGGGGACAAGAACTACGTCCTCGCTCTGACCGTCTTCAAGGACCGGCTCTACGCGGGCCTCTACGGCGCGAGCGGGGGCGACAGCGACATCTACGTCTACGACGGGACCTCCTGGACCCTCAATTACCATGGGACCAAGACCGGCGTCGTCGCGCTGGCGGAGTTCGAGAACCGCCTCTACGCCACGTTCGGAGGAGGCGCCAACGGCGACGGCGACATCATGGTCTGCGACCCCGCCTTCAGCGGGGCGAGCGACGTCTGCGACGCCGGGGACTGGACGTTCAGCTATCAGGGCCCCTACTCCACGGCCTACGGGCTCGCGGTCTACAACGGCAAGCTCTACGCCGGGATGGGCGCCACGGGCAAGGCGGACATCCTCGTCTTCGACGGCAGCCTCTGGAGCCAGAGCTTCCACGGCGACGGCGACTGGTTCTGGCCTCTCGCCGCCTACAACGGGAACCTCTTCGCGGGGCAGGGCGGCGCCGCCGGCAAGGGCGACGTCTACTCCTTCGACGGCAGCACCTGGACGAAGGCGGTCGAGCTGGCCGGCGTCGGGAACTACGCGATGCAGGTCTACAACAAGAAACTCTACGTCTCCCATTCCAACGCCGTCAGCAAGGGAGAGGTCCGAACCTACGACGGGACGAGCTGGGCCCTCATCGGGAACTCGCCCAAGGACCTCTTCTACGGCTTCGGCATCTTCAACGGACGGCTCTACGCCGGCCAGGGGAACAGCGCCGACATGGGCGACGTCTTCTCCTTCGACGGGAGCACCTGGACGCTGGCCTTCAACGGCCAGCAGGAATCCATCCGCTCCTTCGGCGTCTACGACAACAAGCTCTTCATCGGCCAGGGCTCCGGGGTGGGCGATGGAGACGTCTTCGCGCTGAACACGCTCGTCTCGACCTGGACGACCATCCAGGACGGCACGACCGCGCTCGAGACCCTCAACGCGCTCTCCCTGCGCCCGGTCTACTCGACGAACACGCAGACCTGCGGCGGCGTCTGGCCCTGCGGCGCCACCGACCAGATCGTCTTCACCTTCAACGACCGGGCCGGCAACGCGACGCGCGCGGGCCCCTACGCCCTCATCGTGGACACGCGCCCCGTCCTCACCGACCCTCCGAACGGGACCTTCGTGAGCACGACGACGCCGGTCCTGACCTGGCTGGCCTCGCGCGGGCAGGTCCAGCTCGCCGCCGACGACCTGATGAACGCGGTGGTCTCGAGCTCGATGACCCAGGTCGTCGTCAACCAGTACAACGCCTTCCGCGCGACCGGCTCGCTCCTCGACGGGACGACCTACTGGTGGCGCGCGCGCCACCCGGGCTACCTCAACTGGGCCTCGTCCTTCACCTTCGTCGTGGACGTCGGCTCGCCGGCCCTCTCCTCCCCCCGCGTCTCGACGGACCCCGCGACCGGGCCCTGGACCCCGCTGCCCTCGGCGCTCTACCTCGCCTCGCACACCGTCTCGCTGCGCGTGGACGTGCAGGACACCGTCTCGGGCCTGATGGCTTCGACCGGGATCCTCCAGGGTCTGCTCTTCCAGTACCACTTCAACGAATCCTCCGGCACGGTCGCGCTCGACGCCTCGACGAACGCCTATGACGGCACGTTCATAAACGGTTCGACGTGGGCGACCGGAGTATTCGGCTCGGCGCTGAGCTTCAACGGCGCCCTTTCCCAAAGGATCGAGATACCTTATCGCCCCGAACTGGACCTTCGCGACGACATCACGCTCGAGGGCTGGATCAAGGCGCCCAACTATTCCTCCGCCTATGCGACCATCCTCTCGAACTACACGGGAGCTTCCGCAGGCTACATCCTCGGCATCAACTACGCGAGCGCGAACGCGGGAGACCTCTACTTCTGGAGCAACGGAACCTACAAATCCATCCCCACCTCGCATCAGAACTTCGTAAAGATGAACGACAACAACTGGCACCACTTCGCGGTCGTGGTCACCGGAGGCTTCACGCATTTCTGGATCGACGGGATCTGGCGCTACAGCGCCGCAGGGGGGCCGACCCTGACCACGACGAACAAGACGGCCGTCGGATCGTATGTAAGCGGTTCCTATCCCCTGACCGGGCTCCTCGACGAACTACGCGTCTACAAAGTCGCCCGCTCCTCCGCCCAGGTCCTGGCCGACTACGAGTACGACCAGCTCGGCGGCTACGACCGCGGACAGCCCTTCAACGTGACCTACTCCACCAACGGCGGCCTGACCTGGCTCTACGTCTCGACGGCGAACGTGTCGCTCGACACCTCCCTCAACCGCGACACCTCGCTGCGCACCCTCTCCGTGGACGGGCTCTTCCTCGCGAACTCGACCGCCGCGGGCGCGGCGACGAACATCGTGAGCTTCGCGGTCTCCGACTACGCGGGCAACGTCGCCACCGCCTCCTACGTCCTCCTGGTCGGCACCTCCCCGGTCCCGGGCCTCGACGCCCCGGCGGACGGCGCCTGGGTCTCCACGACCCAGGCCTCCTTCGGCTGGGCGCCGCAGACCGGCGGTTATCACCGCTTCGAGCTCTCGACGGATCCCTCCTTCACGCCGCTCCTGCTCTCCTCGGTGACCTACAACCCGAACTACGTCTCGACGCTGACCCTCAGCGAGATGACGACCTATTACTGGCGGGTCCGCCTGAACGCGGCGAACGACGAGTCCTGGTCCGAGACGCGCAGCTTCGTCGTCGACATCGGGTCCCCGACCCTCGCGCTCCCCCAGGTCTCGACCGACCCCGCCAACGGCCCCTGGACCGGCCTGCCGAGCACGACGCTCTACATGACCTCGAACGTCGTCTCCGTGCGCATCGACGTGCGGGACCCCCGCGTCGGCCTCATGGCCTCGACCGGCGTCCCGCAGGGCCTCGTCGCGCACTGGCACCTCGACGAGTCCACGGGCATGGTCGCGCTCGACGCGTCCACCCAGGGACACCACGGCTTCATCCCGAGCACGATGACCTTCACGGCCGGGCGCCGGGGCGGCGCGCTCTACTTCAACGGCGCGCAGGGCGTGAGCATCCCGGACTCCAACGACTTCATCTTCCTCGACTACACGGCCGAGGCCTGGTTCAAGACCCCGAACGCGGGCGCCGGAGCGACCCGCATCGTGAGCCAGCAGGACGCGGTCGCCAACTACTGGCAGCTCACGCTCAACAGCAACCAGCCCCGCTTCTGCGACATCCGCTTCGGGGCCTGCGACATCCTCGGGCCGACCCTCAACGACGACCGCTGGCACCACATCGCGATGACCCACGAGAACGGCCGCCGCTTCACCTACTACGTCGACGGCGTCATCATCGGCACGCGCGCGGCCGGCGTCAGCGCCCCCATCAACATCGGCTACAACGTGGAGATCGGCCGCCGCTACGACGGCATCCAGTACTTCACCGGAGCCATCGACGAGGTCCGGCTCTGGAACGTCGCGCGGACCACCGCCGAGATCAGCGCCGACTTCCAGGCCGACCAGCTCTCGGCCTTCAACCGCGGGCAGGCCTACAGCGTGCGCTACTCGACCAACGGCGGCACGACCTGGCTCTTCGTCTCGACCGAGAACGTCACGCTGACGAGCGCGCTCAACCGCGACCCCGCCTGGGCGACCCTCAAAGCCGAAGGCCTCGAGCTGGTCAACAGCACGGCCGCCCTCTCCGACACCAACCTCGTCGCCTTCACCGCGCAGGACTACGCGGGCAACGTTTCCACCGCGGTCTTCAGGGTCCTGGTCGACACCGTCCCGGTGCCCCAGCTCCTCCTTCCGCCCGACGGCGCGTACGTCCGCGTCGCCACGCCGACCTTCGTCTGGGCCCGGCAGACCGGCGGCTTCCACACGGTGCAAGTCGCCCAGGACGCCGCGTTCGTCCAGCTCCTGCTCTCGAGCGCCACCTACAACGAGTTCTGCCGCTCCACGCTCACCCTCGCGGGAGCGACGACCTACTACTGGCGCGTCCAACGCACGGCCGCGAACTCGGACACCTGGTCCGAAACCCACACCTTCGTCGTGGACGTGGGCTCCCCCACCCTCTTCGCCGGGGCCGTCAGCACCGACCCGGCCGCAGGCCCCTGGACGAGCCTGCCGAGCGCGAGCGTCTACATGACCTCCAACGTGGTCTCGGTCCGGCTCAAGGTCCAGGACGCGCTCTCCGGCCTCATGGCCTCCACGGGAGCGCCCCAGGGCCTCATCGGGATGTGGCGGCTGAACGAATCCTCCGGCAGCACCGCGCTCGACGGATCCACCACGGGCGTCCACGGGACCCTGATGAACTCCCCGGTCTGGGGCCCGGGACGCGTCGGGGCCGCCCTCACCTTCAACGGCAGCAACCAGTACGTGAACATCCCTGTCCAGCAAAACCTCTCGGACAACAGCGCCTGGACGGTCCAGCTCTGGTACAAAGGAGGCGACGTCGCCGCCAACGGAGATTGGGGCAAGGTACTCGTCGGGCGCGACAACGCCGACCTCTACGCGAACCTCGTGCTCACCGGCGGCTACGCGGAGTACGTCCACTACCCCGGCGCCTGGGCCCACAACCTGCGCTCGTACACGAGCGTCGCCGACAACCGCTGGCACCACATCGCGTACGTGAACTATCCGACCCGGACCGGCGACCTCTATGTCGACGGCGTGCGCGAGGCCTCGGGCAGCTCGATCATCAGCAACCCCCTCTACCCCTTCCGCGTCAACACGCTCATGCGCGGCTACAACGGCGCCTACACCTCTGGCTCCATCGCCGACGTCCGCATCTACACGGTGGCCCGGACCACCGCGGAGATCGCGGCCGACTACCAGACCGACCAGCTGGCGGCCCAGAACCGCGGAGAAGCCTTTCACGTGGCGTACTCGACCACCGGCGGCCTGACCTGGCTCTCGGTCTCCACGGAGAGCGTCTCCTTCACCTCCTCGTTGAACACCGACAAGAGCGAGGCGACCCTCCAGGCCGACGGGATCGTCCTCGTCAACTCCACCGGCCCGGCGGCGCCGTCCAACCTCGTGGCCTTCTACGCTTCCGATTACGCGGGCAACGTCTCGACCGCCGTCTATTCCATCCAAGTGGACACCAACCCCGTGCCCCTGCTGCTCCAGCCGGAGAACGGCGCCTCCGTGAGCACGACGACGCCGGGCCTGCTCTGGACCAAGTTCACCAACGGCTACCACTCGGTCCAGGTCTCCCTCGACCCTTCCTTCGACGGCATCATCGCCGACTCGGCGACCTACAACACCTTCTACGTCTCGACGAACACGCTCCAGAACGGGACGACGTACTGGTGGAGGGTCCACCTGACCGCCGGCAACGTCTGGACCTGGTCGGAGATCCGCTCCTTCACGGTGGACCTCGGCTCTCCGACCCTCGCCCTCCCGCAGATCTCCAGCGATACGGTCAACGAGCCGTGGCTCGACCTCGCGACGCCGGTCTACCAGGACACGACCACCGTCTCCGTGCGGATGACCGTCACGGACCCCCTGACCGGCCTCATGACCTCGACGGGAGTCCCGCAGGGACTCGCCGCGATGTGGCACTTCGACGAATCCTCGGGGCCCATGGTCCTCGACGCAGGCACGAACACCTTGAACGGCCTTTTCAACGCAAGCCCCATGTGGGTCGACGGCAAGCGCGGGAAAGCCCTCCAATTCAACGGGAGCACGCAATGGGTGCAGATCCCGAACAATCCCAAGCTCTCCCCGAGCGTCAATTTCACGGTCGAAGCCTGGTTCAAGAGCGTGTCGGCCGCGCCCTCGGCCGGAATCGTATCGAACTACCCCGGGACCGCGAACGGCTACATCATGGCGATCAACAACGGGGTCGTCGGGAACTTCAGCTTCTATACCGGCGCCCAGAACTGGACGACGATGGCGGTCCCGGGCATCGCGGCCAACGACGGCAACTGGCACCACTTCGCCGTCGTCGTCGTCCCGTCTTTCTTCCACTATTTCGTCGACGGCGTCTGGCGCGGCTCCACCCCGGGCTCTCCGGCCTCCGCCACGGGCGCGCCGACCTTTATCGGCACGCTCTACGCCGCCAGCAACTGGTTCGCGGGCACGATCGACGAGGTGCGCATGTACAACGTCGCCCGCTCCTCTGCCGAGATCCTGGCGGACTACCAGTCCGACCAACTCGCCGGCCAGAACGTCGGGGAGGCGTTCAACGTCGTCTACTCGACGACCGGCGGCCTGACCTGGCTGCCCGTCTCGACCTGGACCGTGAGCATGGACGGCGGCAACGCCGCCAAGGGCCCCCTCTTCCTCCAGGCCGACGGCGTCCAGTTCGTGAACTCGACCGGCCCCTGGTCCGAGAACAACCGCGTCGCCTTCGTCGCCTCCGACTACGCCGGCAACGTCGCGACCCGCGCCTACTCGGTCTACATCGACACCCACCCGACCATCCTCGCCCCCGAGGACGGCGCCTGGGTCTCGACGACGACCCCGACCCTCTCCTGGTTCTCGGCCCAGCGCGCACAGGTCCAGGTCGCCGCCGATGAGGGCTTCGCCTCCGTTGTCGTCGACTCCACGACCCAGAACCTCTGGCTGCAGCCCCAGCCGCCGCTCTCCGAGGGGACCACCTACTGGTGGCGCGCCCGCAACGCCGGCTACGTCAACTGGTCGACGCCCCGCACCTTCGTCGTCGACATCGGGAGCCCCTCCCTTTACGCCGCGATGGTCACCAGCGACACGGTCAACGAGCCCTGGCTCGACCCCGCCAGCCCCGTCTACCTGGACACCACGGTCGTCTCGATGCGCGTGAGCATGCGGGACACCCTCTCCGGCCTCATGCTCTCGACGGGCCTGCCGCAGGGCCTCCTCGGCCAATGGCACATGGACGAGGGCTCGGGCACCGTCGTCAACGACGCTTCGACGAACTCGCTGACGGGCCTTGTCGTCGCCAACTCGACCTGGACCCAGGGCGCGCGCGGCGGGGCCATGTCCTTCAACGGGACCTCGCACATCGAAGTCCCCTCCAGCCCGCTCTTCAACCTCACCGACAACTTCACCTTCGAGGCCTGGATCAAGACGCGCTCGGCGGCCGGCGGACAGTGTTTCCTCGGCAACTGGGGCGGCTCCGGCTGGACCGCCTGCGTGGACGGCGGCGACTTCTCCCTATATACGCCCAGCGCGTATCGCAAGCTGTCCCCCCCGCTTATCGTCAACAGCGGACGCTGGCAGCACGTCGCCGCGACCTTCAAGGCCGGGCACATCGACTACTTCGTCGACGGGGCCTGGCGCGGCTCCTACAACGGCGCCGCCAACCCCTCTTCCTCCGCCCAGCGCCTCGAGATCGGCTGCCAGGGCAACGCCGGCGCCTGCTTCAACGGGCAGGTCGACGAGGTGCGCCTCTACAACGTCGTCCGCACCACCGCGCAGATCGCAGCCGACTATCTCGCCGACCAGCTCGCCGGGCACCACCGCGGGCTCGCCTACAGCGTCTCCTACAGCACGAACGCCGGCCTCACCTGGCTGCGCCACTCCACATGGACGCTGAGCGCGACCTCCGCGCTCAACCGCAGCCAGGGCGCCGTGACCCTGCAGGCCGACGGCATCCCCGTCATCTGCTCCACCGGCCCGCTCGCGCCGACGAACCTCGTCGCCTTCACGGTCTCCGACTACGCGGGCAACGCGGCCACCGCCGCCTATGTCGTCCTCGTCGACACCCTCACCCCGACCATCGCGGTGACCCCGCAGTTCCCGCCCAACGGCGCCTTCGTGAACGTCGTCCCGAACTTCGCCTGGCTCGGCCCCGCCCCCAACGCGGTCTCGGCCCTCGGCGGCAGCTCCGCGACCTATGTCCTCCAGGTCTCCAGCGACGACGTCGACTTCGCCGCCGGGAACATCGTCGCCTCCATCTCGACGCCGATGTGGAACCAGAACATGGGCATCACGCGCGACGACGCGACCTACGTCTCCACCTTCCCGCTCACCCAGGGCGCCACCTATTACTGGCGCGTGAGGGCCCGCCACCAGAACGGAATGTACGCCGGTGCCTGGTCGCCGGCCTGGAGCTTCGTCCTAGACGTGAGCTCTCCGGTCGGCACGACCTTCCTCTACCTCGACTCCGCGCAGACCCAGCGGCTCGAGGGCGAATACACCAACATGCTCGCCGGCGCGACGGCCCAGCTCACCGTGCGCGACCTCCTCGCCGGCCTGGCCGTGAGCAGCGCCGCCCTCAACGGCGGCTCGCCGGTTCCGCTCTCCGGCTTCTCCATACGGGTCTCGAGCAACGCCGGCTGGACCTGGCAGATCGTGGCCGTCAGCACGAGCTACGACGGGGCGAAGACCTACTTCCTCTCGTTCGCCGAGCTGGGCGGCCGGCTCTACGCCGGACAATACGGCGCCGCAAACGACAGCGACGTCTACGGCTGCCGCCCCGAGCTCGCCGGCGACCCGCTCGTCTGCGACTCCGGAGACTGGTCGGTCAGCTACGATGAGACCGTCACCGGCGCGAATGGATTCTACGCCATGACGACCTTTAACGGCAGGATATACGCAGGCGCAGGCGGGCCGGCCAACACTCACGACATCCGGACCTGCAACCCCGCCGCCACCGGCGACCCGACATACTGCGAACCCGCCGACTGGTCGCTTTCCTATAACCATGCCCTCACCGGTGCGAGCTACGTCCTCTCCCTGACCCCGCACAACGGGAAGCTCTACGCGGGCATCGGCGGTGGCGGCGGCTTCGGCAAGGTCCTCGTCTGCGACCCAACCCTGACCGGGAACCCGGACGCCTGCGAGACCGGGGACTGGACGCTGAGCTTCGACGGCGGGCAGGAGTACATGTGGGGCGCCGCTTCCTACAACGGCCTCCTTTATATGGGGCAGGGCTCCACCGCCGGAGACGGAGACATCTTCGCGTTCAACGGCACGACCTGGACCCGCGTCTACGACGAGCCGCCCGCCATGGGTTCACAGGTCAACGGGATGGCCGTCTATAACGGAAAGCTCTACGCGACCGAATACGGCGGCTCCGCGGACGTCATCGTCTACAACGGCGCAACCTGGTCCCCGTCGCTCTCGGTCCCGGAGCTCGGCGCCTACTCCCTGGAAGTCTTCGGCGGCCGGCTCTACGCCACCATGGGCTCCGGCGCGAGCATGGGGAGTCTCTACTCCTTCGACGGCAGCACCTGGACGCTGGTCTATCGCGACGACCAGGAAGTCCTGTGGACCGCCCAACCTTTCAACGGCCGCCTCTACCTCGGCCGCGGCAACGGCGCCGGCGACGGCGACATCCTCCTGGCGACGCCCATCTCCACCATGACCCTCGGCGGCACCGACGGCGTCAAGAGCGCCCAGACCCTGCTCGCGACGGGCCTGGACTTCATCGTCTCGACCAACGCGGTCTCCTGCGGGGGCGTCGCGCCCTGCCAGGCCACCAACCAGGTCGCGTTCACGGCCGCCGACATCGCCGGCAACGCCTGGTACTTCGGGCCCTTCGCGGTGTTCGTCGACACCCCGCCGCTCCAGCTCCAGCCCGAGAACGGGGCCTATGTCAGCACCACGACCCCGGTTTTCCGCTGGTCCTCGCAGTTCCACGCGGCGACCCAGCTCCAGGTCGACGACGACCCGGGCTTCGGCTCGGTCGCCGTGGACACCGCCGCGAGCGCTCCGTACCAGCAGATCGCCTATCCCCAGCCCCTCGCGATGGGCACGACCTGGTACTGGCGCCTCCGCGTCCCCGGCAACCCCGCCTGGTCCCCGACCCGCTCCTTCGTCGTCGACGTGGATTCCCCCTCCATCGTCGCGGCGTACTTCTCCACGAACACCTCGGCCGGCCCGTGGTGGCCGCTGCCCTCGACCGTCTACTCGGACACCGCGAACGTCAGCGTGCGCTTCACGGTCCGCGACGTCGATTCCGGGCTCATGGTCTCGACCGGCCTGCTCCAGGGCCTCGTCGTCCAGTGGCACTTCGACGACGGAGTCGGGACGAAGCTCCTCGACTCCTCGACCAAGGCGCTCAACGCGACGACGGTGAACGCGCCCCTGTGGATCGGCGGGCGCCGGGGCTCGGCCCTGCGCTTCAACGGCACGACCCAGATGACCACGCTCGCCGACGACCCGAACTTCATCCTGGGCGACTACACCCTCATGGCCTGGATCCGCACCGCGAACGCCGGCGCGGCCAGGCGCCGCATCATCTCCCAGCAGGACGCCTCCCCGTACTTCTTCGTGCTCTCGCTGAACAACAACATCCTCGAGTGGTGCGACAGCCGCTATGTCCCCACCAGCGGCAGCGGCTGCTTCGCGCGCGGCAAGCCCCTCAACGACAGCGCCTGGCATCACGTCGCGGTAAGTCACACGAACGCCGACCAGTTCCGCGCCTATGTCGACGGCATCCTCATCGCCACGCACGCCGCCGGCAACTACGCCGCGCTGAACGTCGCAGCTCCGATCACCGTCGGCGCCTACAGCGGAGCCAGCGAGTACTTCGCCGGGGACATCGACGAGGTGACGATGTTCTCCCGCGCGCTCTCCACCGGAGAGGTCGTCGACAGCTACCAGAGCAACCAGCTCGACGCCCATCACCGCAACCTCGCCTACCAGGTGCGCGACTCGACCGACGCCGGCAATACCTGGACCGCGACCTCGACGACGACCCAGACGCTCGACGGCTGGAACTCGGACAAGAGCGAGCGCACCCTCCAGGTCGACGACGTCGCCCTCATCTGCTCGAGCGCTCCGCTGGCCTGGACCTCCAGGGTCTCGCTCTCGGTCTCCGACTACGCCGGCAACGTCGCGACCGCGGCGTACACCATCCTCGTGGACACCCTGACTCCCGTGGCGATCTCCTCCGCGAACTATCCCGCCGACGGGACCGCCGTCGACCTCCAGCCGAACTTCCAGTGGTCCGGCCCGCCCGCCTCTTCGTGCGCGGCGCTGGGGGCCGCGGCCTCCAACGCGACCTACTACCTGCAGGTCGCCGACGGCGACCCCCTCTTCGCCCCCGGCAGCATCGTCATATCGGTCTCGACCCCGGTCTACTATGTGAACTTCAACCCGTACTTCCGGGACGACGGGGTCTACCTCTCGACCTTCTCACTCTCGCCCGACACGACCTACTACTGGCGCGTGCGCATCCTCGGCCGCAACGGCAACTACGCTCCGTGGTCCCCGACCGCCAGCTTCGTGACCGACTTCTCCTCCCCCACGGGCTCGAGCTACGCCTCGCTCAACGCGGCGCTGGGACAGGTGCTCGAGAGCCAGTACACGGACGTCCTCAACGGCGCCACCGTCCAACTGACCGTGCAGGACGCGACCTCGGGCCTCCTCGTCTCGACCCGCGGCATCCCCGGCATCCTCGACGTCGCCCCCGGCGGCTACTGGGTCAAGTATTCGACCTCGGCCGGCCGCACCTGGCAGGACGGCAACGGCGCCATCAGCTACGCGCACGGCCTGCCCTACACCTTCGCGTACAAGGACTTCAACGGACGCCTCTACGCGGGCGTCGGCGGAGCCGTCAACCAGAACATCATCTATGTCTGCAACCCCGGCCTCTCGGGAGATCCGGACGTCTGCGACCCCGGGGACTGGAGCACGAGCTTCGGCGGCGGAGGCGGCACCAACTACGCCTGGTCGCTCGAGTCCTACAACGGGAAGCTCTACGCCGGCATGGGCGGAACCGCGAGCGGCATGGTCTACGTCTGCAACCCGGCCCTGACCGGCAACGCCACCCAATGCGACGCCGGGGACTGGAGCCAGCAGATCACGGGCATGGGCGTCTATGTCATGGGCCTGAAAGTCTACAACGGGAAGCTCTACGCCGCGGCTTATGCCGGCGCCGCGAGCGGCGCCTATGTCTACGCCTACGACGGGGCCACCTGGACCCAGAGCTTCACCGCTCCGGGCTTCGGTTTCTGGGACCTCGGGGTCTACAACGGCCGCCTCTTCGCCGCCCAGTACAACCCCGGTGACATCTATGTCTTCGACGGCAGCGTCTGGACGAGGTCCATGGCGAACGCCCATCCTTACGCCATGGGCCTCGGCGTCTACAACGGCAAGCTCTACTCGGGCGGCTACCTCAATGGAACGAGCGCCGGCGCCGAGATCTTCAGCTACGACGGCCTGACCTGGACGAAGATCTTCAACGGCCCCGGTTCCGGTTTCCGCACCGTCGCGGCCTTCAACGGTCGGCTCTACGCCGGGCAGTCCAACTTCGCCGCGAACGACGGCCTCGGCGACCTCTACGCCTTCGACGGCACGACCTTCACCATCGCTTACAACGGCTTCATGGAAGAGATCCGCAGCCTCTACCCCTGGCGCAACCGGCTCTACATGGCGCCCGGCTCGCAGGCGGGCAACGGCAACCTCATGTACTTCGCTCCGGCGGCGACGATGACGCTGAGCGGCCAGGACGCGACGACCGCGGCAGAGACGCTCTCCTCGCAGGTGAACCTGGTCATCTCGACGAATGCGACGACCTGCGGCGGCCTCCTCAAGCCCTGCGGCGCCACCAACCAGGTCATGTTCTACTTCAGCAACCTGGCCGGCGGCGCAACCGCCTACGGCCCCTACGCCGTGCTCGTCGACAGCCCTCCCGCCCAGCTCCAGCCCGAGGACATGAGCGCGGTCTCCACCACGACGCCGCAGTTCCGCTGGCAGGCCTACGCGAACATCCCCGTGCAGTTCCAGCTCGCCTCCGACGCCGGCTTCACGGGCGTCATCAGCGACTCCATCACCTGGAACAACTTCCTCAGCAGCTCGAACGTGCTGGCGCCGAACGCCACCTACTACTGGCGCGTGCGCACCCAGGGCAACCCGAACTGGTCCGCAATCTGGTCGTTCGTCGTAGACATCGGCTCCCCGTCACTCTACAACGCGCAGTTCAGCACGGCCCCGGCCGCTTCGAACACTTGGAACGCGCTCCAAACGGTCTACGCCTCCTCGAACATCGTGAGCGTCCGGCTCAACGTCCAGGACCCGATCGCCGGCCTCATGACGACGACCGGCGTGCCGCAGGGACTCGCCGCGCAGTGGCACTTCGACGAATCGTCGGGTCCGATGGTCGTCGACGCCGGCACGAACACCTTCAACGGCTACGTCCAGGGCAACCTCTCCTGGGTCGGCGGCAAGCGGGGCACCGCCGTCCAACTCAACGGAGCAAGCCAATGGCTGCAGACGGCTCCCACCACCAAACTCTCATTCAGCAGGGATTTCACCGTCGAGACGTGGTTCAAGACGGTCTCCCCGACCCAATACATCAGCCTGCTGTCGAATTATGACGGCAACGGGTACATCATGGCCCTCAACAACCCGACGGCGGGCGATTTCAGTTTCTGGACCGCCGCCACGTGGACCGGGCTGACGGTCCCCGGCATCAAGTCCAACGACGGCAACTGGCACCACTTCGCGGTGGTCGTCAGCCCGCCCTTCTTCCACTACTACGTGGACGGCCTCTGGCGCGGCTCCACCGCCGGAGGCGCCGCCAACGTCACCGCCTCGGCCGTCCCGACCTTCATCGGGACTCTCTACGCCGCCAACTACTGGTTCCCGGGAGCGATCGACGAACCAAGACTCTACAACGTCGCCCGCTCCTCGGCGGACATCCTCTCCGACTACCAGAGCGACCGGCTCGCCGCTCATGACGACGGCCGCGCGTTCGAGGTGCGCTATTCGACCACGGGCGGCGCGACCTGGCTGCCGGTCTCGACGCCCACGATCTCCATCACGGCGGGCGGCAACGGCGACAAGGACGCCTTCACGCTCCAGATCGACAGTCTCTCGGTCGTCAACTCGACCGCAGTCGGCGCGGCCACGAACCTCCTGGCGGTCTCCGCGGCCGACATCGCCGGCAACGTCTCTACGATGACCTATATGGTCTGGGTCGACTCCCCCCCCGCGGCCGCCGGCCCGGCCGACGGGGCGTGGGTCTCGACGGTGTCTCCGTCCCTCTCCTGGACCGCGGGCCTCACCCAGGTCCAGGTCGACGACGACGCCGGCTTCGGCTCCGTCGCGGCAGACTCGACGACCTGGAACAACTTCGCGTACCCGACCGCGCTCTCGGTGAACACGACCTACTACTGGCGGACGAAGAACGCCAACCGCTTCAACTGGAGCGACGTCAACAGCTTCGTCATCGACGCAGATTCCCCCGTCTTCACGAACCCGCAGGTCTCCACGAGCCCGGCGACGAGTTCCTGGAACAACCTGCCCTACGCGGTCTACCTCGACTCGAACGTGGTGAGCGTGCGCCTGAACGTCCAGGACTCCCTGTCGGGCCTCATGGCCTCGACCGGCCCGCTCCAAGGCCTCGTCGCTCAATGGCACATGGACGAGTCCTCAGGCATCCTCGCGCTCGACTCCTCAGGCAACGACTACCACGGCACCATCGTGAACAGCCCGGTCTGGGCGCCCGGCAAGAGCGGCACAACGCTCAATCTCAACGGCACGAACCAGTACATCAACATCCCCTACCAGGCCGCGCTCAACCTGACGTCGAACTTCACGATCGAAGCCTGGATCAAGACGAGCGGCGCGGCGCAGGAGACGGTCATCGCCACGTACAACAACGCGTCCAACGGCTACATCCTCGCCGTGAACGTCAACGTGGCCGGAGACGTCGCCCTCTGGACCCAGGCCTGGCGCGGCTTCGGGAACCAGCGCATCAACGACGGGAATTGGCACCACATCGCCGTCACGCTCGACAACGGCGGCGCGGGCGCCAAGGTCGCCCGCCTCTTCGTAGACGGCTCTTTCCGCGCGGCGGTGGGCGGCAGCGACATCAACAGTTCAGGCCAGCCGACGACCATCGGCACGCGGCCGCTGCTCGCCACCTATTTCCCGGGTTCCATCGACGAGGTCCGCGTCTTCAACCTCGTCCGCTCCTCCGCGCAGATCGCCGCCGACTACCACGCCGACCAGCTCAACGCCTACGCGCTCGGCAAAAGCTACAGCGTCCGCTACAGCACGAACGCCGGCGTAAGCTGGACCTGGCTCTCGACGAACAGCATCACCCTGAGCGCGACGGAGAACCGCGACCAGGGGATCGCCCTTCTCCAAGCCGACGACATCCAGCTCACCGTCAGCACGGGTTCCTATGCGCAGACCAACCGCGTGGCCGTCGCGGTCTCCGACTACGCGGGCAACATCGCCAGCGCGACCTACTCCCTCTACGTCGACCGGCCGCCGCTGGTCGTCGGCCCCGAGAACGGCGCCTATGTGAGCACGACCCCCGTCCTTGCCTGGGATTCGGAGCGTACCGACGTCCTAGTGCAGGTCGACGACAACGAGGACTTCTCGTCCATCCTCATCGACTCCTCGACGAAGGGCAAGTATCTCATCACCCCGGCGACCCTCGCCCAAGGCACGACCTACTGGTGGCGCATCGGCAACGCCGGGATGGGCGGCAACTGGCGCGTTCAGTCCTTCATCATCGACATCACGACGCCGTACATCGCGGTCCCCGAGGTCTCCACGGACCCGGCGAGCGGCCCCTGGGACAGCCCGACGGTCTACGTGACGACGAATGTCGTGAGCGTGCGCGCGCAGATCCAGGACCCGCTCGCCGGGCTCATGGTCAGCACCGGCCTGCCGCCCTTCCTCGCCGCGCACTGGCGCTTCGACGAGAGCTCGGGGAGCGTCCTCCTCGACGCCTCGACGAACTCCCTCAACGGTCTGATCCGGAACAGCCCGGTATGGGTCCCCGGCGCCCACGGCTCGGGACTTAAATTCAACGGAACGAACCAGGACGTCATCATCCCGGCGCAGGAGAACCTGCGCCTCATCAACAACTTCACCATCGAGGTCTGGTTCCGCACGAACTCCGTCGCGACCTATCGGACCCTCGTCTCCGACGGCTACTACGACGGCGTCTCGACCTGGTACGGCTACATGCTTACCGCCAACGGCTCCGCGGCCGGCGGGGTCAGCTTCTACACCAACGGCGCCTGGAGGAACTGGACCGGCCTCGGCATCAACGACGGCCGCTGGCACCACCTCGCCCTGCGCTTCTACGGCGGGAACGTCGCGGACCTCTTCATCGACGGCATCCCCAGAGGGATCATCCCCGGCGGAGGCATCCCGAGCACCCTCTACCAGACCGCCATCGGCCAGTACTGGGGCGGGAACTTCTACGACGGAGAGATCGACGAGGTTTCGATCTACCGCGTCGTACGCACGACCGAGGAGATCGTCTCGACCTGGCAGAACGGGCAGCTGCACGCGCAGAGCGACGGGGAGGCCTACTCGGTCCTCTACACGACCAACGCGGGCCTGACCTGGCTCTACGTCTCGACCGCCTCGGTTAGCGTCTCCGGCACGAACGCCGACAAAGGCGTGCGGACCTTCCAAGCCGACGGGATCCCACTCGTGGGCTCCTCGGACACCTACTCCTCGCAGAACCGCGTAGCCTTCGTCGCCTCGGACTACGCGGGCAACGTCGGCACGATGACCTTCATCGTGAACGTCGACACGGTCCCCGCTCCGGTCCTCATCGGGCCGGAGAACGGCGCTTACGTGTCGACGACGACTCCGAGCGTCGCCTGGTCGACGACGTCCTGGAACTATCATACCGTCCAGTTCTCGCTCGACCCCGGCTTCACGCAGGTCATCGCCGCCTCCAGCACCTTCAACCAGTTCTACATCTCATCGAACGCCCTGACCGAGGGCACCACGGTCTGGTGGCGCGTGCGCCGGACCCCCGGCCGCTCCGACAACTGGTCCGAGGTCCGTTCCTTCGTCGTCGACATCGTCCCGACCTACTTCTACGCCGTGCAGGCCGCGACCGATGCGTACAGCGCGACCTGGAGCGACGTGCCCTCGGACACCCTCTACTTCTCCTCGAACGTCGTACATCTTCGCGGCTGGTTCCGCGATCAGACCTCGGGCCTCATGGCGTCCACCGGGCTGCCTCAGGGGCTCATCGGCCAATGGCATCTCGACGAATCCTCGGGCGGGGTCGCGCTCGACGCATCCACCAACGGATACCACGGCACCATCTTCAACGACGCCATCGAGATCGGAGGGCGCGTAGGTCCGGCTCTCTTCTTCGGCTCGAATCAGAACATCCGCATCCCCTATAGGCCGCAGCTGAACCTGCGCGACAATTTCACACTCTCTGCCTGGATCAAGACGAACAGCGCCACGAACTACAACACCTTCATCTCGAACTACTCCGGCGGCGTCGGCTATATCCTCGGCATCAACCACGCCTCCTATCCCGGACGCGTCTACTTCTATCAGGCGACCTACGGATACGTCATCTGCGACTATCCGATCGTCAACGACAACGGCTGGCACCACGTCGCCGTCACCTACGACAACACCACCGTCACGTTCTACGTCGACGGCACGCGCCGCAACTCGGTCCGAACCGCTTCCCAGGTTCCCTCCTCGACGATACAGACCGTCCTCGGCGCCTACGGCGACGGCACGAGCTATAACTGGATCGGGGCGCTCGACGAAGTCCAGATCTACGGCGTCGTGCGCTCGTCCGCGCAGATTCTCGCCGACTACGAGTCCTCCCAGCTGGGGGCGCAGGACCGCGGCGCCGCCTACTCGGTGCGCTACTCCACCAACGGCGGCATGACCTGGCTGGCGGTCTCGACGCAGAACGTTGCCTTCACCGGCTACAACACCGGCAAGGGCGTCGAGATGCTCTCCGTTAGCAGCGTCACGCTCGTCAACAGCACCGCGACCGCCGCCGCGACGAACATCATCGCCTTCTCCTTCTCGGATTACGCCG
This sequence comes from Elusimicrobiota bacterium, assembly GCA_041660925.1. Lineage (NCBI taxonomy): Bacteria > Pseudomonadati > Elusimicrobiota > Elusimicrobiota bacterium. Next base: position 55,150 of record JBAZVI010000012.1, read on the forward strand.
GGAACATCTCGACCTCGGCCTACGTCATCCTCGTCGACACCGTGCCCGCCCCGGCGCCGGTCGGCCCGCTCAGCGGCACCTGGGTGCGCGTGAGCACCCCGACCCTCGTCTGGGCCCCGAACACCGGCGGCTACCACAGCGTCCAGATCGCTTCGGACGCGGGATTCACGAGCGTGGTCGCGGGCACGGCGACCACGACGAACACCTTCTACGTCTCCACCGCCCCGCTCCAGCACGCGACGACCTACTGGTGGCGCGTGCGCAAGACGGCGGGCAACGAGACCTGGTCGTCCACGCAGACCTTCGTCATGGACCTCGGGAACCCGGTCTTCTCGCAGCCGGAGTTCTCCACGAACACGGCGGCCGCGCTCTGGTACCCGTTCCCGATGACGAACTACGCGGACTCCTCGACGGTCACCGTGCGCGTGCGCGTTCAGGATGCCGACTCCGGCATCATGGCGACGACCGGCGTCCCTCAGGGACTCGTCGGCTGGTGGCGCCTCGACGAATCCTCGGGCGTCATGACGCTCGATTCCTCGAGCAATTCCATACAGGGGCTGCTCGGCGGCACGGCGGTCTCGACGTGGACGACCGGCATCCGCGGCGGCGCGCTGAACTTCAACTCCGCCCTGAGCCAGCAGGTGGTCTTCCCCTATCGCCCGGAACTCAACCTCCGGACGAACTTCACGGTCTCCGCGTGGTTCAAGACCAAGACCCTGTCCACCGCGCAGGCCCTCTTCGGCAACATCGCCGGGGCGGCGAACGGCTTCACCTGCGAGATCAACTACCCCGTCGTCGGCTCCGTCGGCTTCTGGACCAACGCCACCTGGACGAGCATCCCGAACCTCAACCCGGCGGACGGGAACTGGCACCAGGTCGCCTTCGTCGTCGCCAACGGCGCGTTCAACTACTACTTCGACGGCGCCTTCCGCGGCGCCGTGGCCGGCGCGCCGGCGAACTCCTCCGTCGCCAACGGCTTCGCCATCGGCTCCTACTACGGCGGCGCGTACTTCAACGGCGCCATCGACGAGGTGCGGGCCTACAACGTCGCGCTTTCGACCGACGAGATCCTCGCCACGTATCAGAGCGACCTGCTCGCCTCGCACTTCCGCGGGAAGACCTACGGAGTCTCGGTCTCCTCCAACAGCGGTCTCACCTGGGTGAGCCTCTCGACCGACACCGTATCTTTCACGTCGACCGAGAACCGCGACCAGTCCGTCGGCATCCTCCAGGCCGACGGGGTCTACGTCCCGAACTCGACCGCCCCCTGGGCGTTCAGCAACCGCGTGATGTTCACCGCCGGCGACTACGCGGGCAACGTCGCCACCGCGTCCTACTCGGTGCTCGTCGACACCCCGCCCGCCCTGGACGTCCCCGTCGACGGCGTCTGGGTCTCCACCGCAAAGCCGTCGTTCACCTGGTTCGCTGCGACCTCCGCCCAGATCCAGGTCGCGACCGACCTGGGATTCTCCTCGGTCGTCATCGACTCCACGACCGGCCACAACTTCCTCTCCTCGAGCACGCTCGTGAGCCTCCTGCCGGCGACGACCCACTACTGGCGCGTGCGCCACGGCCCCTACGCAGCGAACTGGGGTCCGACCCGCTCCTTCGTCATCGACCTCTCCTCGCCGGCCCTCACCGACCCGCAGGTGAGCACGGCTCCGGCGGAAGGACTCTGGACGCCGCTGCCGACCTCGACGGTCTACATGACCTCGAACGTCGTCTCCATGCGCTGGAGCGTCCGGGATGTCGAGTCGGGTCTCATGGTCACCAGCGGCCCGCCCCAGGGCCTGGTGGGCATGTGGCACTTCAACGAATCCACCGGGATGGTCGCGCTCGACGCCTCGACCCAGGCACATCACGGCTTCGTGCCCAGTACGATGACCTGGGTCCAGGGCCGCAAGGGCTACGCGCTGAACTTCGACGGCGCCGGGCATCATGTGACCATCGCCGACGCGAAGGAATTCACCTTCCTCAACTACACGGTCGAAGCCTGGTTCAAGACCCCCAACGCGGGAGCCGGCCAGCGACGCCTCGTCAGCCATCAGGACGGCACGAACTACTGGCAGCTGACCCTGCAGGACAACCGCCCGCGCTTCTGCGACATCCGCTTCGGCGGCTGCGACGTCATCGGACCGACCGTCAACGACAACGCCTGGCACCACCTGGCGATGTCTCACGAGAGCGGCAACCGCTTCACCTACTACCTCGACGGCGTCGTCATCGGCACGCGGACGGCCGGAGCCGGCTCCCCCATCGACATCGTCAACCCGCTCGAGATCGGCCGCCGCTACGACGGCGCGGTCGTCTTCACCGGCGTCATCGACGAGGTCCGGCTCTACAGCGTCGCCCTCACGACCGCACAGGTCCTGACCGAGTATCAATCCGACCAACTCGCCGCGCAGTACGCCGGCAAGACCTACGACGTCGTCTATTCCACCAACGGCGGCGTCACCTGGCTGCACGTCTCGACCCAGAACCTCACCTTCTCCTCGTTCTCCAACCGAGAGACCGGCTACGCGAGCGTTCAGGCCGACGGCATCTCGCTGGTCAACTCCACTTTCCCGGCGGCGCCCACGAACATCGTCGGACTGAGCGTCTCGGACTACGCCGGAAACGTCGCCACCTCGGCCTTCGTCGTCCTCGTCGACACCGTCGCGCCGCCCTCGCTCATCGCCCCCGTCAACGGCGCGTACGTCAGCACGACCGGCCCGACCTTCTCCTGGGGCCCCATGACCGGAGGCCCGCACGAGGTGCAGGCCGCTCGCGACGCGGGCTTCACGCTCATCGACATGAGTTCCACGACCTCGAACTATTACGCCTACAGCCCCGTCGGCCTGCAGGAAGGGACGACCTACTGGTGGCGCGTGCGCAAGGCCGCGGCGAACGACAACTGGTCCCTGGTCCGGACCTTCGTCGTGGACCTGGCCTCCCCGACCTTCACGACGCCGCTGGTCTCGAGCGACTCCGTCAACGGGGTGTGGCTCGACCTGAACTCGCAGGTCTACATGGATACGACCGTGGTCTCGGTGCGTATGAGCGTCCAGGACCCGCTCGCGGGACTCATGACCTCCACCGGTCTGCCGCAGGGCCTCGTCGGCCTCTGGCACCTCGACGAGAGCACCGGTGCCATGGCCCTCGACGCCTCGACCAACGGCTTCCATGGCACGCTTGCGGGGACGACGATCTCGACCTGGACCGCGGGGGCCCGCGGGAGCGCCCTCTGGTTCGACGGCGCCCGCACCCAGCGCGTCGAGATCCCCTACCGGCCCGACTTCAACCTGACGAACAACTACACCGTCGAGGCCTGGTTCCTCACCAAGACCCCTGCGCTCAACCAGAACATCCTCGGCAACTTCAACGGCGCGACCGGCGGCTTCATCCTCCGCGTCAACCAGGTCGCGTTGGGAGACATCACCCTGTATCACGGCAACGGAAATCGCACGATTCCCGGAGTGTTCCCTAACGACGGCAAGTGGCACCATCTCGCGGCCTCGGTGTCCAACGGCGCGGTGAACCTCTTCCTCGACGGCGGCTTCCGCGGCGCTGTCGCGGCGCCGGCCGGGATCGCGTCGACTCAGCGCCTCGAGATCGGCGCCGCCGGCAACGCGACCGTGCCCTTCAACGGAGCCATCGACGAAGTGCGGCTCTACAACGTCGCGCTCACCACCGCGCAGATCCTCGCGGACTATGAGGCCGACAGCCTCGGCGCGTTCGCCCGCGAGAAGGCATACTCCGTCTCGTACTCGACGACGGGCGGCGTGAGCTGGCTGCCGGCCTCGACCTGGACCGTGACGCTGGACGGCACGAACGCCGACAAGACCCTGCGCACGATCCAGGTCGACGGCATCCCGCTCGTCAACTCGACGGGGCCGTGGTCGACCCTCGACCGGGTCTCCCTCGCGGTCTCGGATTACGCCGGGAACGTCGCCACCCGCACCTTCGTCGTCTACATCGACACTCACCCGCCGCTCCTCGCGCCGGCGGACGGCGCCTGGGTATCGACGACGACCCCGATGCTCGCGTGGCGGCCGGTCCCGCTGACGCAGGCGCAGATCGCCTCCGACGCCGACTTCTCCTCGGTGGTCGTCGACTCGACGACCCGCAGCGCCTCCCTTCAGCAGCCGCAGCCGCTGTCGGAGGGCGCGACCTACTGGTGGCGCGCGCGCAACTCGGGCCTCGGCAACTGGGCTCCGCCCCGCTCCTTCGTCGTCGACGTCGGCAGCCCCTCCATCTACGCGGCCCAGGTCACCAGCGACACCGTCGACGAGCCCTGGCTCGACCTCTCCAGCCAGGTCTACATGGCGACCACGGTGGTCTCCGTCCGGGTCAAGGTCCGCGACACGCTCTCGGGCCTCATGCTCTCCACCGGCGTCCCCAACGGTCTCCTCGCGCTCTGGCACCTCGACGAGTCCTCCGGCGCCAGCGTCCTGGACGCCTCGACGAACGCGCTGAACGGCGGCACCGTCGGAGCCCCCGTCTGGGTCTCCGGCCGCCGCGGCGCCGCCCTCCAGCTCAACGGCACGACCCAGCGCGCCATGATCCCCGCCTCGGGCCTCCTGGACCTGCGCGACAACTTCACGATCAGCGCCTGGGTGAAGACCGCCCTGGGCACCAACGAGGTCATCGTTTCGAACTGGACGGCGGCGAACAACGGCTACGGCTTCGGCCTGAACCTGCCGGCCGCCGGAGACCTCTACTTCTGGTCCAACGGCGCGACCAAGTCGGCGACGGGCACGAAGCTCAACGACAACGTCTGGCACAACGTCGCGCTCAGCGTCGGCGGCGGCCGCCACGACTACTACGTCGACGGCGTCTGGCGCAGCTCGGTGACCGCCGGAGGCCCGGCGACCTCCCCCGGCGCGACGATCATCGGCGCGTGGAGCAACTCGACGAACCACTTCTCCGGACTCATCGACGAGGTCCGCGTCTTCGGCGTCGTCCGCTCCTCCGCCGAGATCCTCGCCGACTACGAAGCCGACCAGCTCTCCGCCTTCTCGAAGGGGAAGGCCTACGCCGTCCTCTACAGCACGAACGCGGGCGTGACCTGGGTCCAGGTCTCGACCGCGGTGCTCTCGTCGGACTCGTCGCTCAACCGCGACCAGGGCGTCGTCACCCTCGAGGCCGACGGCATCCCGGTGGTCTGCTCCACGGGCCCGTTCGCCGGCACGAACCTGGTCGGATTCTCCGTCTCCGACTACGCGGGCAACCCCGCCACCGCCTCCTTCGTGGTCTTCGTCGACACGCTCACCCCCTCGCTCGTCGCGCTCCCGCGCTATCCCATCGACGGCGTCTGGGTGAGCACCCAGCCGAACTTCGCCTGGTCCGGCCCCCCCTCCGCCGCGGTCTGGGGCGCGGGCGGCTCCTCGGCGAGCTACGTCCTCCAGGTCGCCGACGACGACCCGACCTTCGGGGCCGGAAACATCGTCCTCTCCATCTCGACGCCGATGTGGGCGAACAACCAGGGGACCAACGCCGATGACGCGATCTACATCTCTTCCTACAACCTCCTCTCACACGGCACGACCTACTACTGGAGAGTGCGCGCGCGCGGCATGGGCGGGACGCTGGGCAACTGGTCGGCGGCTCAGAGCTTCCAGCTCGACTACCAGGTCCCCACGGGCAACGCGTACAAGGCGCTCGACTCCGCCGGCGCCCTCCTCAACGAAGGGCAATACATCGATGTCCTGCGCGGGGCCACCGTCCAGTTCAACGTCTCCGAGCCGGTCTCGGGCCTCATGACGAGCAGCGCGGCGCGACCTTTCGACCTCGTCTCCGCCCCCGGCGCGGGCGCGCTGGTCCGCTACTCGACGAGCGCGGGCCAGTCTTGGAACATCGGCCGGGCGACCGTGAGCCTCGACACGACGAAGACCTACGTGATGGGCGTCACGGCCTTCAACGACCGCCTCTACGCCGGCCTCTACAGCGCCACTCTCGGAGACGGCGACGTCTACGTCTGCGACCCGGCGCTCACGGGAGACGCGACGCTCTGCGACGTCGGGGACTGGAGCCAGAGCTTCGACGGTACCAAGAACGGCATCTGGTCCCTCCATGCCTTCGACGGGAAGCTCTATGCCGGCCAGGGCAGCGCCGCGAACACCGGCGACGTCTACGTCTGCGACCCGGCGCTGACGGGCGCCGCGACGGTCTGCGAGGTCGGCGACTGGGCGCTCTCCTACCGCAGCAACCAGAACTTCACGGCCTCGTTGCAGGCCTACAACGGGAAGCTGTACGCGGGATTCGGCGGCGGCGCGTTGGGCAACGCCGTCATCGCCGTCTACGATGGAGTGAGCTGGAGCACGAGCACGGTCCTTCCCGCGCAGGAGCTGCGCTCGTTCGGCGTCTACAACGGAAAGCTCTACGCGGGCACCGGCAACACGCTGGCCGACCTCTACGCCTTCGACGGCAGCACCTGGACGCTCGTCTATCACCACCCGAGCGCCACCTACATCTTCGGCATCGCGCCCTATAACAACAAGCTCCACCTCGCCTACTACGGCGCCGCCGACAAGACCGTGGCCATGACCTACGACGGCGCGGCCATGGCGGTGACCTTCAAGAGCCCGAAAGAAGGCTTCATGAACCTTCTCCCCTACAAAGGGCTGCTCTTCGCGACGCAGGGTCAGTCGGCCAACGCCGGCGCGCTCTTCACCTGGGACGGCTCGACCTGGACCCGGGTCTTCGAGAACAACACCGAGCTCCTCTGGCAGATGGCGACCTTCAACGACCGCCTCTATTTCGGCCAGGGGAATGTCGCCAACAACGGCGATCTCCTCGTCATGACTCTCGCCTCGACGGCGACGCTCACGGGGGCCGACCAGACGACCGCCGCGCAGACGCTGAGCGCGACGAACCTCCAGCTCGTCGTCACGACCGGCGCGGTCTCCTGCGGCGGCTCCGCCCCCTGCGCGGCGACCAACCAGGTCATCTTCTCAGTCGTGGACTACGCCGGGACCTCCGCCCAGCTCGGCCCCTACGCCGTCCGCGTGGACAGCCCGCCGGCTCAGCAGCAGCCGATCGACGGCGCCTACGTCTCGACGACGACCCCCTCGTTCGCCTGGATCTCGCAGATCCACGCACCGACCCAGCTTCAGGTCGACGACGACCCGGCCTTCGGCTCGGTGGACATCGACACGACCACGAGCGCTCCTTATCAGGGGGTGAAGTACCCGCAGCCGTTGGCGCTCGGGACGACCTGGTACTGGCGCCTGCGCGTCCCGTCGAACCCGAACTGGTCGACGGTCTGGAGCTTCGTCGTCGACGTCGACTCCCCTGCTCTCCTCAACGCCCGCGTCAGCACCGCCCCGGGCGTCGGTCCGTGGTGGACGCTGCCCTCGATGGTCTACATGGACACCCAGGTCGTGAGCGTGCGCGTGGACGTCCAGGACCCGGCCGCCGGGCTCATGGTCTCGACCGGGCTCCCGCAGGGCCTCGTCGCCCAGTGGCACCTCGACGAGGCGTCCGGGACCATGACCCTCGACTCCTCCAGCAGCGACTTCCACGGCACCCTGATCGGAAACCCCGGCTGGGTGAGCGGCCGCCGCGGCGGAGCTCTCCGCCTCAACGGGATCAGCCAGTACGTCCAGGTCTCCGACAACAACACCTTCATCCTCGGCGACTACACCCTCATGTCCTGGATCCGCACCACCGACGCCGGGGCCGGGCGCCGGCGCCTGGTCAACCAACAGGACGGCACCAACTACTGGGCCCTCAACCTCAACGGCAACCAGCTCGAGTGGTGCGACAGCCACGACAACGCCACCGGCGGCTGCTTCGCGCGCGGCAAGCTCCTCAACGACGGCGCGTGGCACCACCTGGCGGTGAGCCGCACGAACGGCGACCAGTACCGTGCCTACGTCGACGGCGTCATGATCGCCACACACGCGTCCATCGCAGGCGCCGCCTTCAACATCGTCAGCCCGGTGACCATCGGCAATCAATACAGCGTCGGCCAGTACTACACCGGGGACGTCGACGAGGTCTCCGTCTACAACCGCGCGCTCTCGACCGGAGAGGTCGTCTCCTCCTACCTCTACGACCAGCTCACGGCCCACAACCGCGCGCAGCCCTATCAGGTCCGCTACTCGACCAACGGCGGCACGACCTGGCTGGCCGTCTCGACGCCCAACGTCACGCTCTCGGGGAACAACGCCGCCAGGAGTCTGCAGATCCTCCAGGCGGACGGGATCGCGCTGGTCTGCTCCACCCTCCCGCTGGCGGGGACGAACCTCGTCGCGGTCAGCGTCGCCGACTACGCGGGGAACGTCTCCACCGCGATGTACGCGATCCTGGTGGATACGCTGACCCCGGTCGCCTACACCACGCCGACGTATCCGCTCAACGGCAGCTACGTCAACCTCCAGCCCAACTTCATGTGGACCGGCGTGCCCTATTCGAGCGCTTCGGCGATGGGCTCGCTCATCAACGCCGCGAGCTACTACCTGCAGGTCGCCAAGGACGACGCGGGCTTCGCCGCGGGGAACATCGTCGTCTCCGTCACGACGCCGGTCTACAGCGCCCTCACCGTCCCCTACTACCGCGACGACGCTCTCTATCTTTCGACGACGTCCCTCGCTCCGGGTTCCACCTACTACTGGCGCACGCGCGTCTACAACCGCAACGGGAACTACGGCCCCTGGTCGGACGCCTTCAGCTTCGTCACGGACTACTCCTCGCCCACCGGCTCCGACTACGGGAGCCGGAACTCGGCGATGTCCCTGCTGACCGAAAGCCAGTACACCGACACCCTCATCGGGGCGACCGTCCAGCTCACGGTACAGGATGCGGTCTCCGGGCTTCTCGTCTCGACCTGGGCGCTCCCCCTCAACTTCGACGTCCCGCCCAGCGGCTTCTGGGTCCGCTACTCGACCTCGGCCGGCCAGACCTGGCAGGACGGCAACGTCGCGACGAGCTACGCGCACGGCCTCGCCTACACCTTCACCTACCAGGAGCACAGGGGCCGCCTCTACGCGGGCGTCGGCGCGGCCGCGAACCAGAACTACATCTACGTCTGCAACCCCGGCACGAGCGGCGACCCGGACGCCTGCGAGCCGGGCGACTGGACGACGAGCTTCGGCGGCGGCGCAGGGAACAGCTACGCGTGGGCGATGACCGAATACAACGGCAAGCTCTACGCCGGTCACGGCGGCGCCTCCGGCTACGTCTATGTCTGCAACCCGGCGACGAGCGGCGACGCGACGCAATGCGACGCCGGCGACTGGACGACGAGCGCGACCGGGATCGGCACCATCGTCATGGACCTCAAGGTCTACAACGGCAAGCTCTACGCGGCCGGCTACACGGGCGCGGCCAGCGGCGCCACGATCTACGTCTTCGACGGCCTCTCCTGGACCATCCTCTATACGGCCCCCGGGTTCGGCTTCTACAACTTCGAGACCTACAACGGCCGGCTCTTCGCCGCACAGTACAACCCCAACGAGATCTACGTCTACGACGGGAGCGCGGTGTCGAAGAGCTACGTCCCCGCGCCCGCCATCTACTTCCTCGACGGCCTCGCCGTCTACGACGGGAAGCTCTACGCGGGCGGATACTACGCCAACGCCGCCAACTCGGCCATCATCCTCACCTACGACGGCCAGTCCTGGTCCCAGACGTTCAGGGCCCCCGGCACGGGCTTCCGCTCGCTGGCGACCATGGACGGCCGGCTCTATGCCGGCCAGGTCGGCGCCGGTCAGGGCGACGTCTACGCCTTCGACGGCAGCACCTGGACGGTCGTCTACAACGGACAGCACGACGAGATCCGCTTCCTCTACCCCTGGAAGCACCGCCTCTACATCGGCCCCGGCTCGAGCGCGGGCTTGGGCAACATGATGTTCTTCGCCCCCTCGGCCACGACGACGCTGACCGGGAGCGACGCGACGACCTCCCCGCAGACGCTCTCCTCGCAGCTCAACTTGGTCATCTCGACGAACGCGACGACCTGCGGCGGCAACCTCAAGGCCTGCGGAGCCACCAACCAGGTCCTGTTCTACTTCAGCGACCTGGCCGGGAACGCCACGGCTTACGGCCCCTACGCGGTGCTCGTGGACAGCCCCCCGACCCAACTCCAGCCCGTCGACGGAGATTTCGTCTCTACGACCACGCCGGTCTTCCGCTGGCAGCCCTTCGTCAACTCACAGGTCCAGCTCCAGGTCGCCACGGACTCCGGCTTCGGAGGCATCGTCATCGACTCGACGACCTGGGCCGCGACCGCCGCCGTGCCGACCCCGCTGCCCGGCGCGGCGACCTACTACTGGCACATCCGCAACGCCGGCTCGCCGAACTGGTCGACGGCGCGTTCCTTCGTCGTGGACCTGGGCTCCCCGACCTTCTCGACGCCCGAGTTCAGCACCGCGCCCCTGACGACGGCGTGGTACGCGATCCCCTCCCTCTACGCGTCGTCGAACACGGTGAGCGTCCGCGTCAAGGTCCAGGACCCCCTCGCGGGCCTCATGGTCGCGACCGGGCCTCCGACGGGCCTCGTCGGGCAGTGGCACCTCGACGAATCCTCCGGCAACCTCGTCGTCGACGCCTCAACCAACGGAGCCCACGGCTATCTCGTCAACGGTGCGACCTACACGACAGGGCGCTTCGGCACCGCGCTCAACCTCAACCGCGCCCGCACCCAGTTCGTCCGCATCCCCAGCCAGCCCGCGCTCAACGTCCTCAACGATTACACGGTCGAGGGCTGGGTCCGCACGCGCTCCGCGGTCGGAGAGCTCTGCATCCTCTCCAACTATAACGGAAACGGCTACATCTTCGAGCTGAACTACCCGTCGGCCGGCATGCTGGCTTTCTACAACGGCGCCTGGATCAATACGCCGAACCTCAACGTGAACGACGGCGCCTGGCACCACGTCGCCGCGGTGCTGACCGGCGGCTTCGTCCACTTCTACTTGGACGGCGTCTACCGCTACAGCGCGGCGCGCGGGGCGAACGCGGTCGGCGGCCAGACGGTCATCGGCGCCTACGGCACGGAGAACGGCGCCACCACCTTCGATGGAGACCTCGACGAGGTGAGCCTCTTCAGCGTACCGCGCTCCTCAGCCGAGATCATGTCGGACTATCAGAGCGGCGTGCTGCGCGCCCAGAACCGCTCCGAGGCCTACCAGGTCCGCTATTCGACCAACGGCGGCGTCACCTGGCTCGTCGTCTCAACGAACAACGTCTCGCTCGGCGGCGTCAACACGGACAAGGCCCAGCAGACGATCGAGGCCGACAACATGTCCCTGGTCAATTCCACGGCCCCGGGCGCGTCCACGAACCTCGTCTCCTTCTCGGTCTCCGACTACGCCGGGAACGTCGCAACGGCGACCTACTCCGTCTGGGTGGACTCCCCTCCCGCGATCCTGGGTCCCGACGACGGCGCCTACGTCTCCACGACCACGCCCGCCCTGCAGTGGTACGCGGGGAACTCCGCGCAGGTCCAGGTCTCGCCGTACGAGGACTTCTCGCTGCAGTCCATCGACTCGACGACGGCGAACAACTACCTCGCCTACCCGCTCCCCCTTTCGCCCTCCACCACCTACTTCTGGCGCGTCAAGAACTCCGCGCGCTTCAACTGGTCCCCCTCACGCACCTTCATCGTGGACATCGGCACGCCGAGCCTCTACGGCGCGCAGGTTTCGACCGCCTCCGACGGCCCCTGGACCGACCTCCCGACGACGCTCTACGTCTCCTCGAACGTCGTCTCCCTGCGCCTGAGCGTCCAGGACGCGCTCGCGGGCCTCATGGCCTCGACCGGCGTCCCGCAGGGCCTCCTCGGGCAGTGGCACCTCGACGAATCCTCGGGCAGCGTCGCCCTCGACGCCTCGGGCAACGACTACAACGGCTACATCGTCAACACCCCGACCACGACGCTCGGACGCGTCGGCAGCGCCCTCAACCTCAACCGCGTCCGCAGCAACTTCATCCGCATCCCCTATCGCGCCGAGCTCAACATCCTCGACAACTACACCATCGAAGCCTGGGTCCGCACGCGCACGAACGTCGGCAACCAGGTCATCCTGTCGAACTACAACGGCGCCACCGGCGGCTACATCTTCTCTCTCGGCGTGAACCTCACCGGCGACATCAGTCTCTGGAACAACGGCTGGACCTCGACGCCGAACATCAACATCCAGGACAACGCCTGGCATCACGTCGCCGTGACGCTCGCCGCCGGCTACATCTACTTCTACAAGGACGGCATCCTCGTCTATAAGACGACGCGCGGCGCGAACGTCGGCTCAGGCCAGCAGACGGTCATCGGCGCGTACGGCACCGAGAGCGCGGGAACCCAGTTCGACGGGGACCTCGATGAGGTCCGCCTCTTCAACGTCCCCCGCTCCTCCTACCAGATCCAGGCCGACTACCAGAGCGACCAGCTCGCCGCCCACGAGCGCGGCAACGCCTTCGACGTCCGCTACTCGACGACGGGCGGCCTCACCTGGCTGCCGGTCTCGACGCAGAGCGTCACCCTCTCCACCCCGAACAACACCGACAAGGCGGTGCGCACGCTCCAGCTCGACGGGCTCTCCCTCATCAACTCCACCGCGCCGCTCGCCTGGACGAACCTGGTCGCCGTCTCCCTGGCCGACTACGCCGGCCTCGTCGCGACGGCGACCTACGTCATCTACGTGGACACCCTGACCCAGGTGCTCAGCGCAACGCCGACCCTCCCCGCCAACGGCAGTTTCGTCCCCTATCAGCCCAACTTCGCGTGGTACGGCCCGAACGCGGCGACGGTCTCGGCCATGGGCCCCAACGGCAAGTACTACGTCCAGGTCTCGAGCAACGACTACGACTTCAACGACGCGAACATCGTCATCAGCATCTCGACGCCCTCCTTCAACCAGAACATGTCGCTCGCCAACGACGACGCGACCTACATCTCGACCTTCACGCTCGCCTCCGGAGCGACCTACTACTGGCGCCTGCGCTCCTACGCCTCCAACGGCCTCTCCAGCCCGTGGTCGGAGCCGGTGAGCTTCCTCATCGACTCGGCCTCCCCCACCGCGTCGACCTACCGCTACCGCTCCTCGACCGGCATGCTGCTCACCGAGTCGGACTTCAACGACGTCGCCGTCGGCGTCACCGCGCAGCTGCGCGTCGAAGACGGCTTCTCGGGCCTCCTCGTGAGCACGAGCGGCGTCCCGGGCAGCATGCCTTTCGCTCCCGGCGGCTTCATGGTGCAGTACACGACCAACGCCGGGGCGACCTGGAACATCGGCAGCGCGGCCACGAGCCTGGACGGCGCCAAGAGCTACGTGCTCGGCTTCGCGAGCTTCAACGGCCAGCTCTACGCGACGCAGTGGGGCGGAGCGGGCAACGACGGAGTCATCTTCCGCTACAACGGCACGGGTTGGGTGTCGAGCTACAACGGCACGGGACAGGGCTTCTGGCCGCTCGCGGGCTACAACGGCAAGCTCTACGCGGGCCAGGGTTCGGTCGCGCCCAACGGCAAGGTCTACGTCTGCGACCCGGTCCTCACCGGCGACCCGACGCTCTGCGAGCAGGGCGACTGGAGCGTCAGCTACAACGGCACCAAAGCGGCCATCATGTCCCTGGCCGTCTATAACGGCAAACTCTTCGCCGGACAGAACGGCGCCGCCGGCGAAGGCGACATCATGGTCTACGACGGAAGCTCGTGGTCCCCGAGCTTCGACGGCGGACAGACCGGCTTCACCTCGCTGGCCGTCTACAACGGCCGCCTCTACGGCGGGCAGACCGGAGGTGCCGGCGCCGGCGACGTCTTCGTATTCGACGGCTCCACCTGGACGAAGACCTGGGACGGGGGCGCGAACATCACCCAGATGGGCGACCTCACGGTCTACGGCGACAAGCTCTACGCCGGAACGCGCGGCGCCGCGGTCGGCGACGGGAACGTCCTGGTCTACGACGGCTCCGCCTGGCAGACGAGCTACACCGGCGCCCAGGAAGCCGTCAACGCCCTCGCGGTCCACAACGGCCTGCTCTTCGCCGGACAAGGCTTGACGCTCGGAGACGCCGACCTCTTCGTCTACGACGGGAAGAGCTGGCGCATGGCCTACAACGACAGCACCCACGAGGAGCTGCGAACCCTCTTCTCCTACGACAACAAGCTCTGGCTGGGCATGGGCAGCGCCGTGAACAACGGAGACGCGCTCGCCTTCACCCCCGTGCTCCTGTCCTCGATGACGGGCACCGACACCACGACCTCTCCGCAGAGCCTCGTCACGCGCGGCCTCAACCTCGGAGTCTCGACGAACACGCAGACCTGCGGAGGGACCGGCGCCCCCTGCGGAGCGACCAACCAGGTCGCCTTCGCCGCCAGCGACTACTCGGGCCGTCCGGTGAGCCTCGGCCCGTACGCGCTCCTCGTCGACACCGTGGCGCCGATCGCGGTCTCGACGCCTGCCTACCCGGGCAACGGCTCTTACGTCAACGTCCAGCCCAACTACTACTGGGTCGCGCCCAGCACGATGCTCGTCGCCGGGCTCGGCGTCGGCGCCTCCTATTATCTCCAGGTCTCGAGCGCGGATCCGTCCTTCGGACCCGCGAACATCGTTCTTTCCATCTCCACCCCCACGGTCCTGCTGAGCACGGTGACGGTCCGCGGCGACGGCCAGTACGTCTCGACCGTCACATTGACCTCCGGCGCCACCTACTACTGGCGCGTGCGGGCGATGAGCAACCTGCGCACCGTCAGCCCCTGGTCGCCGGTCTCGAGCTTCATCCTCGACCTCTCCTCGCCCTCGCCGAGCCTCTTCGGCACGCTGAGCTCGACGAGCGGCCTCGTCGGCGAAGCCCAATACGCCGACGTCATCAACGGAGTCACCGTCCAGCTGCGCCTGAGCGACGAGCTCTCGGGCCTCTCGGTGAGCACCTGGGCCTGGCCGGTCTCGACCGCCGCCGCGACGGGCTTCGGCGTGATGTTCTCCTCCGACGCCGGCCGCAGCTGGCTGCGCGACGTCCAAACAGTCTCCTATGAGAGCGCCGTCTATGAGCAGGTGCTCGCGCTGATTTCGTTCAACGGTCGGATCTACTCGGGCATGGGAACGACCGCCGGCAACGGCGACGTCCTCGTCTGCGACCCGAAGACGAGCGGGGCGCCGGACTACTGCGACCCCGGCGACTGGACGGTGAGCTACAACGGGACCCAGGAGTCCGTCTGGTCGCTGGCCTCCTTCAACGGCCGCCTCTACGCCGGCCTGGGGACGAGCAGCGGTGACGGCGACGTCCTCGTCTGCCGCCCGGAGACCACGGGCGCCGCGGACTCCTGCGAGGCCGGCGACTGGTCGAGCGCCTACAACACGAGCTACGACGCCGTCTTCGCGCTCACCGTGCACAACAACCGCCTCTACGCCGGCATGGGCTACACCCTGGCGGGCAGCGGCGACGTACTGGTCTGCGACCCGGGCGTCACCGCGACGGCGAACACCTGCGACCAGGGCGACTGGAGCCGGGCCTACGACGGCGCTCAGGAGTCGATCTACACGCTGGCCTCCTACAACGGCCGCCTCTACGCCGGCCAGGGCATGAACTCCGGCGACGGCGACATCCTCGTCTTCGACGGCGGCGGCTGGTCGCCCTCCTTCGACGGCTCCAAGGAAGCCATCGAGAGTCTCGCGGTCTACGATGGGAAGCTCTACGCCGGCCAGGGCACGGCCCCCGGCAGCGGGAAGATCTTCGTCTACGACGGGACCTCCTGGACGACCTCCTTCGAGGGCACGAAGAACAACATCTATGCGCTGACGGCCTTCAACGGCCGCCTCTACGCGGGCCAGGGCGGCGCCGCCGGCGAAGGAGACGTCCTCGTCCTCGACACCGGGACCTGGAGCACCGCCTACGACGGGGCCCGCTACCGCATGAACGCGCTCAACGCGTACAACGGCCGGCTCTATGTGGGCCAAGGCAGCCTGGCCGGCGACGGCGACGTCCTCGCGCTCTCGCCGCTCTCCTCGGCGACGTTCAGCGGCGTCAACGGGAGCCGCGTGACCGAGACCCTGAACGCCCGCGGCCTGACGCTGACCTCTTCGACGAACTCGACGGTCTGCGCCGGCGTCTGGCCCTGCGGCGCCTCCAACCAGGTCCTCTTCCACGTGACCGACCTCGCGGGCAACGTCCGGCTCGCCGGCCCCTACGCCGTCCTCGTGGACACGATGCCCATCTCCGCCCCGCAGGCTCCCGAGAACGGCGCCTACGTGAGCACGACGACGCCCGCCCTGTTCTGGTCCTCGCATACGCTCGGGAACACCGTCGTGCAGGTCGCCCTGGATCCCGGCTTCGCGCTGGTCATCGCGGACTCCGCGACGGCCGCCCAATACTACGTCTCGACGAACGTACTGACCAACGCCGCGACCTACTACTGGCGCGTGCGCCGAACCAACAATCCGAGCCGCTGGTCGGAGGCCTGGAGCTTCGTCGTGGACACGGCCTCCCCGACCCTCACCTTGCCGCAGGTCTCCACGGCGCCGGCGACCGGCCCTTGGAACGCCCTGCCCTACGGGCTCTACCTGACCTCGAACGTCGTGAGCGTCCGCGTCGGAGTCCAGGACCTGCATGCGGGCCTGCTCGCGTCGACCACCCTGCCCCAGGGCCTGGTCGCGCAGTGGCATCTCGACGAGTCCTCCGGCAGCGTCGCGCTCGAGGCCTCGACGGACGCGCTCTCAGGGACGGTGGTCGGCGCCACCTGGACGGCAGGGAGGTACGGCAACGCCCTGTCCTTCAACGGGAGCAGCCACTTCGTCGAGGTTCCCTATCGCCCGGCGCTGAATCTTCAGGACGACTTCACGATCTCGGCATGGGTCAAGACGAGGACCTCGGGACTCAATCAGGTCATCGTCTCGGACTATGACGGAGGCAGCGGCGGCTACACGTTCAAGTACGAGGGGCCCGGAGACACGCTCAAGCTCTACGCCGGCGGGGCGGAGTCCGGCGTGGGGAGCGTAGGGGTCAACAACGGGGTCTGGCACCAGGTCGCCGTGACCCTGAGCGGCGGGCAGGCGCGCTTCTACACCGACGGCGTGTTCCGGGGTGCGGCCGCCCGCACCCCGGCGAACAGTTCCTCGCAGCGGACGACCATCGGCATGCGCGCCGACGGGGTGGAATACTTCGCGGGCAGCATCGACGAGGTGCGGCTCTACTCCGTCGCTCGATCGTCCATCGATGTCCTCAAGGACTATGAGAGCGACCTCCTGCGCGCCCGCTACAGCAGCGCCGCCTATCACGTCCTTTTCTCGACGGACGCGGGGCTCTCCTGGACCCCGCTTTCGACCGGGAGCGTCACGCTCGCGGGCGCCTACAACACCGACAAGACCCTTCGCACGCTTCAGGCCGACGGCATCCCGCTCATCTGCTCCACCGGACCGGAAGCCTCGACCAACCGCGTCGCCGTGGTGGCTTCCGACTACGCGGGCAACGTCTCCACGGCGGTCTACACCCTTCTCGTGGACACCAACCCGGCGCCCTCGCCGGGCAGCCCGGAGGACGGGGCCTATGTGAGCACGACGACGCCGGTCTTCACCTGGCGCCTGCCCTACACGGCGGCCGCGGCCATCCAGCTCTCCAAGGACACGGGCTTCAGCCAGGTCATCGCCGCCTCCAGCACGGCCAACGCCTACTACGTCTCGACGAACACCCTCGTCCATGGGACGACCTACTACTGGCGCGTGCGCCAGTTGCTGAGCACCAACAGCTGGTCGCCCGTCCGCTCCTTCGTCGTGGACGTCGGCTCGCCGTCCCTGGGAGTCCCGCAGGTCTCGACGGCTCCGGCCGCGAACGTCTGGTGGAACACGAACGTCTACCTGAGCTCGACGGTCGCGAGCATGCGCATCGACGTGCAGGACCCGCTCGCGGGCCTCATGGTCTCGACGGGCGTCCCCCAGGGTCTCGTCGCCCAATGGCATTTCGACGAGTCTTCGGGCGCCCTGACCCTCGACGCCTCCCCCTACGGACACGACGGGGCTCTGCTGAGCACGATGACGGCGAGCTGGACGGCGGGAAAGCGGGGCGCCGCGCTCACCTTCGACGGCGTCGGGCAATACGTCCTCGTCCAGGATTCCCCCGCCTTCGACCTCCTCGACTACACCCTCGAGGCCTGGGTGAAGCCGCCGCTCGCCTCGGCCAACGGACGCATCGTCAGCCAGCAGGACGGCCTCGGCAATTATTGGAGCCTCGCGACGCAGGGCAACCAGCTGCGCGTCTGCGACAGCTTCGAGACCTTCTGCGACCTCGCAGGACCCGCGCTCAACACCAACAGCTGGCACCATCTCGCGGCGACCCGCATGGATGGAGTCGGCTATGTCTACTACGTGGATGGCGTCGTCGTCGGAACGCGCACCGCCGTCGCCGCCGGCGCGGCTCACGCCATCGCCAACGCCGTCCAGATCGGTCGCTTCATGAACGGCACCGAGCACTTCACCGGAGCGATCGACGAAGTGCGGGTCTTCAGCGTCGCACGCTCCTCGGCCGAGGTCCTCGCCGACTATCAGGCCGACCAGCTCGCCGCCCACTCCAGCTCGGCCGCCTACCGCGTCGTCTACTCGACGAACGCCGGCCTCACCTGGGTCGCCGTCTCGACCGCGAACGCGAGCGTCGGCGGGGCCAACACCGACAAGACGCTGCGCACCCTTCGCGCCGACGGGATGCGCCTGGTCACCTCGACGGGCATCGGCGCCCCGACGAACCAGGTCGCGGTGACCTTCTCCGACTACGCCGGCAACGTCTCCACGGCGGCGTTCGTCGTCTACGTCGATACCTCGCTGCCGCCTCAGCACTTCGGCCCGATCACCGGCAGCTTCATGAGCACCTCGACCCCGGTCCTCGTCTGGTCCACCGCGACCACGGGCCGGAACATCCTGCAGGTCGCCTCGGACTCCGGCTTCTCCCAGCTCGTCGTGAGCTCGATCACGAGCAACCCGTTCTACGCCTCGACGGTGACCCTCCCCAACGGCGCGACCTTCTGGTGGCGCGTGCGCGACGCCTCCGGCTACAGCCCGGCCAACTGGTCGAACCCGTGGACCTTCGTGGTGGACCTCGACTCCCCCAGTCTTGCCTCGGCCATGGCCTCGACCGCCCCGGCCACCGGTCCCTGGTACCCGCTCCCCAGCGCCGTCTACCTCACCTCCGGCAGCGTGAGCGTGCGCATCAACGTCCAGGACCCCCTCTCCGGGCTCATGGCCTCCACCGGCATCCCCCAGGGTCTCGTCGCGCAGTGGCATCTCGCCGAATCTTCCGGAGCCCTCGTCCTCGACTCGTCGACGAACGCCTTCCATGGGACGCTCATCAACGGGCCGCAGTTCGGGCCCGGCCGCACCGGGAGCGCGCTCTACTTCAACGGCGTCAACCAGTGGGTCGAGGTCCCCGACGCGCCCGCTCTGCGCCCCGGCACCCAGTCCGGGTGGACCGTCGAGGCGTGGTTCAAGGCGAACGGCAATCAGACCGGCGCCGTCTTCTCCAAGCGCCAGGGCGCCGGGAACCTGCCGCAGTACGACCTGCTCGTCTGCGGCGACCTCAACTGCTCCGTCGCCGGACAGAACCTCGTGTTCTACGACTACGACACCGTGAACCCCCAGCGCCGGTTCCTCACACCCGAGAGCGGCTACGGCGACAACGGCTGGCACCATGCGGCGATCGTCCGCAGGAACACCGTGACGACCCTCTACATCGACGGTCTGCCCCGCTATATGAAGAACTCCGCGGGGATGCCGAACATCGACGGCACGGAGCCCTTGCGCATCGGCAACAACGCGAGCACCGCCCTCGCCCCCTTCAAAGGAGCCGTCGAGGAGGTCCGGGTCTTCAACGTGGCCCGCAGTTCGATCGACATCCTCGCCGACTTCCAGAGCGACCAGCTCGCCGCCGCGATGCGCTCGAAGGCCTACAGCGTCGTCTATTCGACGGACGGAGGCCTCACCTGGCTCCAGGCCTCGACCGGGACCCTGACGCTCTCCGGTTCCTTCAACACGGACAAGGCCCAGCGCACCCTGCAGGCCGACGGACTCAACCTGGTGACCTCGACGGGGATCGGCGCCGCGACGAACCTCGTCGCCTTCATGATGAGCGACTACGCCGGCAACGTCGCCACCACCGCCTACGCCGTCCTCGTCGACACCGGAGGAGCCCCCTCTCCCTTCATCCCGGCCAACGGCGCCTACGTCAGCACCACGATGCCCGTTCTGGAATGGTCGACGGCCGCCTACGGGACCTCGAACGTCCAGCTCGCGCTCGACGCGGGCTTCACCCAGGTCGTCGCCGACTCGACGACGGGCAACAACTTCTACGGCTCCACGGTCTCGTTGTCGCACGGCACGACCTACTTCTGGCGCGTGCGCAGCATGGCCGGCAGCGGCGCCCTCTGGTCCGGCGTCACGACCTTCGTCGTCGACGTCGCCTCGCCGATGATCTCCGGCGTCGTCGCCTCGACCGCCCCTGCGACGGGTCCCTGGGCGTCCCTGCCCAACTCGTCTCAGCTGAGCTCCAACACGGTCAGCGTGCGCTTCACGGTCCAGGACCCCCTGGCGGGCCTCATGGCGTCGACCGGGGTCCCCCAGGGTCTGCTGGGACAGTGGCACTTCGAAGAAGGCTCCCCTCTGCATCCTCTCGACTCCTCGACCAACGCCTTCCACGGCACGACGGTCGGAGGACCTTCCTATGCGCCGAGCCGCTACGGCCTCGGCACGGCCCTGCTCCTCGACGGCTCGGGTCAATACGCCGACTTCGCCAGCCCCGCGGGGATGAGCCTCGGCGCGGGCTCCTTCACCGCCGAGCTCTGGTTCCGCACCAGCGCCTCCGGCTCCAGCCGCGCGCTGCTCTCCAAGAGCGGTGGAGCGGGAACCCCCGGCTATCAGCTGCTGCTGACCTCCCTCGGCCGCGTCCAGGGTTCGATCTCGGACGGAACGAACACCTCGGGCGCCGTCGGAACGCGGACCGTCAACGACGGAGCGTGGCACCACGCGGCCCTGGTCCGCAGCTCGAACCGGCTCAGACTCTACGTCGACGGCGCGCCGGAAGGCGACGTCGCCGCGAATTCCGTCGCGTCCGTCGACTCGGCCGTGCCGCTCCAGCTCGGGGCGCAGAACGGCGGGCTCCTCTTCCCGGGCGCCGTCGACGAGGCGCGGCTGTGGTCCCTCGCGCTCTCCTCGCGGGAGGTCGCGCAGGAGTATCAGTCCGACTCCCTCGCCGCGCACGGCCGCGGCCGCGCCTACGCCGTCGTCTTCTCCACCACCGCCGGGAACTCCTGGAACTACCTCTCCACGACGAGCCTGACGCTGGCCGGCGGCTACAACACGGACAAGTCGGCCCGCATCCTGCAGGCGGACGGCCTCGTCCTCGCGCAGTCCACGGGCCCCGCGGCGACGACCAACCGGGTCGCGCTGATCGTCTCCGACTACGCCGGCAACGTCTCGACGGCCGCGTACACGGTCTTCATCGACACGACCTCGCCGCCCACCCCGCTCGAGCCCGTCGACGGCGCCTACGTGAGCACCTCGACGCCGGCGCTTCTGTGGTCGACGGCGACGACGGGCGCCCACCAGGCGCAGATCGCGCTCGACAGCGGCTTCCTACAGATCACGGCCGACTCGACGACCTTCAACAACGCCTGCGTCTCGACGACCGCGCTCGCGGGCGGGGCGACCTACTGGTGGCGCGTGCGCGCCGCCGGCGGCGCGCAGTGGGCGCCCGCGCGCACCTTCGTCGTCGACCTCGGCTCGCCGACCCTCTTTGGCGCGCAGATCACCACGAACTCGGCGACCGGACCCTGGAGCAACCTCCCGAGCCTCGTCTACATGTCGTCGAACATCGTGAGCATGCGCATCAGCGTGCAGGACCCGCTCGCCGGACTCATGGTCTCCACCGGGCTGCCGCAGGGTCTCGTCGGCCAGTGGCACCTCGACGAGTCCTCGGGGGCGACCGCCCTCGACGCCTCGACGCTCTCGCTGCACGGGACGATCTTCGGCGTCCCGCAGTCGGTCGCCGGCCGCCGCGGGCTGGGCCTCGCCCTCAACGGCTCCGGGCAGTACGTCGAGATGGGCGACCCGCGCCATCTGCGCTTCGGAGCCGGCCCTTTCACCCTGCAGGTCTGGGTGAAGACGACGAACACCAGCTTCACGCGGGCCCTGCTCTCGAAGACGGCCGGCTCCGGCACGCCGGGCTACGAGCTCCAGGTGACGGCGGCCGGCCGCGTACAGGCCTATCTCGGCGACGGCGGCAACAGCGTCACGCTCAACGGCAATGCGGTCATCAACGACGGCACCTGGCACCAGGTCTCCCTCGCACGCACATCGACGATGCTCCAGCTCTACGTCGACGGCCTGCTCGACCGCCAGCTCCCCGCCGACGCCGTCGGCTCCGGGGACTCGGCGGCGCTCTTCGACCTGGGCGCGGAAAGCGGCTCGAACTACTTCATCGGCTCCGTCGACGAGCTCCGCGCCTTCGACGTCGCCCGCTCCTCTCTCTCCCTGCTCGCGGACTACGAAGAGGACCAGCTCGCGGCCCACAACCGCACGAAGGCCTTCTCGGTCCTCTACTCGACGACGGGAGGCCAGACCTGGACCTACGTCTCCACCGCGAGCGTGACCGTCGCCGGAGCGACGAACACCGACAAGAGCCAGCGACTGCTGCAGGTGGACGGTCTCACCCTCGTCGGCTCCACCGCCCCCGGCGCGAGCACGAGCCGCGTGACCTTCGTCGTCAGCGACTACGCGGGCAATGTCGCCACGGCGAGCTACGTCGTCTTCATCGACAGCTCCGCGCCGCCGATGCCGCTCGCCCCGGACAACGGCGCCATCGTCGGGACGACGACGCCCACCCTGCTCTGGACGATGACGACCCCCGGCCAGGCCGGCATCCAGGTCGCCTCCGACGCCTCCTTCACGACGGTCCTCATCGACTCCACGACGATGAACCCCTACTTCTCTTCGACGACGACGCTGCCGGGCGGCGCGACCTACTACTGGCGCGTGCGGACCGCCAGCGCGATCAACCCCTCCAACTGGTCCGACTACCGCTCCTTCGTCGTCGACGCGGCGCAGCCGCTCTTCTCCGCCCCGCAGGTCAGCACCGCGCCGGCCACCGGCCCCTGGTTCTCCCTGCCGACCGCCGTCTACATGGCCTCGCATACCGTCTCGCTGCGCCTCACGGTGCAGGACACGCTCGCGGGCCTGATGGCCTCCACCGGCGTGCCGCAGGGCCTCGTCGGGCAGTGGCATCTCGACGAGTCCTCGGGAGCGATGACGCTCGACGCCTCGACGCTCTCCGCCCACGCCCTCCTCGTCAACGGCCCTTCCTGGACGGCCGGGCGCCGCGGCGGCGCGCTCGGCTTCGACTCGGCGGGCAGCCAGTATGCGGCCGTCCCCTACCGCCCGGAGCTCGACCTGCGCGGCGAATTCACGGTCTCGGCGTGGGTGCGCACCTCGATCCCCGCGGGCCTGCTGCCGATCGTCTCCGACTGGGATTCCGGCACCGCCGGCTACGCGCTCGCCTTCAACGCGGTGGGAAGCGGCGACATCTGCCTCAACACGAACGGCTCCTGGAAGTGCGTCGACGGGATCGGCGTCAACGACGGGTACTGGCACCACGTGGCGGTCGTCCAGAGCGCCGGCCAGGCGTCCTTCTATAAGGATGGCGCGCGCCTCGCGCTCTCCGCCTCCGCCGCGGCGAACACCTCGAGCCAGCCGACCTGGATCGGCCGGGCCGGCGCCAGCTACTACACGGGCTCCATCGACGAGGTCCGCCTCTATTCCGTCGCCCGCTCCTCTCTGCAGATCCTCACCGACTATGAGACCGACTCCCTCGCGGCGCACAACCGCGGTCGGGCGTACGCAGTCCTCTTCTCGACGACCGCGGGCCTGACCTGGAACTCCGTCTCGACGGCGAACTACTCCGTCGCCGGCGCCTACAACACCGACAAGAGCGCCCGCCAGCTCCAGGCCGACTCGATCGGGCTGGTCAACTCCACGGGCCCTCTGGCCCCGACCAACCTCATCTCCGTGCTCCTCAGCGACTACGCCGGCAACGTCACGACGGCGGTCTACACGGTCTACGTCGATACCGCCCTGCCGCCGGTGCCGGGCTTCCCCGCCGACGGCGCCTATGTCAGCACGACGACCCCCCTCCTCACGTGGTCGACGAGTACGGCCATCCCCTCCACCCTCCAGCTCGCGCAGGACGCGGGATGCACCCAGGTCATCGCGGACTCGACGACCGTGAACGCCTACTACGTCTCGACGAACACGCTCGCCAGCGGCGCCACCTACTGGTGGAGGGTCCGGTCGCAGATCAGCCCGAACTGGTCCGCCACGCGCTCGTTCGTCGTCGACGCCGCGCCTCCGGCCTTCTCCGGCCCGCAGGTCTCCACGAACTCCGCCACCGGACCCTGGACCTCGCTGCCCGCGGCGGTCTACATGTCCTCCAGCGTCGTCAGCCTGCGTCTCAACGTCCAGGACGCCCTGTCGGGGCTCATGGCCTCCACCGGCCTCCCCCAGGGCCTCGTCGCGCAGTGGCACCTCGACGAGTCCTCCGGCGGGGCCGTTCTCGACGCCTCCACGATCGCCGCCGACGGGACCCTCTTCGGCGCCCCCCAGTCCGCCGCGGGACGCCGAGGCGCGGCCCTCGCGCTCAACGGCTCGAGCCAGTACGCCGACTTCGGCGACCGCCCCGAGCACCGCTTCGGCGCCGGGCCCTTCTCCATCAGCTTCTGGCTGAAGACCACGCAGGCCGGTTCCCGCGGCATCCTCGCCAAGGACGACACCCTCAACCCCGGCTACCGCATCGGCCTCAACGCCGGGAAGCTGCAGGGCTACATCTACGACGGAGGCGCCAGCGTCGTCGCCAACGGAGCGCAGACCGTCAACGACGGCTCCTGGCACCACGTCGCCATGGTCCGCACCGCGGCCCAGCTCCAGCTCTTCGTCGACGGCATCCCCGACCGCGTCATCGGCTCCGCGTCCGTCGGCGGCACCGACTTCGCGACGCCGCTGCAGCTCGGCGCCTTCAACTCCCTCTTCCTCAACGGGACGATCGACGAAGTGCGCATGTTCAACGTCGCCCGCTCCTCGGTCGAGGTCCTCGCCGAGTACGAGGCCGACGGTCTCGCCGCCCACGAGCGCGGGAAGGCCTACGCCGTCGCCTATTCGACCAACGCCGGGCTCTCCTGGACCTGGGTCTCGACGGCGAGCCTGACTCTCGCCGGGGCCTACAACACCGACAAGGGCGCGCGCTCCCTGCTCGCCGACGGCATCGCGCTCGTGAGCTCGACGGGCGCCTACTCCGCGACGAACCAGGTCGCGCTGTTCGTCAGCGACTACGCCGGCAACGTCGCCTCCGCGGCCTACACGGTCTACGTCGACACCGCGGGGATGCCGGCGGCCTCCGCCCCGGCCGACGGCGCGTACGTCAGCACGACGACCCCGGCGCTCATCTGGTCCACCACGACGGCGGGCGGCTCGGCGATCCAGCTCGCCCAGGACGCGGCCTTCACCCAGGTCCTCGCCGACTCCGGGACCCTCAACGCCTTCTACGTCTCCACCAACACCCTCGTCAGCGGGACGACCTACTGGTGGCGCCTGCGCTCGAGCGCCGGCACGCAGTGGAGCGCCGCGCGGTCCTTCGTCGTGGACGCCGCCGCGCCCGGCATCAGCGTGCCGCAGGTCTCCACCAGCCCCGCCACCGGCCCGTGGAACGCCCTGCCGACGGCCGTCTACCTCTCATCGAACATCGTCTCCCTGCGCCTCAACGTCCAGGACACCCTGTCGGGCCTCATGGCCACCACCGGCGTGCCGCAGGGCCTCGTCGCGCAGTGGCACCTCGACGAGTCCTCCGGCGGGGCCGTCCTCGACGCCTCGACGATCGCCGCCGACGGGACCCTCTTCGGCGCTCCCCAGTTCGCCGCCGGACGCCGCGGCTCGGCCCTCGCCCTCAACGGCTCGAGCCAGTACGCCGACTTCGGCGACCGCCCCGAGCATCGCTTCGGCGCCGGGCCCTTCTCCATCAGCTTCTGGCTCAAGACGACCCAGGGCGGCTCCCGCGGCATCCTCGCCAAGGACAACACCCTCAACGCGGGCTACCGCGTCTCCCTGAACGCGGGCCGCATCCAGGGCTACATCTTCGACGGCGGCTCCAGCATCAACGTCAACGGCTCGCTGACCGTCAACGACGGCTCGTGGCACCACGTCGCCCTGGTCCGCACCGCGGCTCAGCTCCAGCTCTTCATCGACGGCGTCGCCGACCGCGTCATCGGCGCCGCCTCCGTCGGCAGCACCGATTTCGCGGCGCCGCTGCAGCTCGGAGCGTGGAACTCCCTCTTCCTCAACGGGGCGGTCGACGAGCTGCGCATGTTCAACGTCGCCCGCTCCTCGGTCGAGGTCCTCGCCGAATACCAGTCCGACGGGCTCGCCGCCCACGAGCGCGGCCGCGCCTACGCGGTCTCCTACACGACCAACGCGGGCCTCACCTGGACCTGGGTCTCCACGGCGAGCTTCTCACTCGCCGGCGCCTACAACACCGACAAGAGCGCGCGCGTCCTGCAGGCCGACGCCATCACGCTGGTGAGCTCGACGGGCGCCTACGCCGCGAC
Source organism: Elusimicrobiota bacterium (assembly GCA_041660925.1). Taxonomy (NCBI): domain Bacteria; kingdom Pseudomonadati; phylum Elusimicrobiota; species Elusimicrobiota bacterium. The sequence continues at coordinate 81,686 of JBAZVI010000012.1, forward strand.
GGACCAGATCGCTCTGTTCGTCAGCGACTACGCGGGCAACGTCTCCACGACCGTCTATACCGTCTACATCGATACGGCTCTGCCGCCCGTGCCCTCGGCCCCGGCCGACGGCGCCTATGTCAGCACGACGACCCCGGCCCTCCTCTGGTCCACGGCCACCGCCGGCGCCTCGGCGATCCAGCTCGCCCAGGATTCGGCCTTCTCCCTGGTCATCGCCGATTCGACGACCGCGAACGCCTACTACGTCTCCACCAACACCCTCGTCAGCGGCACGACCTACTGGTGGCGCCTGCGTTCGGGCAGCGGCGCGCAGTGGAGCGCCGTGCGCTCCTTCGTCGTCGACACCGCGCCTCCGGCCTTCTCGGGGCCGCAGGTCTCCACCAACTCCGCCACCGGGCCGTGGACGACCCTCCCCGCCGCCGTCTACATGTCCTCCAGCGTCGTCAGTCTCCGCCTCAACGTCCAGGACGCCCTGGCGGGACTCATGGCCTCCACCGGAGTGCCGCAGGGCCTCGTCGGGCAGTGGCATCTCGACGAGTCCTCCGGCGGCGCCCTCCTCGACGCTTCGGCGCTCGCCGCCGACGGGACCCTCTTCGGCGCTCCGCAGTTCGCCGCCGGCCGACGCGGCTCGGCCCTCGCGCTCAACGGCTCGAGCCAGTACGCCGACTTCGGCGACCGCCCCGAGCACCGCTTCGGCGCCGGACCCTTCTCCATCAGCTTCTGGCTCAAGACGACTCAGGGCGGCGCCCGCGCCGTCCTCGCCAAGGACGACGCCATCGACGCCGGCTACCGCCTCGGTGTCAACGCCGGCAAGCTGCAGGGCTCCATCTTCGACGGCGGCGCCAGCGTCAACGTCAACGGCTCCCTGACCGTCAACGACGGCTCCTGGCACCACGTCGCGATGGTCCGCACCGCGACCCAGCTCCAGCTCTTCGTCGACGGCGTCCTCGACCGCGTCATCGGCGCCGCCTCCGTCGGCAGCACCGACTTCGCGACGCCGCTTCAGCTCGGGACCTGGAACTCCCTCTTCTTCAACGGGACGGTCGACGAGCTTCGCATGTTCTCCGTCGCCCGCTCCTCCGTCGAGGTCCTCGCCGAGTACGAGACCGACCAGCTCGCCGCCCACGAGCGCGGGAAGGCCTATGCCGTGGCCTACTCGACGAACGCCGGCCTCTCCTGGACCTGGGTCTCGACGACGAGCCTGACCCTCCCCGGCGCCTACAACACCGACAAGAGCGTCCGGGTCCTGCAGGCCGACGGCATCCCGCTCGTGAGCTCGACGGGCGCCTACGCCGCGACGGACCAGGTCGCCCTGTTCGCCAGCGACTACGCCGGCAACGTCTCCACGACGGTCTACACGATCTACGTCGACACCGCTCTGCCGCCGGTCCCCTCGGCCCCCGCCGACGGCGCCTACGTCAGCACCACGACCCCGGCGCTCATCTGGTCGACGGCCGCCGCCGGAGCGTCCCAGCTCCAGCTCGCCCAGGACGCGGTCTTCTCCCTCGTCATCGCCGACTCCTCGACCTTGAACGCCTTCTACGTCTCCACCAACACCCTCGTCAGCGGAACGACCTACTGGTGGCGCCTGCGCTCGCCCGGCGGCACGCAGTGGAGCGCGTCCCGCTCCTTCGTCGTCGACACCGTCGCTCCCGGCTTCTCGAGCCCCCAGGTCTCCACCAGCCCCGCCACCGGCCCCTGGAACTCCCTGCCGACGGCCGTCTATCTTTCCTCGCACATCGTCTCCCTGCGCCTCAACGTCCAGGACGCCCTGGCCGGGCTCATGGCCTCCACCGGCGTGCCGCAGGGACTCGTCGGCCAATGGCACCTCGACGAATCCTCCGGCGCGGCCCTCCTCGACGCCTCCGCCCTCTCCCTGGACGCGACGCTCTTCGGCGCCCCCCAGTTCGCCGCCGGACGCCGCGGCTCGGCCCTCGCTCTCAACGGCTCGAGCCAGTACGCCGACTTCGGCAACCAGGCGGCGCACAACTTCGGCGCCGGGCCCTTCTCCGTCAGCTTCTGGCTCAAGACGACCCAGGGCGGAGCCCGCGGCATCCTCGCCAAAGACGACACGCTCAACGCCGGCTACCGCGTCTCGCTGAACTCCGGCCGCATCCAGGGCTACATCTACGACGGCGGCGCCAGCGTCGTCGTCAACGGCGCGCAGACCGTCAACGACGGTTCTTGGCACCACGTCGCCCTGGTCCGCACCGCGGCCCAGCTCCAGCTCTTCATCGACGGAGTCCTCGACCGCGTCATCGGCTCCGCGTCCGTCGGCAGCACCGACTTCGCGACGCCGCTGCAGCTCGGCACCTGGAACTCCCTCTACTTCAACGGAACGGTCGACGAGCTGCGCATGTTCTCCGTCGCCCGCTCCTCCGTCGAGGTCCTCGCCGAGTACGAGACCGACCAGCTCGCCGCCCACGAGCGCGGCCGCGCCTACGCCGTCGCCTACACCACCAACGCCGGACTCTCCTGGACGTACCTCTCGACGACGTCCTTCTCGGTGGCCGCCTCCTACAACACCGACAAGGGCGCGCGCGTCCTGCAGGCCGACGGCATCCCGCTCGCCACCTCCACGGGCCCCTACGCGGCGACGAGCAAGGTCGCGCTGTTCGTCAGCGACTACGCGGGCAACGTGTCCACCGCGGTCTACACGGTCTACATCGACACCGCGCTCCTGCCGGTCGCCTCGGCCCCGGCCGACGGCGCGTACCTCAGCACGACGACCCCGGCGCTCATCTGGTCCACCACGACGACGGGCGGCTCGACGATCCAGCTCGCGCAGGATTCGGCCTTCACCCAGGTCATCGCCGACTCCGGGACCCTCAACGCCTACTACGTCTCCACCAACACCCTCGTCAGCGGAACGACCTACTGGTGGCGCCTGCGTTCGGGCGGGAGCACGCAGTGGACCGCCTCCCGCTCCTTCGTCGTCGACGCCGTTCCTCCGGGCTTCTCGAGTCCTCAGGTCTCGACGAACTCCGCGACCGGCCCCTGGACGGCGCTGCCCGCCGCCGTCTACATGTCCTCGAACGTCGTCACCCTGCGCCTCAACGTCCAGGACACCCTGGCGGGCCTCATGGCCTCCACCGGCGTGCCGCAGGGGCTCGTCGGGCAGTGGCACCTCGACGAGTCCTCCGGCGGGGCTCTCCTCGACGCCTCCGCCCTCTCCCTGGACGCGACGCTCTTCGGCGCCCCCCAGTTCGCCGCCGGACGCCGGGGCTCGGCCCTCGCCCTCAACGGCTCGAGCCAGTACGCCGACTTCGGCAGCCAGGCCGCTCACAACTTCGGCGCCGGGCCCTTCTCCGTCAGCTTCTGGCTCAAGACGACCCAGGGCGGCACCCGCGGCATCCTCGCCAAGGACGACACCCTCAACGCGGGCTACCGCGTCGGCCTCAACGCCGGCAAGCTCCAGGGCTACATCTACGACGGGAGCGCCAGCGTCGCCGTCAACGGCGCGCAGACCGTCAACGACAACGGCTGGCACCATGTCGCCCTGGTCCGCACCGCGACCCAGCTCCAGCTCTTCGTCGACGGCGTCCTCGACAGGCAGAGCGCCTCCGCGGCGGTGGGCAGCACCGACTTCGCGACGCCGCTACGGCTCGGATCATGGAACTCTCTCTTCCTCAACGGGACGGTCGACGAGCTGCGCATGTTCTCCGTCGCCCGCTCCTCCGTCGAGGTCCTCGCCGAGTACGAGTCCGACGGGCTCGCCGCCCACGAGCGCGGCAAGGCCTATGCCGTCGCCTACTCGACGAACGCCGGCCTCTCGTGGACCTGGGTCTCGACGACCAGCCTCTCGCTCTCCGGCGCCTACAACACCGACAAGAGCGTGCGGGTCCTGCAGGCCGACGGCATCGCCCTGGTCTGCTCGACCGGGACGCTGGCCGAGACGAACAAGGTCGCGTTCACCGTCTCGGACTACGCGGGCAACGTCTCCACGACGGTCTATACGCTCTACGTCGACACCGCGCAGGCGCCCGTGCCCTCGTCTCCGGCCGACGGCGCCTACCTCAGCACGACGACTCCGGCGCTCATCTGGTCCACGGCCGCGGCCGGCGCTTCCGCCATCCAGCTCGCCCAGGATTCCGCCTTCTCCCTGGTCATCGCCGACTCCTCGACCCTGAACGCCTACTACGTCTCCACCAACACCCTCGTCAGCGGAACGACCTACTGGTGGCGCCTGCGCTCGGGCGGCAGCACGCAGTGGAGCGCGTCGCGCTCCTTCGTCGTCGACGCGGCGCCCCCGGCCTTCTCCGGTCCGCAGGTCTCGACGGACTCCGCCACCGGCCCCTGGACGAACCTGCCCACGGCCGTCTACATGTCCTCGCACGTCGTCAACCTGCGCCTCAACGTCCAGGACGTCCTGGCGGGGCTCATGGCCTCCACCGGCGTGCCGCAGGGGCTCGTCGGGCAGTGGCACCTCGACGAGTCCTCCGGCGGGGCCCTCCTCGACGCCTCCGCCCTCTCCCTGGATGCGACGCTCTTCGGCGCCCCCCAGTTCGCCGCCGGACGCCGCGCTTCGGCCCTCGCCCTCAACGGCTCGAGCCAGTACGCCGACTTCGGCGACCATGCCTCGCACAATTTCGGCGCAGGGCCCTTCACCGCGAGCTTCTGGCTTAAGACGACCCAGGGCGGTTCGCGCGGCATCCTCGCCAAGGATGACACCCTCAACGCGGGCTACCGCCTCGGCCTCAACGCCGGCAGGCTGCAGGGCTACATCTTCGACGGGAGCGCCAGCGTCACCGTCAACGGCGCGCGCGTCGTCAACGACAACGGCTGGCACCACGTGGCCCTGGTCCGCACCGCGACCCAGCTCCAGCTCTTCGTCGACGGCGTGCTCGACAAGCAGAGCGCCTCCGCGGCGGTCGGCAGCACCGACTTCGCGACGCCCCTGCTGCTCGGGACCTGGAACGCCCTCTTCCTCAGTGGGGCGGTCGACGAGCTCCGGATGTTCAACGTCGCCCGCTCCTCGGTCGAGGTCCTCGCCGAGTTCGAGTCCGACGGGCTCGCCGCCCACGAGCGCGGGAAGGCCTACGCCGTCTCCTACTCGACGAACGCCGGTCTCTCCTGGACCTGGGTCTCGACGACGAGCCTGTCCCTCTCCGGCTCCTTCAACACCGACAAGAGCGCGCGGGTCCTGCAGGCCGACGGCATCCCGCTCGTCAGTTCGACGGGCGCCTACGCGGCCACCGACCAGGTGGCGCTGTTCGTCAGCGACTACGCGGGCAACGTCTCCTCGACGGTCTATACGGTCTACGTCGACACCGCGC
>JBAZVI010000013.1 GCA_041660925.1 Elusimicrobiota bacterium
CGCGCTATCGGGCTGCGACGGCGTCGCTCGTCGCTTACATAGCCGCAGCTATGCGCGCTCCTCGCTCCTTGTCTCGCTCCAATAGCGCGCGACCGGAGAACATGCTATTACTCGGACGGACTCCTAGCGGGGCTTGGGAAGGGGGGAGGCGGAGGCGGTGGTCTGGAAGCCGGACACGACGTTGAGGACGGCGGGATTGTCCGCCATGGCCTGGACCAGCACGGGGTTCCCGAGCATCATGAGCGCCTGCGGGTTGTTCAGCGCGATCTGCGTCACGAGTCCCTGGTCGCGGATCATGGGCTCGATCGCGGCGCAGTCGCTGAGCACCGTCTGGGTGAGCTTGCTGCCCAGCACCGCCTGGAGGGCGGGAGGGGAGGAGAAGGCGTCTCGGAAGCCCGCCATGAAGAGCTTCACGCCGACGGGGTTCTTCGTGTCGGAGAGGTGGTCGGCCAGGGCCTTGGAGTCGCCGCAGAACTTCTTGGCGGCCTTGCCGTTCATGAAGCCGCGCACGACGAGGTCGTTGTCGAGCACGGCGCGGATGACGCGCGGGTAATGAAGCAGGCGCTGGAGGCCCTTCACGAGCAGGGAGCTCTCCGAGCCCGTGCGCTGGGCGCGCGTCTCGTCCCAGCCGCCGAAGTTGCGCGCGAGGAGGTCCGCTTCCGCGGGGTCCAGCGGCTTGGCGCCGGCCGGGAGCGCCGGCGCGGCCGCCGGAGGGGGTGTCGGACGCGCTGCGGGGGCTTGCGCCGCCGTCGCCGGTGCGGTCGGTGCGGCCTGCGGGTCGGGGATGAGGATGAGGGAGGTCGGAGCGGCCTCGCCCGTCCCTCCGGCGCGCTTCTGGAGTTCACGGGCCAGCGCCCGGTCGTCCTGTGCGGCTTCGAAGACCGAGGGTCGTTCGTCCGGGGAGGTCACGGGGGCGGAGACGGGACGGGGGGACGGCACGGCGGGTTTGCGCAGATTCATGAGGATGGCGACGGAGGCTCCGGCCGTCAGGAGCATGAAGAGGACCAGCAGGACCGCGAGGGGCGAAGACGAGGGGGCTTTCTCCGGCATCTCCCCGAGTTTAACGCATGGGAGGGGCTTTCGCAACTGCCTCCCCTCCCTCTTCGAGGAGGACGGCGTGAGGGGAGGGGAATAGAAAATCGTAGAATGGGGGCATGACGACGGAGACCTCCGGCCGGAAGCTCCCCGCCTGGGCCGTTCCCGCCGCGCTGTCGGCCTTCGTCCTTCTGGGCCGGCTCCTGCCGCTGCCGCCGCTCACGGACTTCGCGACGGGGAAGGCGGCCGTGGACTTCGCGCTCGTCTTCCCGCTCGGCTATCAGCTCTTCGCCCCTTTCTCCGCTCTCGCGGACCTCCTGACCTTGAACGCGCTGCCTCAGCATCTCGCCTGGCTGGCCTGGCTGCTGCTCGGCTGGTGGCCCCTGCGATGGGTTTTGCGGGAGCGCGGCCGGCCGGTCTCGCTCGCGCGCGAAGCGGGCCTCTACGCGCTCTGGCTCATCCTCGTCGCGGCCTTCCTCGCCTGGGCGACGCTCGCCCCCCGGCCGATGGCGCGTCTGCGCGCGGCCGACCCCGAGGTCCTCCTCTTCGACATGCACTCGCACAGTGCCCGCTCCTGGGACGGACGGCGCTCCTTCGGGCCGAAGGAGAACATGGAGTGGCATCGGGCGGCGGGCTATTCGGCCTCCTTCCTCACCGACCACAACCGGGCCGAGGGCTCGGCGGAGGCGAAGGCGCTCTCCGGCGCGGGCCTGCGCTCGCTCTACGGCGTGGAACTGAGCCTCGACGACGCGCACGTCGTCGTGCTCGGGCCGAGGACGGAGCCGAGGCAGAAGGATTATGAGGACGGGCAGGCCGGCCTCGCCCGGCTCCTCAAGGATTGCGGCCCGAAGTACGGGGCGCTCTGCGTCATGAGCCTGCCCGAGTACCGGCGTCGTCGTTGGGAGGAGCGCGAGCGGCGCGTCGACCAGGGCGCGGGCGGCTTCGAGCTCCTCAACGGAACGCCCAAGGGCCTCGCCTTCTCCGCGTCCGACCGCGCGGCGGTCCTCGAGCTCTCGCGGCGGCGGAACCTCCCGGTCTTCGCCGCGAGCGACGATCACGGCTTCTCCCGCGCGGCGCCGGCCTGGAACGCCGCGCGCCTGAACGGACATGGGCTCCTGGGGGCCGATGCTCTCGAACGGTCCCTGCTCGCGCTTCTGAAGAAGGAGGGCTTCGGAGCGACGCGCGTCATCGCGCGCGCTCGCCGGGAGCCGAGTCCTCTCGCGCTTCCCCTCGAGCCCCCGCTCGCGCTCTGGACGCTCGTCCGGACGCTGGCCCCGCTGCAGACCGCCGTGACGCTGCTCTGGCTCTGGGCGGCGTGGCTCGCCCTTGCGGGCGCGCGCCGCCGTTCTTAAGAACCAAACGAAGGGAAGGTCGAAGGAGAGCGCTCAGCCGGGAGCGTAAGGCGAGGATTTTCGGTCCTGGTAGCCGAGGGCGTCGACGAGGCCGTCGAAGTCGCCCTTGTCGCCGAACTCGCGGATCTTCGCGAGGTGCTCGAGGTAGTCGGCGACGAAGCCGGGCGCGTCGGACTTTCCGCCGCTGAACTTCCCGATCGTCACGCGCGACCAGCAGAGCTTCTCGCCCGAGGGGTCGGCCATCTTCAGCCACAGGTACTCGGTCTGGAAGGCGAGCTTCTCGCCTTTCTTGACCTCGATGGGGTTGAGGAGGCCGTGCTGGTGGTCGCGGGCGTGCGCGCCCTCGTGCACGGCGGTGGCGCCGGCGAGCTCGTCGCCGAGCCAGCGCTGAAGGGCCCGGAAGGTGCGGTTGAAGAGGATCGCGACCGCCGAGGCGTGGTCGTAGATGTAGGCGCCGATGACGCCGCCCTTGAGCTTGTCCCCTTCCTCGTCGTAGGCCATGAGGTCCTTGTGCTTCATCTCCCGGCCGTAGAGATAGGCGTCGATGAGCTCCTTGGGCGGCGGGACGTCGGCGACCTCGAGCCCCCGCTGGACGGTGCCCATGAGCGATTCGACGTTGGCCTCGGTCTCGCGCACGGGCTTCTGCCAGCCGCGCGGGACGAAGGTCGGCATCCGGGTCGTGCGCTCGTTGGGCACGGTCTCGAAGAGGCGGGCGGCCAGCGCGTGGACATCCTGGCTGTCGAGAGTGGGGTTGGCGACCGCGTCCTTGAGCTCCTGGGTCTTGTCCTCGAGGTATTCGACGCGTCCCCCCTCTTCCTCGGCGGCGGCGGCGGCGGTCCCGGCGCGCGCGGGGAGCGCGAAGAACGGGAGGAGGACGGCGAAGAGGGCGAGCTTCATCCTGTCTATATAGTAACGCGGGCGCGGGAGTCGTTCATGGCCTGGGAGACCCAGCGGCGTCTGGGTCTAAAGGCCTACAGCCGGGGGAGGGGGTAGGGGAGCCCGGCGTGGTGTTCCTGCAGGGATTTCACGCCGAGCCGGGAGCCGCGCACGAGGGTGATGCCGTGGACGGCGGCGCGGCAGTCGTTGACGTTGGTCAGGCAGGTGACGCCGAGCTCGAGGGAGGTTCGGCGGATCTGGTAGCCGTCGCTGCGCGCCTGGGCGCCGGAAGGGGTGTTGATGACGAGCGAGACCCCGCCCTGCTTGAGCAGGTCCACCGGGTCGGGCTTGCCTTCGCCGATCTTATGCACGAGTTTCGCGCTGACGCCGTGGCGCGCGAGGTGCGCCTGCGTGCTGCGGGTCGCGTGCAGGGCGAAGCCGAGCCCCTGGAGAGCGGTCGCCACGGGGAGGAGCGCGGCCTTGTCCTCGTCGCGGACGCTGAGGAAGACGGAGCCCGAGACGGGCAGGGGCGTGCCGGCGGCGGCCTGGCTTTTGGCGAAGGAGCGCGCGAAGTCCGCGTCGATGCCCATGACCTCGCCGGTGGATTTCATCTCCGGGCCGAGCGTGGGGTCCACTCCCGGGAAGCGGTTGAAGGGGAGGAGGACCTCCTTGGTCGCCACATAGGGGAGCTGGGGCACGCCGCCCCCGCGCAGGGCGGCGGGCAGGAGCGTCTTGAGCTCGCGTCCCACCATGACGAGGGCGGCGAGCTTGGCGAGCGGGATCCCGGTGGCCTTGCTCACGAAGGGGACGGTGCGCGAGGCGCGCGGGTTCGCCTCGAGGATGTAGACGACGTCGTCCTTCACCGCGTACTGGACGTTGAGCAGGCCCTTCACGCGCAGGCCGAGCGCGAGGCGGCGCGTGTAGTCGAGGATGCGCTCGACCTGGGCGGGCGTCAGCGAGTGGGGCGGCAGGGTGCAGGCGGAGTCGCCGGAGTGGATGCCGGCCTCCTCGATGTGCTCCATGACCCCGCCGATGAAGACCTCGCGGCCGTCGCAGACGGCGTCCACGTCGGCCTCGGCGGCGTCGCTGAGGAAGCGGTCGACGAGCAGGGAGGGGTGGCGGGCGCCCGACTGGCGGGCGAGGTAGCTCCGCAGGGCCTCCTCGTCGGGGACGACCTCCATCGCGCGGCCGCCGAGCACGTAGCTCGGGCGCACCATGGCGGGATAGCCGACGCGGCGCGCGACGGCCAGCGCCTGCGCGGCCGTCTTCGCGATGCCGTGCTCGGGCGAGGGGATCTTCAGGCGGCGCAGCAGGGCGCCGAAGCGTTCGCGGTCCTCGGCGGCGTCGATGGAGGAGGGCGAGGTGCCGAGGATGGGGACGCCGGCGCGGGCGAGCGGGAGCGTGAGGTTGAGCGGGGTCTGGCCGCCGAACTGCACGACGGTCCCCAGCGGCTTCTCGAGATCGAGGACCTCGAGGACGTCCTCGAGGGTGAGGGGCTCGAAGTAGAGCCGGTCCGAGACGTCGTAGTCGGTCGAGACCGTCTCGGGGTTGCAGTTGACCATCACCGTCTCGAAGCCGGCCTCGCGCAGGGCCTGCGAGGCGTGCACGCAGCTGTAGTCGAACTCGATGCCCTGCCCGATGCGGTTGGGGCCGGAGCCGAGGATGACGACCTTGTTCTTCCGGCGCGAGGGACGCACCTCTCCCGGGCCGTCGTAGCTCGAGTAGAAGTAGGGGGTGGCGGCTTCGAACTCGGCGGCGCAGGTGTCGACGAGCCGGAAGCCGGGGCGCACGCCCAGACGCACGCGCAGCGCGCGCACGGAGGCTTCGGTCTTCCCGAGCAGGCGCGCGAGCGCGCGGTCGGAGTAGCCGAGGGCCTTCGCCTCCCGCAGGAGCTCCGGGCCGAGCTTCTCCTTGCGCGGGCCGCGGTCGTCTTCCTTTCGGCCCGTGCCGCGGGGTCCCGCGGGGCCCCCGCGGCGAAGGCGCGACTCGAAGTCGACGAGCTCGCGGACCTGGTGCAGGAACCAGGGATCCATGCCCGAACGGTCGGCGGCTTCCTGGACGGAGAGACCGCGCTCGAGCGCCGCCTTGATCCAGAAGAGCCGGTCGGCGCAGGGGGTGGCGACCTTCCGGCGCAGGCGCTCGCTCTCCGCGACGGAGAGCGGTTCGCCGAGGATGGGCGCCTCGAGGCCCGCGCGGTTCTGCTCGAGCGAGCGCAGGGCCTTCTGCAGGGACTCCTTGAAGGTGCGCCCGATGGCCATGACCTCGCCGACCGACTTCATCGCGGTGTCGAGCCGCACGCCGTCGTCGCCGGCGTAGAACTTCTCGAAGGCGAAGCGCGGGACCTTGACGACGACGTAGTCGATGGCGGGCTCGAAGCAGGCCGGGGTCTTGCGGGTGATGTCGTTGGGGATCTCGTCGAGGGTGTAGCCGACGGCGAGCTTCGTGGCGATCTTCGCGATGGGGAAGCCGGTCGCCTTGGAGGCGAGGGCCGAGGAGCGCGAGACGCGCGGGTTGATCTCGATGACGACGCGGCGGCCGGAGCGCGGGTCCACGCCGAACTGCACGTTGCAGCCGCCGGTCTCCACGCCGACGGCGGAGACCGCGCGGCGCGCCTCATCGCGCATCGCCTGATACTCCCGGTCGCTCAGGGTCTGCGCGGGCGCGACGGTGACGGAGTCTCCGGTGTGGACGCCCATCGGGTCGACGTTCTCGATGGAGCAGACGACGACGAAGTTGTCCTTGCGGTCGCGCATGACCTCGAGCTCGTACTCTTTCCAGCCGAGCACGGACTCCTCGAGGAGGACCTTCTTGACGGGGCTCGCGTCGAAGGCCGCGGCCGTGCGGGCGAGGAGCTCCTCGGGGTGGTGGGCGATGCCGCCTCCGGTGCCGCCGAGGGTGAAGGAGGGCCGCACGATGACGGGAAAGCCGAGCTCCTTGCCGGCGCGGCGGGCTTCCTCGAGGTCGGTGACGACGACGCTCTTCGGCACGTCGAGGCCGATGTCGAGCATGCAGCGCTTGAAGAGCTCGCGGTCCTCGGCGCGGCGGATGACCTCGAGGCGCGCGCCGAGCAGCTCGACGCCGAGTCGTTCGAGCGTGCCGCGCTCGGCGAGGGCCACCGCGAGGTTGAGCGCGGTCTGCCCGCCGATGGTGGGCAGCACGGCCTGCGGGCGCTCGCGCTCGAGGATCTGCTCGAGGACGTCGACGGTGAGGGGCTCGACGTAGGTGCGCTCCGCGAGGTCCGGGTCCGTCATGATGGTGGCCGGGTTCGAGTTGACGAGCACGACCTCGTAGCCCTCGGCGCGCAGGGTCTTGATGGCCTGCGTGCCCGAGTAGTCGAATTCGCAGGCCTGCCCGATGACGATGGGGCCCGAGCCGATGACGAGGATCTTTTTGAGGTCGTCCCTTCTAGGCATGTACTTTCCCGCGGGAGGGGTTGCGTGCGGCCATGAGCTCCTTGAAGCGGAGGAAGAGGTAGCGCGAGTCGTGCGGCCCCGCCGAAGCTTCGGGGTGATACTGGACGGAGAAGGCGGGCAGCTCGGCGTGGGCGAGGCCCTCGGAGGTGCGGTCGTTGAGATTCACGTGCGTCGTGCGCACCGCCTTGGGCAGGGAAGCGAGGTCCACGCAGAAGCCGTGGTTCTGCGTCGTGACCTCGACGCGGCCGGTGGCGAGGTCCTGGACCGGATGGTTGGCGCCGTGATGTCCGAACTTGAGCTTGAAGGTCCTGCCGCCGAGCGCGAGCCCGAGGAGCTGGTGCCCGAGGCAGATGCCGAAGAGCGGGACGCGGGCGGCCAGCAGGGCGCGGACGGTCGCGACCGCGTAGTCCAGCGGCTCGGGGTCGCCGGGGCCGTTGGAGAGCAGGACGCCGTCGGGCTCGAGCGCGAGGATGTCCTTCGCCGGGGTCGCGGCGGGGAAGACGCGCACCCGGCAGCCGCAGGAGACGAGGCAGCGCAGGATGCCGCGCTTGACGCCGAAGTCGAGGACGGCGACGAGCGGCCGCCGGCCCGACGTCTTGGGGAGCGCCTCGAGGCCGTTGGGGCCGGAGGGGAGCGGCTCGTCCCAGTCGTAGGGCTCGGCGCAGGTCACGGTCCGGGCGAGGTCGCGGCCCCCGAGAAGGGGATGCGCGCGGGCACGGCGCACGAGGCCCTCGGGACTCTCCGTGGAGAGCACCGCGCGCAGCGCGCCCTTCGCGCGCAGGCGCAGGGTCAGCGCGCGGGTGTCGACGCCCTCGATGGCGGTGATGCCGTGGCGCCTGAGGAAGAGGTCCAGGGGCTCGACGCTGCGCCAGTTCGAGGGCGCGCGGCAGAGCTCGCGCACGACGAAGCCCTCGAGTTCCGGGCGGCCGGACTCGTCGTCCTCGTGCGCGACGCCGTAGTTGCCGATCTGGGGGTACGTCATCGCGACGAGCTGGCCCTTGTAGGAGGGGTCGGTGAGGACTTCCTGGTAGCCCGTCATCGAGGTATTGAACACGAGCTCGCCGGCGGTCTCCCCGCGGGCGCCGCATGAAAAGCCCCTGAAGACGGTACCGTCCTCAAGGGCCAACCAAGCGGGTGTTCTCATTCCTCGGCAACGGCATTGTAGAAAATTTCGAGCGCCTCCGCAAAACGGAGCAGCGGCCCCGGTCCGCGGACCCAGGTTGTCGAAAGGACGCGGCGGCGGGCTCCGTACGCGCGCGCGAAGCCATGCGCGCGCCCGCGCGTCGCGCGCGGGCGGCGACGGGGACGGCCCCCGGTGGAGAGGCCGCGGCATGGGGGAGGGGGGAGGGGCCGAAGGGCCCAGGGAACGGGGGTGCGGACGGCCTCCGGCCTGGGCCCCATCCGGCCCTGTGGGGGGAGGGGGGGCGCCCCTATACTATCGTCATGCGCACGGGGAAACGGATGCTCGCTCTCGTCCTCTCGCTGGGCCTGCTCGCCCCGGCGCTCCGTGCGCAGGTCCGCAGCATCGCCGTCGAGGCGGCGCCTTCCGCCCCCGCCGTCGTCCCGCAGGGCGCCGGGCTCCCGCAGGCGATCTCCCTGCCTTCCCAGGCCCTCGGCGCGGGGCTCGCCCTTCCCGCGCCGGCGCCGCTGCCGAAGCTCGTCTCGCCTTCGGCGGCCGCGAAAGCCGCCCCCGCTCTCTCGCTCCCCGCGCCCGCGGCGGCGACGAGCGCGAAAGTCGCGGGCATCGGCAAGATCTCCGCCGCCGCTCCCTCGACTCCGCTCGGGACGGGCGTGAACGCCGCGTCCGCCGCGATCGAGGCCGCGGCGGGCACGGCGTTCGGCCGGAAGGTCCGGGCCATCGCGGCCGGCGTGGCGGAGGCGGGGAAGACGCTCTCCGAGCCCGGCGCCGACGGCGGCAAGGCGGCGGCCGGCGCGCAGTTCCGCAAGCTCACCGACGAGGACGAGGGGGAGAAGGAGGACTTCGCCTCCCTGCTCGAGGAGAGCCTCTCCGGCTGGGAGTCGGGCAAGGCCGGGAGCTCTTCCGACGGCGCGGAGATCCTCCAGGGCGAGATCGAGGGCGTCGATTTCAACGAGCGGCAGCTGCACCGCGTGAGCCGCACGAGCGCCGCGCTCGAGAAGGCCGTGGCCGTCGCCGCCGGGACCGTCTTCCAGGGGGCCGTCCTCCAGGTGCGCTCGCGCGGCTCCTCGGCCCGCCTGACGCACAGCGAGAGCAACCCCGACTACGACCTGATGGCGCGCCTCCCCGAATCCTGGACGCCGGAGCAGGCGGCCGAGGCCGTCGAGAAGAACCTCCCCGCGCTCAAGGCCGCGCTCGCCGCGAGCGTGAGCCGCGAGACCGCCGGCTTCTTCCCCGGCGTCGCGACGAGGGTCTCCGTCGACAACCCGGTGCCGCTCTACGACCCCGCCGACGGCAGCCGGGCCGTCGGCGTCTACATGTTCCCGGTCCACGTCGCCGGCCCGACGGGCCTGCTCATCGACGCCGACGTCACCTTCACCCGCCGCCCCGAGTACGCCAACGACTACCCCGTCTACTTCGCGGCCCAGCTCGCCGGCGTGCGGCGCCTGGGAGGCGAGGCCGCGGCCGCGAAGGTCCTGCGCGACATCCGCCTGGCCAAGCGCCTCTTCACCGACGCCATCGGCTCCTACAAGCCGTGGCGCGGCGGGCCCAGCGGCGTCGGCGTCGAGCAGATGGTCATGCAGTCGGGCCGGGTCTCGGACGCCGACAAGGGCCGCACGGTGCTCGAGGTCGGGAGCTTCGACAAGTTCATGGAGCGGGTCTACGCCGCCGCCTTCGACGAGGACGGACGCTCGCGCGGCTTCAAGAAGGCGAAGAAGGCGTGGACCGTCCACAACGCCTTCATGCGCCCCGACAGCTTCGTCGAGCTCATGAGCGAGGGTTCGTGGAACCGGCTCGCACAGTCCGCGCGGCTCTACCGCGAGGCGAAGTTCGTCGGGCGTCCGATCGCCCTCGCGGCCCTGCGCTGGGAGAAGCCGGCCCCGGCCCCCTACGTCCGCCCCGAGGAGCGGGCGGTCCCCGTGCTCGAGACGGCCGCGCCGAAGACGCTCGCCCTGCGCATGACCTCCGCGCTGCGCCTGCTCAAGACCCAGCACCTCGTCGCCGCGGTCCTGCGCGACCTTAAAGAGGAAGGTCTCGAGGTCGAGAAGCACCGCGTCTCGCTTCAGCGTCTCGAGGGGAAGAACGTCTACACCATCGCCCTCCAGCTTCCCGCCTCCGCCGACCTCGAGAGGTCCTCGCAGCTCCTGAGCGCCGCGCTGCGCGCCGAAGAGCCCGGGGCCGTCGTCGAGCCGGCCCCGGCCGAAGGAGCGCTCAAGGTCGCGGACGCTCAGCTTCAGATCAAGCCCCACGCCGGCCCTGGCGCCCGCGAGGCCGTGGAGCGCGCGGCCGGGCGGCTCGCGCGCCGGCTCGGCCTCGGCCGCCCGGAGGTTTTGGAGCGCACCGACGAGAAAGGCGTCTACAACGTCGGCTTCTCGCTCGAAGGGCGCGATCACGACTCCTTCTCCGCGGCCGCCGTCGAGTTCTTCAAGAAGGCGACGGGCGTCCTGCTCGCGGCCATCGCCTACCCCACCGCCGGCGAGCCGGCGAAGGCGGCGCCGGACGGCGCGGCGCCGGGCGCCCTGACGCTCGAGATGCTGGAGCGCTTCACGCAGAACGGGCCCGCCCCGGCCGCGCGCGGCGACGCCTACCTCTATGCGCAGGGCGCCAAGGTCCTGCCCGCGGGGCTCGAGGCCGCGGGAGCGGCGCGCGCCTACGAAAACCTCGCGACCGAGGGCCGCTACAGCCGCACGCACACGATGCTCCTTCGCCGCAACGGCCGCTCCTACGTGATGCTCGAGAGCTTCAACGAGGAGGGGATGCCGGTCATGCGCCCTGTGAAGGTCCCCGCCCGCTACACCCAGGGCCTCGTCACCGACACCCTCGTCGAGGTCTCCTACGACGAGCAGGGCATCCGCGGCCTCACGCCCGTCGGCGGCTACGCCGCGGACGTCGTCATCGGGCGGGCCGCGCGCGCTCCCGACGGCGCCCTGCGCCTCTTCCCGCTCTTCGCGGGCGACACGGCCAAGGCGCTCTACGCGCCCCTCTCCATCGCGGGCGCGGCGCCCAGGGAGGGCGAGATCCTCCAGGTCTTCGTGCGGCCCGTGCGCGGGGGCTATGAGGCCGTCCCGCTCATGGCTCTCGGCACGGAGCTCACGCCCGAGATCGCCGCCCGCGAGATCGCGCTGCGCCACGGCGCGCGCGGCTACTTCGAGGAGGCGGTCGTCCGCCAGGCCGAGGAGATCGGCCGCTCCCAGGACCCGGCCGCCGACTTCCGCCGGATGAAGGAGTCGAAGGGCCGCTCCGAGGACCTGCGGGAGCTCCCCTTCGTCACCATCGATCCCGTCGGCGCCGGCGACCTCGACGACGCCTATTTCGTGCGCAAGGAGGCCGACGGCAGCTACACCTGGTACCTCGCCACCGCCGACGTCGCCCAGTACGTGCGGCCCGGCACCCCCGCCTTCCGCGCCGCCGCGCGCATCGGCAACACCTTCTACGCGGTGGACAAGGACGGGGTCCCCGAATACCCGATGAACCATCCGGTGGTCTCGAAGTTCGTCTCGAGCCTCCTCGCCGGCAAGGATTCGCTCGCGATGGTCTCGAAGATGCGCTTCAGTCCCGAGGGGAAGTTCCTCCTCGACGAGAGCGAGGTCTTCCTCGGACTCGTCCGCGTCCAGGGACGCTACACCTACGACCAGGTCGGCGCGCTCTGGAAGGGAGAGAAGGGCGCCGCGGGGACCCCCCTGGACCCCGCGGCACTGGCCGAGAGGAAAAGGGCTGCGGCCGGGCACGGCATCGAGCACCTCGAGCAGGTGGAGCTCGCCCGCGAGCTCTCGAAGAAGCTCGACGCCGCGGACGGCGAGCGCGGGAAGCTCAAGCTCCACTTTCAGCAGACCGTCCACCGCAAGGGCGCCGACGGGCGCTGGGGAACCTTCATCGTCGAGGAGGATCCGCTCGTCGAGGAGTCGCACCGCCTCATCGAGGAGCTCAAGGTCTACGGGAACCGCGCCATCGCCGTGCGCCTGGAGGCCATCGCGGCGCAGGCCGGGGTCCCGCACATCAGCCGCATCCACCCCGCCCAGGACGAGAAGATCAACGAGCGCCTGCGCGAGGAGCTCTCGGAGATCGGCGTGCCTTGGCCCTCGAACCAGACCCTCTGGCAGTACCTCGCGGCGCTGCGCGAGCGCACGGACCTGCGCGAGGAGGTCCGTGAGACCGCCCAGCTCCTGGCTCTGCGCAGCCGCAGCTCGGCGCTCTACTCCGCCGACGACGCCAAGGGGCATGAGGGGCTCGCGCTCGAGGCGAAGGCGTACGACCATCCCTCGACGCCGATCCGCCGCTTCTCGGACATGTACAACCGCGCGCTGCTCGAGGCGTACCTCGAGGGCTCGGACCCCAAGGCGGTCCACGAGGCGGTCCTCGCCGACATGAAGGCGCTGGGCTTCGAGGACTTCGAGGAGTATCTGCTCCACCTCAACGGCCGCGAGCAGGCCTCGCGCCGCATGGACCATGAGATGGACGAGTTCATGTCGGTCTACATGCTCGCCAAGCCGGAGAACCGGAATCGCCCGCTCACCGGCTACGTGAAGATGCTCAAGCAGGGGAAGAACGCCGAGGCGGTCATCCAACTGCGCGAGATCCCCGCGACGATCATCCTGCGCGACGAGGACGCCCGCGCCTTCCGCCTCCTCGACGAGGTGGGCGTCGTCGTGCGCTCCGCCGACCTCGCCACCCTCGAGGTCGACGCCCGCATCTCCAAGGTCGAGAAGCGGTGACGCAAGCGGATCCTCTCGTCCGGGCCGCGGCCCTCTGCGTCTTCTTCTGCGGCGCCGCGCTCGCCGCTCCCGTCCGCATCGCGCCTCCGCCGGACATCCGAGCCCAGGCCCGGGACCTGGAGCGCCGCCTGGACGATCTGGAACGCCGCTTCAGGGAGATGGACCGGAAGCTCATGCGCGAGAGCCTCGAGGTCCTTCATGTCGACGCCGTCCTGAGCCGCTACCCGCCCGGGAGCAAGGAGGCGGAGGAGGCGGAATCCCGCGCGAAAGACATCTTGGACGAGGCGAAGCGGGAGGCCCCGCTCATCCTCGAGATGACGGTCCTCTCGCGGCGCCTGCAGACCTATCGGGAAACGGGGACCCTCCCGGCCGGGATCCCTGATCTCTACGCGGTCCGGAGGCTGCTCGAGAAGCCCTGGACGGAACGGACCGAGACGCCGATGTCCGAACGGGAACTCCCGGCGCTCATGCGACAGCTCCTGCGCTATGACGAGCTCTCCGGTCGGCCCCCGCGACTCGAGGCCGCATGGGTCCTTCCGTCCGCCTCCACGCTCCCGGCGAAAGGGAGGGGAGCGGCGCTTCCCCAGGCACCTCGACCCCCCGAACGGACCTCGGCGGCGGCTCCGGCCGCCGCGCTCGAGCGCGGCGCGGGGAGAGGTCGGGAGCACTACGACCCGGTCCCGGCGCTGATCGGCCTGCTCTCGTCGAAGGTGCCGCTCAGCCGCGCGCTCGCGGCCGACGAGCTCGGCCGGCGCGGGGCCGCGGCGGCCTCCGCCGTGCCCGCGCTGCGGGCCGCGCTCGGCGACCCCGACGCCGGCGTCCGGTCCAGCGCGGTGCTGGCGCTGGGCGGCATCGGCGGACTTCCGGCGGAGGTCGTCGCGGAGGTCCGGCGGGCCCTGCTCGACCGCGACGAGGACGTCCGCTTCAGCGCGCGGGTCGCGCTGCGGCGTCTGGGGGCGACGCGCTGAAGGCGCGCCGCGTCAGCGGTTTTCGGGGATGGGGCCGAGCGCGTACTCGAAGAGCTGTTCCCGGGCCTGAGCCGGCGCGGCGACGAAGGCCGTGGCCGCCGTGAGCCCGCCGTCGAGGAACACGCGGCGGCCCCACATGCGGGAGTAGGCGAAGGCCTTCGATTGGAACAGGAAGGCGCGCTCGCCCGCATCGACCATGCGCGCGCCCGTGATCGTGAGGGTGTTCGTCTCGGGGTTGAAGACCGCCCGGGTGATGATGATGTCGCCCTGTCCGTTGGTGACCTGCTGTCCCGCCACGCGCTTGATCCCGCTGTAGATCCCGCGCACCTCGTGCGGCTGAAAGAGCTTCGCCGCGTCCCCCTGGAAGACGACGAGACCGTCCTTGGGCTTCACGCCGGCGCGGAGCTGGCGGCCGATGCGGCTGATCGCCAGGCGCGCGTTGGCGAGGCGCTGCGCCGCTGCTCCTCCGGCCACCGCTCCCTGGAGCGCCTGCGCGCCCTCGATGTGGCGGGTGGCGCCGTAGGCGAAGCGCTCCGTGGTCGCGGCTACCCGGCCGCTCTTCATGATGTCCTGCACCGCGTCGGTGGTGTGGAAGACGACCCCCGCCTTGCCCTTGGTGGCTTCGGCCAGCCAGACGGCCTCGTCGCGGGCGAGCGCCTTGCCGGCGGCGACCTTGTTCTGCAGGGCGGCGATGCGCTCGGCGTTCGCCGCCGCGGTCGCCGTCCCCGGCTTGCCGAGGAGCGAGCGCACGCCCGTCGTGATCCACTCGCCGGCGCGCGAGAGGCCGGTCACCTGCGAGAGCTTGGACCAGACGGAGACGGGGAGAAAGCCCATCGCGGCGAGCAGGCCGTTGCCGACGGCCGAACCGCTGTCCTTCAGGACCTGCTTGCGGGAGGCGGCGGGGTCGGAGGCGCTGTTCGCGAGGCGGAAGCAGCTGTTCTCGAAGCCGCGGAGGTTGAAGACCTCGAAGAGACTGACCATCGTCGCGATCCCGGCGCGCTTGAGGTCGCCGGTCTTCGGGTCCTCGGCGATCGCGTCCCAGTAAGCGCGCGAGCGGGCGATGAGGCCGTTCTTGTTCTCGAAGTCCCGGTAGCCCTCGCTCGAAGGCGGGGGCGGCGCCTTGCTCGCCAGGTTCTGGAGGATGCGGGCCTGCGTGCGGGGCAGGGCGTTGAGCCGGCGGATCTGCTCCGCGGTCATGATGCCGCCGTAGACGCCTCCCGCCGCGGCGACGCCGCCGGCGTCGGGGACGTCGATGAGGCGGCCGCGGCCGAGCGCGTCGGCCAGGGCCAGGGCGCGGCGGTTGAGCCCCTCGCGGGAGGCTCCGAGGCTCCCGTCGGAGAGGAGTTTCTCGAGGACCTGCGCCTCGACCATCTTGTCGCCCATCGGCTGGGCGCCCTTCGCGCCGTCCGCTCCGCGCAGGCGCGGCTTGCCCTTGGGCAGGTAGCGGCCGAGGGCCTGCGCGACGCCGCTCTCGTCGAGGCCGAGGTTCGCCGCGATCATCTCGACCTTGCCGCGATAGACGAGCGCGTCCGCGTCGGCGCAGGGCGCGGCGCAGCCGAGCTGGATCTCGCGCGCGGACTCGAGCAGGATCTTGAGGCCGGCCCCTTGGGGATCGCCGGCGGCCGGGAGAGGGACGACGGCGTCGACCGTCGGAGTCCCGACCTCGTGGCTGAGGAAATGCGCGCGGGCGGTGGCTATGGGATCGGTTGCGGCGCCCTTGGGCTGCGGCGGAGCCGCAAGGACCTGCGCGGACAGGACGACGACGGCAAGGAGAAGGGCAGGGGTATGCATCGGGCCCTCAGGCAGAGTATGGGCTCGAGGACGCCGCAATTCAAGGCCTAATTAAGACCTAAACAGTAAGGAAAACGGTTATATGGGTCTGTTCGGGAACGCTTTCACGCATTCCCCGTGTCGGAAGCAGGAAACCAGGTGGTCGTTGACCAGTCCGGTGGCCTGCATGTGCGCGTAGAGGACGATGCTGCCGACGAACTTGAAGCCGCGCCTCTTCATGTCGGCGCTCAGCGCGTCGGACTCCTTCGAGGTCGCGGGCATCTGGCCCAGCCGCGTCCAGCGGTTGACCCTGGGCTTCCCGCCGACGAAGGACCAGAGATAGGACGAGAAGGTCCCGAACTCCCGCTGGACCTCGAGGAAGCGCCGCGCGTTGTTCACCGCGGCGAGGACCTTGAGGCGGTTGCGGACGATGCCCGGGTCGCGCAGGAGCGCGGCGGCCTTGGCGGCGTCGAAGCGCGCCACGCGGACGGGGTCGAAGGAGGCGAAGGCCCGGCGGTAGCCCTCGCGCTTGTTCAGTATGGTCGCCCAACTGAGACCGGCTTGCGCGGTCTCCAGCGTTAGGAACTCGAACTGCCGGCGGTCGTCGAGGACCGGGACTCCCCATTCCTCGTCGTGATAGGCGAGGTAGAACGGGGAGGACGCGTAGGTCCAGGGACAGCGCGTCCGCTCGGTCATCGGGGTCAGGGCTCGGCGTGCGCCGGGGCCGCGCGCAGCGGCGCATAGGCGCAGCCCGAGGATTCGCGGTCGTCGAGGCGCAGGGTCGCGCTCATGTGGAAGTAGGCGCCGGACATGGTGTCCTGGCAGCGGCCTTTGCGCAGCTCGAGGGACAGGCGGTGGATCGAGGGGGAGACGGCGGTCGCGGAGTAGCTCGTCGTTCCGTCCTTCTCGACGGCCGGCGCCGCCGGGAAGCGGAGCTCCGGCCCGCTCATGGGGGCGTAGAGGATCCCGGCATCGGAGACCTCCACGCTCCAGAACGGCTCGTTGCCCATCGCCTTGAGGCGGAAGGCGGCCTTCTTTTCGCCGCAGGCGGGGCCTTCGCGATAGATCCGCCGCAGCTCGAGCAGCTCGGCCCGGCGCTTGCGGGAGTCGAGCCGGCCGAGGAACTCGGCGTAGACGCTGCGGCCGGGCACGGCCTCGATGGCGTCGAGCGCGGCGCGCAGGTCCCCTTCGCTGCGGTCGGCGAGCGGGTAGCGGCGCTTGTCGTCGCAGGGCATGAAGGTCGATTCCTTGCGGGCCACCAGCAGGTGCCCGCGCAGGGGGACGAGCTTCCCGCTCAGGCGGGCAGGCGCCTTGGGCTTCGACGGCTTCTTCTTCGCATGTGCCGGGCAGTACGCGATGGACATCATGGCCAGGAGTATGAGGGCGCTTCTCATGAGTTCTCCGTCGGGCGTTAAACGTTATATGGCAGGCACCGGGATCAGTGGCGGAAGTGGCGCACGCCCGTGAGCAGCATGGCGATGCCGTGCTCGTCGGCGGCGGCCGTGACCTCGGCGTCGCGCACCGAGCCGCCGGGGTGGATGACGGCGCTCACTCCGAGCCGGGCGGCTTCGTCGAGGCCGTCGCGGAAGGGGAAGAAGGCGTCGCCGGCGAGCACGAGCGGGGAGGCCGCGGGGTTCGTCTCCCGGTACTTCGCGTACTTCTCTCCCGCGATGCGCACGGAGTCGACGCGCGACATCTGCCCGGCGCCGATGCCGACCGTGCGGTCGGCGGCGGCGAGGACGATGGCGTTGGACTTCACGTACTTGCAGGCGGCCCAGGCGAAGCGCAGGGCGCGCTCCTCCTCGGGCGTCGGCGCGCGCTTGGTGACGAGGCGCGGCTCGTCCTTGAGGAGCAGGCGGTCGGGTTCGTAGACCAGCGTCTCGCGGCCCAGCGAGCGCAGCTGGAGCTCGCGGGCGGGAGGGGCGTCCATGCGCACGAGGCGCAGGTTCGGCTTCTTCTTCAGGAGCTCGAGGGCTTCGGGTTCGAAGGAGGGGGCGGAGAGGACCTCGACGAAGCGCTTGGAGAGCGCCGCCGCGACCGCGGCGTCGACGGGCCGGTTGAAGGCGAGGACGCCGCCGAAGGCGCTGAGCGGGTCGCAGGCCCAGGCCTTCTCGAGCGCCTCGGCGAGGGTCCCGGCCACGGCGACCCCGGAGGGGGTGACGTGCTTGAAGACGACGACCGCGGGCTCCTCGTGCTCGCTCACGGCCTCCCAGGTGCCGAAGGCGTCGAGGAGGTTGTTGAAGGAGAGCTCCTTGCCGTGCAGCTGCTCGAAGCTCGGCGCTTTCCCGGCTCGGGCGTAGAGCGCGGCCTTCTGGTGGGGGTTCTCCCCGTAGCGCAGCTCGAAAAGCTTGTCGAAGGAGGCCTCGAGCCTCTGCGGGAAGGGAGCGGACGCCTCCGGCGTCCGCCGGGGGCTTGCCGAGGGCGTGGAAGAAGCCGCGGCGGGAAGCCCCGCGGGGACGGGGACCGCCGACCAGGCGCGCGCGATCATGGCGTCGTAGGCGGCCGTGTGCTCGAAGGCGGCCGAGGCCAGGCGGCGGCGCGTGTCCTCCGAGAGGCGTCCGGAGCCGCGCTCGAGCTCGGCGAGGAGCCCCGCGTAGTCGGCGGGGGAGACCACGACGGCGACATCCTCGTGGTTCTTGGCGGCCGCGCGGATGAGGGTGACCCCGCCGATGTCGATGTTCTCGACCTGTTCGGCCCCGAAGGCCGGGGCGGAGCCGGCGGCCTTCGCGAAGGGGTAGAGGTTCACCGCGACGAGGTCGATGGGCTCGATGCCGTGCGCGGCGGCCTCCCGTCGGTGCTCCGCGTCGGCGCGGCGCATGAGGATCCCGCCGTGGACGCGGGGGTGCAGCGTCTTCACCCGTCCGCCGAGGATCTCAGGGAAGCCGGTGAGGGTCTCGAGCGCGCGGACCTCGACGCCGGCCTCGCGCAGGAGCTTCGCGGTGCCCGAGGTGGAGACGATCTCCACGCCGAGCGCCTCGAGCCCCCTGGCGAACTCGACGACGCCGGCCTTCTCGGAGACGGTGATCAGGGCCCGGCGCACCCTGCGCGGGTCCTCGCGGTCGCAGGGGAGGACTTCGACGCGGCCCTCGCGCACGCGCACGCGCTCGTCGGCGAAGAGTCGGACGGCTTCGGGATAGAGGATGTGTTCGGCCTGCAGCACGCGCGCGGCGAGGCTGCCCGCGTCGTCCTCCGGGAGGACGGGCACCGGCGCCTGCAGGACGATGGGGCCGTGGTCGTAGACCGCGTCGATGAGGTGCACGGTGCAGCCGGAGACGCGGGCGCCGGAGGCGAGGACGGCCTCGTGGACGCGCCGGCCGTAGAGCCCCTTGCCCCCGAACGCCGGCAGCAGCGCCGGGTGGATGTTCAGGATGCGGTCGGGGAAGGCCTCGAGCATCGGGGCCTCGAGCTTGAGGAGGAAGCCCGCGAGGCAGACGAGGTCCACGCCGCGGCGGCGACACTCCGCGGCGAGGCGCGCGCTGTAGGCCTCGAGGTCGGGGGAGTCCCCGGGAGGGACGGCGAGGGTCTCGAGGCCCGCCTCGCGCGCGCGGCGCAGGGCCCCGGCGGCGGGGCGGCTCGAGACGACCAGCACGATCTTCCCGCGGATGCGGCGGCCGCGGCAGGCGTCGATGAGCGCCTGGAGGTCCGTGCCCTCACCGGAGGCGAAGACGGCGATGTTGAGCATATTATCGACTCTCCCCCACCCTGCCCTCCCCGCGGGGGAGGACAGTGAGGAAACTGAACGGCGCGAACAGCGCGCGGCTAACGCAAATCTACCCCTTGCTTCCCTCTCACGATCTCGCCGATGACGCGGGCCTGCGGCAGGACGCGCCGGGCCAGCTCGACGGCGTTGGGGCGCACGACGATCACCATGCCGATGCCCATGTTGAAGGTGCGCCACATGTCCTTGCGGGGCACGTTCCCGCGGCGGCGGATCTCCTCGAAGACGGGGGGGATCTTCCAGGAGCCCTTGCGCACCACCGCGCGGCAGCCGCGCGGGAGGACGCGGGGGAGGTTCTCCGGGAGGCCGCCGCCCGTGATGTGGGCGAGGCCGAGGAGGATCTGGCCCTCGAGGCGGAACGCGTCGGAGAGGCGCGCGACGTCCTCGACGTAGATCTTCGTGGGCGTCAGGAGGGTCTTCGCCCAGCGGTTCAGCGCGGGGCCGTGGAAGACCTTGCGCACGAGCGAGTAGCCGTTGGAGTGCACGCCGGTGGAGGGCAGGCCGAGCAGGACGTCGCCGGGGTAGATCTTCGAGCCGTCGATGAGTTCGTCGCGGCGCACGATGCCGACGGCGAAGCCGGCGAGGTCGTACTCGCCGTGCGGGTAGAAGCCCGGCATCTCCGCGGTCTCGCCGCCGAGCAGCGCAAGGCGGCCCTGGCGGCAGCCCTCCATGATCCCCTCGAGGATGCGCTTGGAGCGCGCGAGGTCGAGCTTCCCCATCGCGTAGTAGTCGAGGAAGAGCAGGGGCTTGGCGCCGCAGGTGACGAGGTCGTTGACGCACATCGCGACGAGGTCGATGCCGACGGTGTCGTGGCGGTCGAACTGGAATGCGAGCTTGAGCTTCGTGCCGACCCCGTCGGTCGTCGCCGCGAGCAGATAGTCTCCGCCGCCGTCGAGCTTGAGAGGGACGAGGCCCGAGTAGCCGCCCACGGAAGGGGCCTTCGAGGCGATGAAGTCGACGAGCTTGTCGGCGAGGTCGATGTCGACTCCCGCCTTCTTGTAGGTCAGCGTCGGCATGCTTTCTTCTCCTGGGAGGGGGATTCCGGGCGGCTGCCCGGCTTGACGAGAGGGAGTCCGCGCGCGCAGAGCGGGCAGGTCGCGGGGGCCCAGCCGGCGGCGGGGAGATGCGCGAGCGCGCGCAGGGGCATCCCGAGGCGCGGGGCGCGCTCCCCGCGCAGGACGATGGCGGCCGCCCCGACGGGGCGGGCGCCGTGCGCGCGCACGAGCGCGGCCACCTCGGAGGTGGACTTTCCGGTGGTGACGACGTCCTCGACGACGAGGACGCGTTCGCCGCGCTCGAGCCTGAAGCCGCGGCGCAGCGCGAGGAGGCCGTCCGGGCCGCGCTCCGTGAAGTAGGCGCGGGTCCCGAGCGCGCGGGCGGCCTCGTGCCCGATGACCACCCCGCCGAGCGCCGGGGAGACGACGAGGTCGGGCTTCCACCCGGCGAGGCGGACCTCGGCGGCGAGGGCCCGGCCCAGGCGCGCGGCGGCGCGCGGGTCGGAGAGGACGAGCGCGCACTGGAAGTAGCGCTCCGCGTGCAGGCCGGAGGAGAGCCGGAAGTGCCCCTCGAGCAGGGCGCCGCTGCGCCGGAAGAGAGGAAGGAGGCTCATGCGCGCACCGCGAGCTGCTCGAGGATGGTCTGCGCCGTGCGCGAGGGATCCTCGGCGAGCGCGATGGGGCGTCCGACCACGATGTAGCGGATGCCGAGCGCGGAGGCTTCGGCCGGGGTGATGTGGCGCTTCTGGTCGTGCGCGTCCCCGCCCGGCAGGCGGATGCCCGGCGTGATGAAGGTCGTCTCCGCGCCGAGGTCCTCGCGCAGGGCGGCGACCTCGTGGCCGGAGCAGATGATGCCGTCGACGTGGCGGCGGCCGTGCTCGGCGAGGCGGCGGGCGAGCGGGTGCACCGCCGCGTTGGGGTGCAGGGCCTTCACGTCGGCGTCGTTCATGCTGGTCAGCACCGTGACGCCCCAGAGGCGGGGGCGCGGATGGGTCTCGGCCGCGGCCTTGAGCATGTCGGCGCCGCCGAGCATGTGGAGGCTCAGCGAGAAGACCCCGAACGCCTGCGCCTCCTGGACCGCGTGGGCGACGGTCTGCGGGATGTCGTGGAGCTTGAGGTCGAGGAAGACCTCGCCGTCGCGCTTGCGCACGAGGTCGATGACGCGCCGGCCGTGCGCGAGGAACATGCGCAGGCCGACCTTGTAGTAGCGGACCTTGCCGTGGAGCTTGTCGATGAGCTGCTCCGCGGCGGAAACGCTGTCGAGGTCGAGGGCGACGATGAGTTCGGTGGGGGGATGCGTGTTCGTCATCGGGGTGTCTCCGCCATGGGATGGGAACGGCCGACGGCGTCGCGGACGCGCTCGAGACCCTGCTCGCGCATGAGGCGCAGCAGACCGCGCTTGATCTCGCGCGCCAGGTCCGGACCGCGGAAGACGAGACCGGTGTAGACCTGGACGAGGGAGGCTCCCGCGCGGAGCTTCTGCCACGCGTCCTCGGGCTCGAGGATGCCCCCGCTGCCGATGATCGGGAGGCGGCCGCCGGTGCGTCGTCGGACCTCGCGGATCATCGCGGTCGCGCGCTCGCGCAGCGGGGCGCCGCTCAGGCCTCCGCGCGTCGAAGCGAGGCCCTCGGGAAGGCCTTCGCGGGAGAGCGTCGTGTTGGTGCAGACGACGCCCGCGGACTCCCCGACGAGGAGGGGGAGGAGTTCCTCGAGCTCGCCGGGCTCGAGGTCGGGAGCGAGCTTCACGAACACGGGCTTGCCCTGCGGGTTGACGGACTTCAGAGCGGTGAGGATGCGCTCCAGGCGCAGGCGCTCCTGCAGGCGGCGCAGGCCCTCGGTGTTCGGCGAGGAGACGTTCAAGGTGAAATAGTCGGCGTGGGGCGCGAGCAGGGAGAAGGCGCGCGCGTACTCCTCGTGGGCGCGCTCGGCCGGGACGTCCTTGTTGATGCCGATGTTCGCTCCGACGGGGACGCGGCGGCCTTCGGGTCGGGCGCGGAAGCGGGCCAGGCGGGCGGCGGCGGCCTCGGCGCCCTCGTTGTTGAAGCCCATGCGGTTGACCACGGCCTCGCGTTCCGGGAAGCGGAAGAGGCGCGGGCGGGGGTTCCCGGGCTGGGGGCGCGCGGTCAAGGTGCCGAACTCCAGGAAGCCGAAGCCGAGCGCGGCCAGCGCGGGGCCCCCGACCGCGTCCTTGTCGTAGCCGGCCGCGAGGCCGACCGGGTTGGGGAAGCGCAGCCCCGCCACCGTCGTCTCCAGCGCCGGGTGCTCGAGACGGAAGAAGCGCTCGAGGAGCGCGGGGAAGGGCGGCAGGCTGCCGAGGCGCAGGAGGTCGAGGGAGAGCTCGTGGGCGGTCTCCGGCTCGAGGCGGAAGAAGCAGGGACGCAGCCAGCGCTCGTAGAGGTTCATCGGGCGCTCCGGGCGCGGAGGAAGACGACGCGTCCGCCCGAGACGGTCGCGCGCACGCGCCCCGGGAAGCGGCGGCCGATGAAGGGGGAGTTCCCGCTCTTCGAACGGAACTCCGGGCCGAGGGTGAAGGGGTCGTTCGGGTCGAGGACGCAGACGTCGGCGTCGGCGCCGCGCGTGAGCCGTCCCTTCGTCCGGAGGCCGAGGATCCTGGCCGGGCCGAGCGCGAGGCGCTCGGCGAGGCGGCGGCGGTCGAGCGTCCCGCGCCGCACGAGCTCGAGCGCCGCGGGTGCGAGCGTCTCCAGACCGATGACCCCGCACGGGGCGCGGCGCGCTCCGAGGGCCTTCTTCGCCGCCGCGTGGGGCGCGTGGTCGGTCGCGACGGCGCCGATCGTCCCGTCCGCGAGCCCCGCGAGCAGCGCCGCGCGGTCGGCGGCGGTCCGCAGCGGAGGGTTCATCTTGAAGAAGGGCGCGCGCGCCGCGGAGCGCGGGACGTCGTCCTCGTCGAGGAGCAGGTGGTGCGGGGCGGCTTCGGCGGTGACGGCGGCGCCGCGGCGTCGGGCCTCGCGCACGAGCGCGACGACGGCCGCGCAGCTGACGTGGCAGAGGTGCAGGCGGCCTCCGCAGAGCTCGGCGAGCAGGAGGTCGCGCAGGGAGGGGAGCGTCTCGGCCGCGTGCGGTATGCCGGGCACGCCGAGTCGGCGGGCCGCGCCCTCATGGAAGGCGCCCCCGCCGGCGAGGCCGGGGTCCTCGGCATGGTCGAGCAGGGGCCGGCCGGTCTCCCGCAGGGCCTCGAGCGCGCCGCGCAGGAGCGCGGAGTCCCCGACGGGGCGGCCGTCGTCGCTGAAGGCCGCGGCGCCGGCGGCCGCGAGAGCCTCGAAATCGACGAGGACGCGGCCTCCGAGGCCGCGGGTCACGGGGGCGGCGAAGAGGACCTCCACGGGGGAGTCGCGCCGGGCCCGCGCGCGAAGGGCCCGCAGGCGCGCGGGGCTGTCCGGGGTCGGGGAGGTGTTCGCCATCGCGACGAGGGTCGTCACCCCTCCCGCGGCGGCCGCGCGGCCGCCGGTCGCGAAGGTCTCGTCCTCCTCTCGACCGGGCTCGCGCAGGTGGACGTGGAGGTCGATGAGGCCGGGGAGGACCCAGCACCCGGCGGCGTTGAGCCGCGGGACGCCGCGCAGGCCGGGGCGCTCCGCGAGACCGCGGCCGACGGCCGCGACCTTCGGGCCTTCGAGGAGGACGTCGGCGGGAGCGTCGAGGTTCTGGGCGGGGTCGACGACGCGGCCGCCGGAGATCAGCAGGCGCATTCGGTGGAGGACGCCCCGATGTCCCGGCGGAACTGCATCCCGGCGAAGCGGATGCGGTCGACGGCGGCGTAGGCGCGTTCGCGCGCGGCGTCGAGGTCGGGGCCGAGGGCGGTGACGCCGAGGACCCGGCCGCCCTTCACCCTCCAGAGGGGGCCCTCGCGGACCGTCCCCGCGTGGAAGACCAGGAGCTCCGCCTCCTCGGCGGGAGGAGCGATCGGCCCGGTGACGGCCGCGCCGGCGACGGGCGCTTCCGGATAGCCCTGCGCCGCGAGCACGACGCAGACGCAGGCGCCGGGCCGCTGGCGCAGGGGCGCCGCGCCCAGGCGGCCGTCGGCGGCCGCCTCCAGAAGGTCGAGGAGGTCGTCCTCGAGCAGGGGGAGGACCGCCTGCGTCTCGGGGTCGCCGAAGCGGGTGTTGAACTCGAGGACCTTCGGGCCCTCGCGGGTGAGCATGAGACCGGCGTAGAGGACTCCGCGGAAGACGGTACCGTCGGCTTTGAGCCCCGAGAGGACCTTCTCGAAGACCTCGCGGCGGACGCGCTCGATGAGCTCGGGGGTCGCGGCGGGAGCGGGGGCGATGGCGCCCATGCCGCCGGTGTTCGGCCCCGCGTCGCCTTCGCGCAGGCGCTTGTGGTCCTGGCTCGAGGGGAGCAGGGCGAAGCGCTCCCCGTCGCAGACGGCCATGAGCGTGACCTCGCGGCCCTCCAGGAGCTCCTCGAGGACGACCGTCGCGCCGGCCGCCCCGTAGGTCTTGTCGAGCATGGCCTCGCGCAGCGCGCGTTCGGCCTCGCCCGGCTCGCGGCAGACGCTCACGCCCTTGCCGGCGGCGAGACCGTCGGCCTTCACGACGACGCGCGGGCCGAAGGAAGGAAGGGAAGCGAGCGCCTCCTCATGCCCGGTGCAGACGGCGAAGCGGGCGGTGGGTATGCCGTGGCGCTTCATGAAGAACTTGGCGAAGGACTTCGAGGACTCGAGCTGGGCCGCGGCCCGGGTCGGTCCGAAGACGCGCACGCCCTCGGCGGCGAGCGCGTCGGCCGCGCCGGCGGCGAGCGGGGCCTCGGGCCCGATGACGACGAGCCCGACGGCGCGCTCGCGGCAGAAGGAGACGATGCGGGGGAGGTCGAGCGCGTCGATGCCGGTCTGCTCGGCCAGCGGCGCCATCCCGGGGGAGCCGGGCGCCGCGTAGAGCCGCGTCAGGCGGGGGCTCTTCCTCAGCGCCCAGGCGATCGCATGCTCCCGGCCGCCGGCGCCCAGGATCAGCACGTTCATTTCAGCGCCTCGCGGAAGTCGGGGATGGGGGTCGGGTAGCGGCCGGTGAAGCAGGAGGTGCAGAAATCGCGGGCGCCGAGCCCCTGGTCCCGGTGGACGACGCTGCGCAGGCCCTCGAGACTGAGGTAGTGGAGCGAGTCCACGCCGAGGAAGCGGCGGATGGAGTCGGAGCCGCGGCGCGAGGCGATGAGCTCACGGCGGCGCGGCGTGTCGATGCCGTAGAAGCAGGGGGAGACCACCGGCGGCGAGGAGAGGGCCATGTGGATCTTCCGCACGCCGGCCTCGCGGAGCATCCGGCAGATGATGCGCGAGGTGGTCCCGCGCACGATCGAGTCGTCGACGAGGACGACGCGGCGGCCTCCGAGCACCTCGCGCACGGGGATGAGCTTCAGACTCACCGAGGTGTTGCGCTGGCTCTGCGAGGGCTGGATGAAGGTCCGCCCGATATAGTGGCTGCGCGTGAATCCGAGCTCGAAGGGGATCCCCGACTCCTCGGCGAAGCCGATGGCGGAAGGGACGCCCGAGTCCGGGACCGGGACGACGATGTCCGCCTCGACGCCGAACATCTCCTTGGCCAGCTCGCGGCCGAAGGCGCGGCGCGTGCTCTGGACGCTGAGGTTGAAGACGCGGGAGTCGGGGCGGGCGAAGTAGACCTGTTCGAAGACGCAGCAGGAGCGGTGCGGGGGCTCCGGGAAGGGGAAGCTCGAGCGCAGGCGCTTGCCCTCGAGGACCAGCATCTCGCCCGGCTCGACCTCGCGCACGATCTTCGCCTCGAGCTGGCGCAGGGCCGTGGTCTCGGAGGCGACGACGTAGGCGCGGCCCAGGCGCCCGAGCACGAGGGGGCGGAAGCCGCGCGGGTCGCGCACGGCGATGAGCTTGCCCGGCGCGAGCAGGAGCAGGGAGTAGGCGCCCTGGACCTGGCGCAGGGCCCGGACCGCGGCGCGCTCGAGGTCTCCGCGCTCGCGCGCGATGAGGTGGACGACGACTTCGCTGTCGGTGTCGGTGCGGAAGATGGCTCCGCGTTTGCCGAGCTCGCGGCGCAGGCCCATGGCGTTGGTGAGGGTGCCGTTGTGGGCGATGGCCAGCGGGCCGCGGTGGTGGTCGAAGAGGAGGGGCTGCGCGTTGCGCAGGCTGCGCTCGCCGGCGGTCGCGTAGCGGACGTGGCCGACGGCGCAGGTGCCGCTCAGGCCCTCGAGAGCCGCCGGGCCGAGCGCGTCGGCGACGAGGCCGAGGCCGTGGCGGGCCTGCAGGCGGGTCCCGTCGTCGGCGACGACGCCGGCCGCCTCCTGGCCTCGATGCTGGAGCGCGTAGAGGGCCAGGACGGCGTTGCGGACGGCGTCACGGTCGCCGGAGATGCCGACTATTCCGCACATCTTGAAATGCCGGGCTCCGACGGGTCCCGGCGCGACCTCCTTTTGCGGCGCTCAAAGACGGGACGGACGCGTCTCGCGGTTCAGGACGAGACGTACTTCACGGCGTTGCGGAAGATCTCGAGCCCGACGCCGTCCTTGCAGAAGGTCTGGCGCGTCCAGTTCGGATGATGCCACTTCGTGATGAAGCGCTCGGGGTGCGGCATCAGACCGAGGCAGTTGCCTTCCGGGTTCGTCAGGGCCGCGATGTTGAAGAGCGACCCGTTCGGGTTGTACGGATAGCCGGAGAACTTGCCTTCCTCATTGACGTACTGCATGAGGATGGCGCGCGTCTTCTTCAGGTGCTCGAGGACCTTCGGCGACTTCACGACGAAGCGGCCTTCCCCGTGGGCGACGGGCAGCTCGATGATCTCGGGCAGGCCCTGCACGAAGAAGGAGGAGCTCTGTAGGTTCAGGCGCAGGCGGACCCAGCGCGTCTCGAAGCGGTGGGACTCGTTGAAGCTCAGCGAGGCGGTCTGCTCGTTGTTCGGGGTCTGCGGCAGCAGGCCCGCCTTCACGAGGACCTGGAAGCCGTTGCAGATGCCGATGACGGGACGGCCGCTGCGGATGAAGCCGCGCAGCTCGCGCAGGTGCGCGCGCAGCTCGTTGGCCAGGATCCGGCCGGCGCCGACGTCGTCGCCGTAGGTGAAGCCTCCGGGCAGGACGACCATCGCATGGTCCATGAGGCGGACCTTGCCGCCGCGCAGGCCTCGGACGTGCTCGACGACGGGCTGGGCGCCGACCATCTTCAGCGCCAGCGCGGTCTCGACGTCGCAGTTCGTTCCGGCGGCGCGCAGGACCAGGGCCTTGGGAGCCTTCATTGCGTGCGACCTCCTCCGTTGCGGACCATGGGACCGGCGAGCAGCAGGGCGGGCAGGGTCTTCTGCCAGGAGGCCTTCAGGTCCTGGAGGCCCTCCTCCATGCGGATGCGTCCATCGAGGCCGATGACGCGCAGCACGGGGTTGGCGAGCGTCGAACCGATGCGCGCGAGGACCGTGCCCTTCATGGCTTTGAGGAACTCCTTCTCGACGGCCGGGTCGACCTCGACGAGGACGCGGCCCGGGGCCTCGGCGAAGAGGAGCAGCGCCTCGTCGGCGTCCTTGGCGCGCGGCATGCGGTCGAGGTCGAGCTCGAGGCCGAACTCTCCGGAGAAGCCCATCTCGGCGGCCGCGGTCGCCAGGCCGCCTTCGCGCGGGTCGTGCGCGGAGAGGACGAGGCCCTTCATCGCGGCCTTGCCGAGCCGGCGGTAGGCGTCGCGCGAGGCGCGCAGGTCCACGTGAGGGATGGGACCGGCGGCCTCGAGGAACTCGGCGTAGAGCGAGCCGCCGAACTCGGAGCCCGTGCGGCCGATGAGGTAGAGCGCGTTGCGCGGCCCCTTGATGTCCATCGTCACGGCCTTGCGGATGTCGGGGACCGGCGCGAGCGCCGTGACGAGGAGCGTGCCGGGGATGGAGTGCGCGCGGCCCTTCGCGTCGCGGTAGACGTTGTGCAGCGAGTCCTTGCCGGAGATGAAGGGCGTCTCGAAGCCGAGCGCCGCGTCGCGGCAGCCCTCGGCGGCGCGCATGAGCCCGCCGAGCTGTCGCGGGTCGCCGGGGTCGCCCCAGCAGAAGTTGTCGAGCAGCGCGGCGCGCGACACGTCGGCGCCGACGCAGGCGAGTCCCGCGAGCGCCTCGTCGGCGCAGGCGAGCGCCATCGCGTAGGGGTCGCTCTTCCCGAGCGCGGGGTTGAGGCCGTTGGCCACGGCGAAGCCGCGGTGTTCCTCGGGCGCGCCGGTGACGGCGAGCGGCCAGATGACGCAGGCGTCGCCCGGGCCGTCGTGGTGCACGCCCTGCAGAGGCTTGATCACCGTGCCGGCCTGGACCTCGTGGTCGTACTGCCGGATGATCCACTCGCGGCTGCAGACGTTGGGGTGCGAGAGCGCGCGGTGCAGGAGCTCCGGGAAGCGGGAGCTCTCGATGCGCGGGCGCGGGGAGTGCTCGGTCTTCGGCGGCTCCCAGACCGCTTCCTGCTCCGAGCGGGGCAGGCCGTGGTGGAGGAACTCGAGGTCGAGGTCGGCGAGACGCTCTTCTCCATGGGAGACTTCGAGGCGGCCGGTGGAGGTGAAGGTCCCGAGCACGCAGGTCTCGACGTCCTCGGCGGCGAAGAGCTCCTGCAGGGCCTTGAGGTTCTTCGGCGGCACGGCGAGCACCATGCGCTCCTGGGCCTCGGAGAGCCAGATCTCCCAGGGAGCGAGGTCGGCCACCTTGAGCAGGGCCTTGGAGAGGTCGATGCGGGCGCCGCCCTTGCCGGCGACGCGCGCGGCCATCTCGCCGACCGCGGAAGAGAACCCGCCGGCGCCGCAGTCGGTGAGCGCGCGGTAGAGCCGGGCGTCGCGGGCGCGCAGCAGGCCGTCGAGCAGGCGCTTCTCCATGATGGCGTGGCCGATCTGCACGGCCGAGGAGTCGGTCGAGGCGTCGAGGGCCGTCGAGGAGAAGGTCGCCCCGTGCAGGCCGTCGCGGCCCGTGCGGCCGCCGGCGGCGACCACGAGGTCTCCGGGCTCGATGCGCGAATGGACGGCGTCGCGCGGCATGAGGCCGACGGTGCCGACGAAGACGAGAGGGTTGCGCAGGTAGCCGTCGTCGAAGTACAGGCCTCCCGAAGGGGTCGGGATGCCCATGCGGTTCCCGTAGTCGCGCACCCCGGCCACGACCGAGGTGAGGCCCCGGCGGGGGTGGAGCACCTCGTCGGGCAGCTCTCCGGCGCGCTCGGGCGAGCAGAAGCAGAAGACGTCGGTGTTGAGCACCGGCTTGGCGCCGAGGCCCACGCCGAGGACGTCGCGGATGACTCCGCCGACGCCGGTCTCGGCGCCGCCGTAGGGCTCGAGCGCGCAGGGGTGGTTGTGGGTCTCGACCTTGACGGCGAGCGCCCAGCGCTTGTCGAACTCGACGACCCCGGCGTTGTCCTCGAAGACGGAGAGGCACCAGGGCTTCTTGAGCCGGCGCGTCGCAGCCATCACGGTCTCGGCCAGGGGGTTCTTGAGCAGGCGCGTCGACTTCCCGTCCTTGAGGCGGACCGGGCTCGTGAAAGTCTTGTGCTTGCAGTGCTCGGACCAGGTCTGGGCGAGGGTCTCGACCTCGGCGCGGGTCGGCTCGCGGCGCAGGCGGCGGAAATGGGCCTGGATGGCGGCGAGTTCGGGGGCGCTCAGCGACCAGCCGCAGCGGACGTTGAGCTCCATGAGCGCCTTCGGCGCGGCATCGAGCCAGGAGGGGCGGGTCTCGGCGGGCGGGGGAGCGGTGCTCACAGCTGCTCGACCTTCGTGCGGTGGATGAGGGGGTTGGCGAGCAGCTTGTTCACGATGCGCTCCATCTGTCCGGGATGCACGCGGCCGAGGATCTGGTAGGCGACGCCGGTGCGCACGCGGGCCGGCTCGGGCAGGCCGAGGTCGACGACCGCCTTGCGCACGCTCTCGCCCACCGGGTCGGTGACCTGCGGCTTGAGCCAGACCTCGACGCGCCAGTGGGGGCCGATGAGGAAGGCCGTCGTCGAGGCCGAGGAATCGGTGCGGAAATCCTGGGTGATGGGGTCGCAGAGGAGCCCCTTGCCGATGAGCTGGATCTGAGAGGACGAGAGCTTGCCGGAGATCTCGTAGAGCGAGGTCACCCGGACCTCGCGCGCGCCGGTGATGCCGAGCGCCGGGAGCTGGACCAGCACGGACTGTCCGGGGGAGTCCCCGACGCCGAGCTTGGGCGCGACCTCCACGACGTAGGTCGGCAGGGACGGGGCGGAGTGCGGCGGCCGCGTCGAGGGAGCGGCGAGGGTCTCATTGAGGGGCTTCATTCGGTCAACCTCCGGTGCGCCTCGCGGTAGCGCGAGGCCGTGCCTTCGACGACCTCGGGCGGCAGGGGCGGCGCGGGGGGACGCTTGTCCCAGCCGCAGCGCTCGAGCCAGTCCCGGACGAACTGCTTGTCGAAACTCTCGGGGGAGACCCCGGGCTTCCAGGCGCCCTTCTCCCAGAAGCGCGAGGAGTCGGGGGTCAGGGCCTCGTCGATGAGGTGCAGGCGCTTGTCGATGAAGCCGAACTCGAACTTGGTGTCCGCGAGCAGAAGGCCGCGCGCCTCGGCGTGGGCGGCGGCGGTGCGGAAGAGGGCGAGGCTCAGGCGCTCGAGCTCGAGCGCCGTCTCGCGGCCGACCGCCTCCGCGAGGTGCGCTCGCGAGATGTTCTCGTCGTGTCCGACCGAGGCCTTCGTCGAGGGGGTGAAGAGAGGCGAGGAGAGGCGGGCCGATTCGACGAGGCCGGCGGGCAGCGGCTCTGCGCAGACGGAGCCGGAGGCGCGGTACTCCTTGTAGGCCGAGCCGGCGAGGAAGCCGCGGACGACGCACTCCGCGTCGACGCGGCGCGCCTTGCGGGCCAGCGTCACGCGGCCGGCGTAGAGCTCGGCGTCGAGCTTGACCCCGCGCGGGAGCTCGCGCTGGATCTCGTCGAGGTCGGAGGAGAGCAGGTGGTTGGGCACGATGCGCGCGGTCTTGCGGAACCAGAACGACGAGAGCTGGGTCAGCAGGGCGCCCTTGCCGGGGATGGGCGTGGGCAGCACGCAGTCGAAGGCCGAGAGGCGGTCGGTGGCGACGATGAGGAGGCGCTCGCCGAGGTCGTAGACGTCGCGGACCTTGCCGCGGACCAGGAGCTGGAGGCCGGGGATCTCGGAACGGAGCAGCGGCTTGGAGGTCTTGGTCATTCCCACTCGATGGTCGCCGGGGGTTTGGAGGTGACGTCGTAGGCCACGCGGTTGATGCCGCGGACCTCGCTGACGATGCGGCTGGAGGCGCGGGCGAGGAGGTCGTGGGGGAGGCGGCTCCAATCGGCCGTCATCCCGTCGACGCTGTTCACCGAGCGCAGCGCGAGGGCGTAGTCGTGCGTGCGCTCGTCGCCCATGACGCCGACGGTCCGCACCGGGAGCAGGACCGCGAAGGCCTGCCAGACCTTGTCGTACCAGCCCGAGGAGCGCAGCTCCTCCTGGAAGATGCGGTCGGCCAGGCGCAGGCGCTCGAGGCGCTCGGGGGTCACGGCTCCGAGCACGCGCACCGCGAGGCCCGGACCGGGGAAGGGATGCCGGCCGATGAGCGTCGGCGACATCCCCATCGCCCGGCCGAGCCGGCGCACCTCGTCCTTGAAGAGGAGGCGCAGGGGCTCGACGAGCTTGAGCTTCATGCGCTTGGGAAGGCCGCCGACGTTGTGGTGGCTCTTGATGACGGCCGAGGGGCCGTGCACGCTGACGGACTCGATGACGTCGGGGTAGAGGGTCCCCTGGGCGAGGTACTCCACTCCCCGGATGCGCTTGGCCTCGCGGTCGAAGACCTCGATGAAGGTCCGGCCGATGATCTTGCGCTTGCGCTCCGGGTCGGCGACGCCGCGCAGGCGCCGCAGGAAGAGGGGGGAGGCGTCGACGACCTTGAGGTTCAGGCGGTAGCCCTTGAAGGCGGCGCGCAGGTGCTCGACGTCGCCGTAGCGGCCGAGGCCCGTGTCGACGTAGATGCAGTGGAGGCGCTTGCCGACGGCCCGGCTCAGCAGGGCCGCGGCGACCGAGGAGTCCACGCCGCCCGAGAGCGCGCAGACGACCTTGCCCTCGCCGACCTGCGCGCGCACGCGGCGCACGCTCTCCTCGAGGAAGGACTCCATGGTCCAGCGGGCGCGCACGCCGCAGATGCGGCGCGCGAAGTTCGCCAGCAGGCGCGCGCCGTCGGGGGTGTGCGCGACCTCGGGGTGGAACTGGACCCCGTAGAGGCGCTTGGCCGGGTCGGCGATGGCGGCGTAGGGCGCCGTCTCCGTGCGCGCGAGCACGCGGAAGCCGTTGCCGAGGTTCTTGGCGCCGTCGCCGTGGCTCATCCAGACCGGGAGCTTCCGGGGCAGGCCCGCCAGGAGCGGGTCGCTGCCGCGGAGCGTCGCGGTCGCGGCGCCGTATTCGCGGCGCCCGGTCGGGGCGACGCGCCCTCCGTGGAGCTGAACGAGGAGCTGCATGCCGTAGCAGATGCCGAGCACCGGAAGACCGCACTCGAGGATCCCCGGGTGGGGCCGCGGCGAGCCGCGGCGGTGCACGCTCGCCGGGCCGCCGGAGAGGATGATGCCCGCGGGCCGCCGGGCGAGGATCGTCTCCGGGGCGGCGTGGTAGGGGAGGATCTCCGCGAAGACCTCCAGCTCGCGCAGGCGGCGCGCGATGAGCTGGGTGTACTGGGAGCCGAAGTCCAGGATGACGATGCCGGACCCTGCGGGACGGGTCTCGGCGGGAAATGAACGACCCGCACGGGGGCTCCGGGCGGGCGTGGTGTTTCGGCGACTCGGCGGGTTCGAACTCGGCATGGTGCGTCAGCTCTCCGTTCAACTTTCCCGTCGAGAAAAAGGATAGCAAATAAGCCGCGCAGACCGCAACGAACGCTAAAAAGGTAAAGCTCCGGCGAGAGGCCGCGGGGCACCCTGCTCTGCTGGGACGCGGTCGTCCCGTGACGCGGGACGCCGCTCAGGTCTCGTCCCGCGGCGATACGGGTGCCGCGGGATTCCGACATGCCCGACAGAGCAGGGTGCCCCGCAGCCTCTGGGCAATGGGCGGAGACCGTTTTGATGAGCTTGTATGCCGATTGAGTGCGGCTTCTTTGCTCGGGAGGCACCCCTCCACCCCTTGCGCCGGTGGGGGTCCTGGTAGGCGGCGCGGAGGGACTGCACGGATGCGCGCGCCGCCTACGGACAGGAGATAAAGGAGACGCGCCCGAGGATCCAGCGCGTTCCTTTATAATGGGGTGAGAAGTCTGAAGAGCGACGAGGATTTAGCGCGTCTCTACGGCGTCGAGACGAAGCAGCTCCAGAGGCAGGTTCGTCGGAACATCACGCGGTTCCCCGCGGACTTCATGTTCGTGCTGGAGAAGGGAGAGTATGCGGCTCTAAGGCGCCAAATTGGCACCTTAGAGAAAGGTGCTCACGTCAAGTTCCTGCCGTACGCTTCCACCGAGCAGGGCGTAGCGATGCTTTCGAGCGTCCTGAACAGTGAACGCGCGGTACAAATCAACATCGTCATCATGCGGGCCTTCGTGCGGGTGCGGCAGGTGTTGGCGAGCGACCATGCATTAGCCGAACGGATGGAGAGGGCGGAGCAGATTCGCGGGGTGTTCGATGCGATCCGGAGGCTGATGGGGTCGCCTCGGCGGGCCAAGAGGCGGATAGGCTTCGTCCCCTGACGACGAAGAACGAGACAAATGAAAAGCCGCGCTTAGCGCGGCTTTTCATTCATAGGATGCATAAAGTGGAGGTGCGGATGGGATTTGAACCCATGAATACGAGTTTTGCAGACTCGCCCCTTAGACCACTTGGGTACCGCACCGACGGGACCCCATTCTATCACTTGCCCGCGGGCCGCCACAAGTCCGGCGGACGGAGCCAGGTCATTGACTCTCCCCAGGCGTCCTGTTACACTTCGAAGTGATGGGCCCCCTCCGGCCGGAAGCGGTTCTTCCGTCTCCGGCGGCCGCGCGTCGGCGCGGCCGTCCGAACGGCTTCACGCTCATCGAGATCCTCATCTCGGTGCTCCTCATCGCCGCCGTCGTGACCTCCATCTTCCCGCTCCTGCTCACGAGCAAGCTCCAGGTCGTCAAATCCGGCCGGCGCGGGGAGGCGCTCAACTACACCCGGCAGGCGATGGAGACTCTGAAGGCCTTCACGACCGGGGACTCCTCCTACCCGACGGGACCGGGCGGCGCGCTGCCCTGGACCTACCCCGGCGAGGCCTGCGGCGGCTGCTGGGCCCTGGCCCCGGGGACGCATAACCTGACGCCGACCCTGCCGGCCTCCTTCACGGGCGCCCCGGTCAACGGTACCATCAGCTACACGGTCAGCGATTTCGCCTGCGGCTCCCGGACCTGCAAGCAGGTGCAGTTCTCCGCGAACTGGAGCGACTGATGGGGGCGAGCGCTCGACGGCGGGGATTCACGCTCGCGGAGCTCATGTTCGCCATCGCCATCTTCAGCATGGTGATGGCGGGGCTCGGCGCCATCTACGTCTCCTCGCTGCGCCAGAGCGTGTCCATCTCCGGGGAGGCGCGGCTGAAATCCATGGCCGTCCTCGCCATGCACGCCGTGCGCAGCGAGGTCGTCGTCGCGACGCGCATCGACAGCCCGGTGGAGGGCGGAACCTCGGATGTCCTCATCGGCGGCCGCAACGTGGCGCGCGACGGCATGAACCCGATGGACGGCATCGCCGGGGACACGCGCTGGTTCGGCTTCTGCGTGCGTTATACGCCCATCGGCGCCTGCGGCTCGAGCCTGCTCGACCCGACTCCCTGCATCTTCTACTACAGCGGTGCCGGCTGGCCGCCGCCCGCGGTCGGCGCGGGGAACTGCGGCAGCCCGCTCGGCGGCGCGACGCCGATGCTCGTCGCCTCCGGGCTCAACGGGCCCGCCAACGGCGCGCCCAACTATTTCTCCCGGCAGATCGCCTTCAAGGCGGCGAACTGGAACCAGGTCCGCTTCTCGTTCCGGCTCACGCGGGCGGCGACCGGGGCGTCCCAGGTGCTCAATTATTCCGGAGACTCGACCTTCAATGGACAATTCTCGCGCTACCAGTAGCCCGTCGTCCACGCGCGGCATCGCGCTCGTGCAGGTCATGGTCTTCTCCATGCTCCTGCTCCTGCTCGCGACGGGGCTCATGCGCATGATGTTCGGCACCCACTCGATGGTGACGCGCATGCGCCAGAGCGACATGGACCACAGCTACATCGACGCCTGCAAGGCCCGGCTCGACGCGACCTGGGACGGGACCCCCTGCAACGGCATGACCCAGTGCACCTTCTTCGGCGGGGGACCCACGGTCAACGCGAGCTGCGCCGGCAGCCGGGTCACCTTCACCATCGTCTGGCCCTGAGGGTTCCCGCTCAGTAGGAGCGGCGCAGCCAGGGCAGCGGGTCCACGGGCTCCCCGTGGACGTAGACTCCCCAGTGCAGATGCGGGCCGGTGGAGAAGCCGGCCGTGCCCACGCGTCCCACGCGCGCGCCCGGCTCGACGTTCTGCCCGACCTTCGCCTCGACGGACTTCATGTGCAGCAGGGCGCTGAGCACGCCCTGGCCGTGGTCGACGACGACGACGCCGCCCTGCACGGGGTAGCGTTCGGCGAGGACGACGCGGCCCGCCGCCGGCGCGAGGACGGGCGTCCCCGCCGGGGCCCCGTAGTCGACCCCTTTGTGCCAGGACCATTCCCGGCCGTTGACCGTCCGGGAGTTCCCGTACCCGGCGGTGAGCCGCGGGTCCGCGAGCGGGGGGCGCCAGGGGCCCGCCCAGAGCTGCTCGGGGCTCTCCCCCGCGAGGGCGGCGCGGATGGAGGCGAGCGCCCCGCGCGCCACGGGGCTCGTCGGAAGCGCGGCTCGGGAGGCCTCCATGCGCAGGCGGCGGACGGAGAAGGTCGCCGGGAGGACCTCGAAGGGGACCTTCCGCTCCCCGTCGAAGAAGAACCCCCTGCGCACGACCTCGAGGACGCGGGGGCCGGGCGCCGCCTTGGCGCTGAAGCCGACGAGGACGCGGACCCCGCCGTCGGCCGCGCGGCGGAAGGGAAGGATCCGGCCGTCGAGGCGCAGGAGGTTGCGCGCGGGGTCTGCCCCGGGCTCGAGGGAGACCGCGAGCACCTCCCCGGGGGCGACGGCGCCCGGGACGAGCGCGGGTTCCCATGCGCAGGCGGCGGAGGCGAGGAGGAGGGGGAGGACGGCGCGCATGGGAGCATTATACTTGCTTTCAGGAGGGGGAGGGGTTATAATTGAAATGTAGTTTCAATAAGAAGATGCCCCCCTCCCTCCCCGCCCCTCTCGTCCTCCGACGCCTGCTCCTGGTCGGCCGGCCCAACGTGGGGAAATCCGTCCTCTTTCACGCGCTCACCGGCTGCTATGCGGCGGTGTCCAACTACTCCGGCACGACGCTCGAACTCCTGCGCGCCCGCACGGAGGAGGGGGAGGTGGTGGACACCCCGGGCCTGCTCTCGCTGCACGCGCGCACGGACGACGAGGCGGTCACCCGCGACGAGCTCCTCGCGCGTCCACCCGAGGTCCTCCTCCATGTCGCCTCCGCCACCGACCTCGAGGGGGCGCTCACCCTCACCTTCGACCTCGCCCGCCTCGGAGTCCCGCTCGTGCTCGCACTCAATCTCAGCGACGAGGCCCGCGCGAAAGGCTTCGAGATCGACGTCCCCGCGCTCTCCCGCGCCCTCGGCGTCCCCGTCGTGCGGACCGCCGCCGTCTACGGGGAGGGCGTGTCGGACCTGCGCGCCGCCCTCGACGGGGCCGCTGCCCCGGCGCGCCTGCCGCCGCTGCCCGCGGAGCTCGAGCGGGCGGCCGCCGCCCTCGCCGAGGCGCTGCCGGAGTCCGCGCGGCCCTGGGCGCTCGCGGCCTTGACCGGGGACGA
Source organism: Elusimicrobiota bacterium (assembly GCA_041660925.1). Lineage (NCBI taxonomy): Bacteria > Pseudomonadati > Elusimicrobiota > Elusimicrobiota bacterium. The sequence goes on from JBAZVI010000013.1 coordinate 36,760, forward strand.
CGGCCTGCGCCGGGCTCTGGGCGCGGCGGGCCGGCTCGACGAGGCGGAGCTCGCGGAAGTGGAGCGCGCGCGCCGCCGCTTCTCCCGCAGTCCCGCCTACCTCTTCCTCAACGCCGCCCGCCAGCGAGCGCGGGAGCTCGCCGCCCGCACGCTTCGGCGCACGCTGGGAGACCGTTCGCGCGCGGCCGAGGCCTTCGGACGCTGGGCGCTCGGGCCCTGGTCCGGGGTCCTCGGCGCCCTCCTGGCCCTCGCGGGCCTCTACGTCTTCGTCGGGGTGTTCGGCGCCCAGGTCTGCGTCGACTTCCTGCAGGACACGGTGTTCGGGAAATGGGTCAATCCCGCGCTCTCGGCGCTCGTCGTCCGCATCGCCCCCTGGGCCCTCGTCCGGGACCTCCTCGTCGGTCCCTACGGCCTCTTCACGATGGCCCTCACCTACGCCTTCGCGCTCATCCTGCCGGTCGTGACGACCTTCTTCATCGCCTTCGGCCTGCTCGAGGATTCGGGCTACCTGCCGCGCTTCTCGGTGGTCACCGACCGCGTCTTCCGCCTCGTCGGACTCAACGGCAAGGCCGTGCTGCCGATGCTGCTCGGCCTCGGCTGCGGCTCGATGGCGGTGGTGACGACGCGGGTGCTCGAGACGCGCCGCGAGCGCCTCCTCGTGAGCTTCCTCCTCGCGCTCACGGTGCCCTGTTCGGCTCAGCTCGGGCTCATCCTGGGGATGGCCGGCGGCTCGGACCCGCGGGTGCTGTGGGTCTGGCTGGGGACCATGCTCGCGACCCTCGTCGGCGTGGGCTGGGCCGCCTCCCGGGCGATGCCCGGCGCCGCGGCCTCCTTCGTCCTCGAGATCCCGCCCATGCGCCTGCCGCGTCCGGCCAACGTGCTGCGCAAGGTGTGGATGCGCCTGCGCTGGTACACCGCCGAGGTCGTCCCGCTCTTCGCCCTGGCGACCTTCGTCCTCTTCGTCCTCGACCGCACCGGCGGGCTCGGCGTCATCGAGCGCGCCGCCGCGCCGCTGGTCACGGGCCTGCTCGGGCTCCCCCGCGAGGCCGCGGCGTCTTTCCTCATCGGCTTCCTGCGCCGCGACTACGGCGCGGCCGGCCTCTATCAGCTGCATCGCGAGGGGCTCCTCGACCCGCGGCAGACGGCGGTGGCGCTGACCGCCATCACCCTCTTCCTCCCCTGCATGGCGCAATGGCTGCTGCTCCTGCGCGAGCACGGCGCGAAGGTCTGCGCCGCGGTGACCGCCTTCGTCCTCCTCTACGCGCTGGGGGCCGCGGCGCTGGTGAGCCGGCTCTGGGGGCTCTTCGCATGAGCGTCCGCGGCGTCGTCGCGCTCGAGCGGCTGCGTGCCGGCGGACGGGGCCGCGTCGTCTCCCTCGACGCGCCCGACTCCCCGGACGCCCAGCGCCTGCTCTCCCTCGGGTTCGTCCCCGGGGCCGAGCTGAGCGTCGAGCAGCGCTGGCCGGCCTTCGTCGTGCGCGTCGGCGAGGCGGTGGTCGCTATGGAGGATAACGTCGCAAAGGGGATTCACGTCAGACGTGCGGAAGAATAGTTCCTTAACTCCCCTTCCTGCGGGAGGGGGTAGGGGGAGGGGGAACTGCCATGAGACGGCGGTCCTCCCCCCTCCTTCCTCCCCCCGAGGGGAGAGGAGTTGGGGAAGAGTTAGTATATTGTCTCCATAATGAAGGACCACGACGATCTCTCCTGGTACGCCCGCAAGGCCGACGCGTCGCGGGGAGCCGCCGTCCCGCCCGCCGTCGAGGACCCGGCCTCCCGCGAGCGCATCGAGCGTCTGCTCACGGAACTCGCGGGGCAGGGGATCCTGGGCTCGCTCGAAGACCGCACGCTCTACACGCGGCGCCTGCCCCCCGGCTGCCGCGGCTGCCTGCTCGGCAGGGGGACCAACCTCTTCGTCACCGGCCTGTGCACCCGCGAGTGCTTCTTCTGCTTCAACGCGAAGCCGCGGACCGACGAGCTCGTCGTCCACGGCATCCCGGTGAAGACCCCGGAGGAGGCGGCCGCCGTCGTGGAGCGCTACCGCCTGCGCAGCGTGGGTTTGAGCGGCGGCGAGCCCCTCCTCAAGCCCGAGCGCGTCCTCGCGGTGCTCGCGGCCCTGCGCCGCCTGCCGGAGCGCGTGCGCATCGACCTTTACACCAACGGCGACCCGCTCGACGAGGCGCTGGCCGAACGGCTGCGGGCGGCGGGCCTGGACTCCCTGCGCTTCAACCTCGTGGCCAACGGCTTCGACCTGCGCCCCGTGCGGGTCGCGCTCGCACGCTTCCCCGAGACGACCGTCGAAGTCCCCGTCGTCCCCGGGAAGATGGCGGACCTGCGGCGCATGGTCCTCGAGCTCGACGCGCTCGGAGTCCCCTACCTCAACATCCACGAACTCTTCGCGTGCGGCGAGAACGCGGAGGGGGTGCGCGGGGAGGGGCACGCGGCCGCCGGGGAGCGTTCGCCGCACCTGCTCTGGCGGCCGGTGGCCGGGGGGGAGGAGGCGGCGCTCGAGCTCCTGCTCTTCGCGCTGACCCATGCCCGACGCCTCTCCGCCTACTACTGTTCCTGCCGCACGCAGGAGCTCATCAGCGCCCGCGGCCTGGCGCGCCGCCGGCGTCTGTCTCTGTGACGCCGCCGCCTCTGCGGGTCCTGCGTCGGCGTCCGGCCGGGCCGGGGGCGAAGCACTTCCTCGCCGCCCCGGCCGAAGACCCCCGCCGCCGCATCGAGTTCGTCGTCGAATCTCTGCCCGGCCGCCGCGGACGGGCCGTTTCCGTGAGCGTCGCGCTCGGCTGCCCGGTCGCCTGCCGGGTGTGCGACGCCGGGGACTTCCCCTATGGCGGGAACCTCGGCCTGGGGACCCTGCTCGCGCAGGTCGAGCAAGCCCTGTCTTGGGAATCCGGCGGGAGAAGCGCCGGATTCCCAAGATTGGAAGTGCGCTTCACCCGCATGGGCGAGCCCAGCTTCAACCCGGCGGTGCTGAAGGCGCTCGAGCGCCTGTCTTCGGAGCACCCGGGCCTCGTGCCGGTGCTCTCGACCGTCGCCCCCGCCTGCGCCGTCAGCCGGGCTTTCCTCGAGCGCTTGCGCCGGCTCAGGGACCGCCGCTTCCGGAGGGGAGGGCTCGAGCTGCGCTTCTCCCTGCTTTCGACCGACCCGGAGGCGCGGCGGGCTCTCGTCCCGGTCCGGACCTGGTCCCTGGAGGAGATCGCCGCCTTCGGCCGGCGCTGGGCCCGGGGAGGGAGGGGGAAGGCCGTTCTGAGCTGTGCGCTCCCCCGCGGGATCCCATTCGACCCCGAGGTCATCGCCCGGACCTTCTCCCCGCAGGCCTTCGCCGTCCGCTTCACACCGGTCCACCCCACCCGCCGGGCCCGGCGCAACCGGCTCTTCCGCCTCTGGCGCCGGCCCCCCGCCGACCTCCTGGCCCTGAGCCGCCGCCTCCGCCGCCTCGGCTTCGAAGTCCGCTTCGAGGGGACCCCCCCGGCCCTGTCGGAGGGGGGGGCGGCCTGCGGCCATGCCGAGGGGGCAACCCGCCGGGCGGGATATGCTAGGATTAGGTCAGGCGTTCTGGAACCTGCTTAAAGTCTAAAGTCGGACACTCGTCCAGAGCCGGAGAACCATGCAGAAAGTCCTTCTCACCACCGTTTGCCGCCCCCTCGGCCCCAAGCACGGGGATGCCCCGAGCGTCGGCTATGAACTGCTTTACGGCCAGGTCACCCGCGCCCAGGGCATCTTCAGCCCCCGCGCGACCCATGTGGCCTTCGGCCTCGACTATATCGCCCACAACCTGGAGACCCCGGCGACCGTGCTTCACTATCCCTCCGAGCGCCAGCTCCTGAGGGAGCTCAAGCGGGGCTACGACTATATCGGGATCTCCTTCATCCTGGGGACCTACCACAAGATGAAGAAGGTGTCGGCCCTGGTGCGCAAGCACTCCCCGGCCACGAAGATCATCCTGGGCGGCTACGGCACCGTGCTCTCGGATTCGGAGCTCAAGCCCTGGGGCGACCATTTCTGCCGCGGCGAGGGCGTGGCCTACATGCGCGAGCTGCTCGGCGAGCCGCCTCGGCCGATGCCCTTCGACCATCCGACCATCGTCAGCAAGCTGCGCTTCTTCTCCCTGCCGGCCTCGCAGACGGGGATGATCTTCGGGGGTCTGGGGTGTCCCAACGGCTGCGACTTCTGCTCGACCTCGCACTTCTTCAGCCGCAAGCACATCCCGCTGCTGCCCACCGGGGCGGACCTCTACCGGGTCGTCCGGCAGTACCTCGAGAAGGACCCCTCGATGCAGTTCACGGTCCTCGATGAGGACTTCCTCCTCAACAAGCAGCGCGCCATGGAGTTCCGCGAGCGCGTCATCGCGGGCGGGGTGCCCCTCTCCATCTTCGCCTTCGCGAGCGTGAAGGCCCTCAGCCAGTACACCACCGACGAGCTGCTCGAGATGGGCGTCGACGGGGTCTGGGTCGGCTACGAGGGGACCCGCTCGAACTACGAGAAGCAGAAGGGCCGGCCGGTGGAAGAGCTCATCCCCGAACTCACCCGCAAGGGCTTCACCGTGCTCTCCTCGATGATCGTCGGCTTCGACTATCAGGACCGGGAGACCGTGGCCCGCGAGCTGCGCGGCCTCATGCGCCTGCGTCCCGCGTACTCGCAGTTCCTCATCTACGGGCCGACCCCCGGCACTCCGTTCTACAAGCGCATCGTCGAGGAGAAGCGCCTGCGTCCCGAGATGGCCGCGGACCCCGAGGAGTACTACCGCCGCTGCACGGGCTTCACCTCCATGGTGACCCATCCCAAGCTCTCCGCGCGGGAGATCGAGGACCTCCAGCAGTGGTGCTACGAGCAGGACTTCGAGCGCCTGGGGCCCTCGGTGTTCCGCAGCGTGCGGACCTGGCTCAACGGCTACCTCTCCCAGCGGGTCTCCGCCTCGGCGCTGCTGCGCGCGAAGGCCGAGCGCAACCGCGCGGCCGTCCGTTTCGTCTATCCCATCTTCCTCGCCGGCAAGCTGCTGGGGCCCAACCGCCGCATGCGGCGCTGGGTCGCGGCGCTCGAACGCCGCTGCTACGAGGAGTGCGGCGCCCCGACGCTCGCCGACCGGGTCCGATCGGTCGGCGCGCTCGCGATGGCGTGCTGGACGGCGCTGACGCTGCGCATCGACTGGTTCCAGCATCCGCATCTGGCGCCCAAGCGCTTCCGCTGGACGAGCCGCCTCGAGGAGCTCATGCGCTTCTACGGGGAGCTGCGCAAGGACGGCGCCGCGGCCGAGCTGCGCGTGCGCTTCGAGCGCCGCACCGCCGAGCTGCGCGTGCGCCTCGAGGGCGCGCTCGACGGCAAGAACGCCGAGGCCTTCGGCCGCCGGTTCGACGAGGCCCTCTCGCGCGGGCGCGAGGCGCTGGTCGTGAACATGGAAGGGCTCAAGTTCATCGACCGCAAGGGCGCCGCGGCCTTCACCCGCGCCTTCCGGCGCTACCGCCGGCGCGTGCGCGTCATCCCGCCCGCGCAGCTGCTCCAGGAGCACCCCGACCTTCGCGCGCTCTTCGCGCGCTTCCGGCCCGCGACCGAGAGCGCTTAGCGGCGTCCTCGACGCGGACGCAGAGAAGAAGCCGTGCGGTCCGAGCCGCGCGGCTTCTTCCTATTCAGGCACCCCTCCCTATCGAGAGGGGGGAGATTACCTGATCTTCGGGGGGGCGCAAGCGGCCGCGGCCGCGGGGAGCGCCCCGGTTCCGGGGGCTCCGGAGTCCGCCTCGGCGGCGAGCTCGGCCGCGCGGCGCTTCTCCGCCGAGGAGAGGAAGGCCACCGCGACGAGGATGAGCCCCAGGGAGATCCAGTCCTGCGGCTTCGGGGGCTTCCCGCCGTAGATCAGCCAGAAGAGCAGGGTCGCCGCCGTCCCCGCCACCAGCGAGGTCAGGCGGTTGACGAGCCCGGCGAAAGTCGCGGTGCGGCCCTTGAACATGAAGATGAAGACGGAGAAGAAGGCCACCATGCCGTACGCCGTCCCCGCCAGGGTCGCGCTCGGCCACCGCGCGTGCGGGACGAAGACGGCGTCGCGGAAGATCGTGAGCGCGGGAGCGTCGCCGCCCAGGCAGGCCGGGCAGGCGAGCAGGGCGGCCGTCGCGAGCAGCATCACCGTGGTCGCGGCGATCTGCTCGATGGAGAAGAACCACTTGTTGTCGAGCGGGGCGCCCTTGGGACGCGTGTTCTTGTAGTAGTTCATGATGTAGATGCGGATGGAGTAGACCAGGATGTAGCTCGAGAGGATCGCGACCGCGGCCGGGTTGTGGATGAAGTCGAAGTCGCCGGGCTTGACCATGAGCAGGTGCACCCCGGCGGCGCAGAGCGCGAAGACTACGGCGGCGTTCTCTTCCCAGAAGACCTTCTTATGGAGGATCCCCTGCCGGATCTGGACCTCGTCGACCGCGCGGCTGATGATGATGACGCTGGCGCGCATGATGACCATGGCCACCATCACCGAGATGGGGAGCATGTACATGAGCGTCGTGGTGGGTATGACCACGGCCGTGCAGACGCCCGAGGGGATGATGTAGAGGTACTCGCGGGGGAAGCGCAGCGGACCGAGGGCGACGAGGGTCGGGTTCGTCGCGCGATGCCAGCCCTTCGCAAAGATGACGCCGAGGCAGACGAGCGTGCTCCCGAAGGTGCTGTAGATCAGGAAGGCGAGCTCGGGCATCCCGGGGAAGCCGGCGGCGGCGGGCCCGGTGAAGACCTTCACGGTGACGCCGGTCAGGACGTAGAAGAAGAAGTACGCGGCGCAGAGCTGGAGCAAGCGTCCGGTGCTGCCTTCGGTCGTCTTCCACATGGGCTTCTCCCGGGGGCCCTCCGAGGTCGGAGGGTGGCCCGCTCCGGGGCGGACCCCGACGGGGTCCGGAGCGGAGAGATGATTTTATTATAGCGCCGTTCCGGCGGTTTGTGACCGGGGAACGGCGCCTTGTGGGAGAGGCTTCAGGGGCTGCCGGCCGAGCGGCGGCGTTCCTTGCCGCTTCCGCCCGTCTTTTCGGCCTCGCCGGCCTTCCGGATCGATGCGAGGATCTTTCGGCACAGCGAGGTCTCCTGCTCCCAGCAGACCGCCTTGAGGGTGCGGCTTCCCCAAGGGAGGTAGATGAACCAGTTGCCGCAGGGTTTCTCGTCCGCGCCGCAATCCGTCTTGCCGTCCGAATAGCCGTAGGCGGTCAGGTCGGCGCGCAACGGGATCTGCACCACCGCCGCCGGGGAGTAGTTCGGATTCTCCCGAGCGACCGCCGCTCCGCGTTCCTTGCGCGCGACGACGGCGGCGTCGTCGCCGTCGACGTGCAGCAGGAAGAGGAGCGGGAGATTCGTGCGGCCGACCTTCCGGCCCTTCTGGATCGCGAGGGCCGGCCGGACCGAGGGGCTCCAGATCGACGGGGGCGACTCGTTGTAGCCCGTCGGGACGGTCACCGAAAAGGACGCGTCGTAGGCGGTCAGCGTCCCCGCATGGACGAAGGTCGCCCACGCGCCCGCGAGCATCAGGATGTTCATCGCAATCATTCGTCCCCCCTTTCGTCTCGTGCGGGAAGGATAATCGCTCTTTTGGAGCGGCCGCTTCAATGGGCCGAGGACCGGGCGGGGCTCTCGCAGAGCGTCGCGGCGCGGCGGTGCCAGACGAGGAGGAGGCTGAGGGCGACGAGGCAGAGGCCGGTGCAGAGGCCGATCCAGAGTCCGAGGGCCCCAAGCCCGGCTCCGAAGGCCAGCCAGGCCCCCACGGGAAGGCCGACGCACCAGTGGCCCGCGAGGTTGACGAGGAAGGGCGTCCGCGTCTCCCCGAGTCCGCGCAGGGCGCCGGTCAGGACGATCTGCGTGGCGTCGAAGACCTGGAAGAAGGCCGCGACCATGAGCAGGCCGCCGCCGATGCCGAGCACGACCGGGTCGGAGGTGTAGAGGCCGAGGATGGCGCGCGGGAAGAGCACGAAGAGCGCGCTCATGAGGGCCATGAAGGAGGCGCCGACGGCGAGCGCGGCCCAGCCGGAGCGCGCGGCCTCCAGGGGGCGGCCCTTCCCGAGGCCCTGCCCGACGCGCACGGCCGCGGCGTGCGAGAGCCCGAGCGGGATCATGTAGGTGAGACTCGCGAGGTTGAGCGTGATCTGATGGGCCGCGGCCGCCGCGGCGCCGATGCGGCCGCAGAGCATCGTCGCCATCGAGAACGCCGCGACCTCGACGAGGAGCTGGAGGCCGGCGGGGACGCCCACGTGCAGGAGCTCCGTGAAGAGCTCGGGGCGCCAGCCGCCCCAGCGGAAGCGGGAGTGCCGGATCCGGCGCAGGGCCGCCGTCCCCGCCACCAGCAGCGACAGGATGCTCGCGCCCAGCGTCGCCCAGGCGGCGCCGAGGACGCCGAGCGCGGGGGCTCCCCAGCGGCCGAAGACGAGGGCCCAGACGAGCAGGGCGTTGAGGACGTTGCCCGCGATGACGGCGAAGAGCTGAGGGCGCGTGATGCTCTGCGACTGCAGGAAGTGGCGGCAGGCGGCGAAGAGGAGGCCGGGGAACATGGCCCAGCGCAGCACGCGCAGGTAGCGCGCGGCGGACTCGGCCACGGAGGCCTGCACGCCGATGAGGGCGAAGAGGCGATCGGCCTGCCCGAGGGCGAGGAAGACCGGCAGGGCGGCCAGCAGGGCCAGCGCGGCGGCGTGGACGAGCACCTCGACGCAGCGCTCCGGCTTGCCCTCGCCGTGGGCGCGGGAGGAGAGCGGGTCGATGCCGAGGAGGAGCCCCATCGCGACGATGAAGAGCATGAAGTAGGTGGAGCCGGAGATCCCGACGACGGCGATCGCCTCGGGGCCGAGGCGTCCGACCATGAGCGTGTCGACCGTGCCGTAGAGCACCATGCCCGTCTGCATGAGAGCGATGGGCGCGGCGAGATGAACGACCGAGCGGAGCTCGGCGGAGGCGTGGAAGCGGCGGCTCATGGAGTCATTTTCGCTTTTTTCAGAGGTCCTGTCGTTTGGTAGACTATATCCATGATCCTGAAGGTCGCGAAGCTGGGGCACCCCGTCTTGCGCGCGAAGGCCAAGGCGATCCCTCCCGACAAGGTCCGCTCGGCGGAGGTCCAGCGCCTCATCGACGACATGATCGACACCCTCTTCGAGTACGACGGCGTCGGCCTCGCGGCCCCGCAGGTCCACGTCTCCGCCCGGCTCGTGCTCGCGCTCGAGCCCGCGCGCGAGGCCTCCGAGGGGAAGAAGGAGGCGCCCGGCCGGCTGCACATCCTCTTGAACCCCGAGTTCCTCGAGCGCTCCGAGGCCGTCGAGACCGGCTGGGAGGGCTGCCTCAGCGTGCCCGACCTGCGCGGCCTCGTCACGCGGCCGCGCGGGGTGCGCGTGCGCTGCCTCGACCGCGACGGGAAGAAGCGCGAGTTCGCCGTCGAAGGCTTCTTCGCCCGCGTCCTCCAGCACGAGTGCGACCACCTCGACGGCAAGGTCTTCCTCGACCGCATGAGCGGCCTCGAGTCCCTCACCTTCAACAGCGAGTTCGGGCGCCATGAGCCGGCGCCCGACGATGCTTAGTGCAGGGGCCCAGGCTTTTGTATTAGGAGCTCGATGTCTGGAATAACTCGCCTATACGCGGCGCTTCCGGGTGGACCCGCGGCAAACCCGGAAGCGCCGAAGTGATGAAAGCGGCGTCCCTCTGCGTCCTCCTGCTCCTCGCATCCTCCGCCCCCGGCATCGCCGCCCTGGACGACGATCCCTATGCGCAGTTGGGCGGGGACGCTTTCAAGGCCGAGGATGTCGAGGGGGCGATCAAGAGCTACGAGAAGGCCTTCGAGAAGGCCGAGACCGACGAGGATAGAGCCGAGGCGGCGAAGAGTCTCGGGATCATCTATCTGCGCGTAGGCGACCGCCCGCAGGCGCGCTCGCATTTTCAGACCGCCGTCGAGCTGGCTCCGCGGAACGCCGATTATCAGTACCTCGCCGCCTTGCTCCGCGACGATCCCGCGGAGCAGATCCAAGCCTTCGAGAAAATCTTGAAGATCGCCCCCGATCATCTGCCGACGCTGGTGGAGCTGGGGGCGACCTATCAAACTCCTTCTCAGCGGCGATGGGACCTGTCCATCGACCTCCTTGGCAGAGCGCTTAAGCTCGCCGGCGACCCCCAGACGAAGGCGATGATCGCTCTCGGCTTGGCCGGCGCGCATCGCCAGGCCGGCCGGCTGCCGGAGACCATCCAATGGCTTCGATTCATCGTCCGTGAGCTTCCGGACAGCGACTTAGCTCCCAGGGCCGCTTTCGAAGCCGGGATGGAACTCCGCCAGGATGCGGCGAGCCGGGTGGAGGCAGCGCGTCTGGTCCGCCGGGCATGCGAGGGGTTCAGCAAGAGACCGGTCTTCACCGGGTTCGGTCCGGACATCCAACGGACCGTCGCGTCCGAATGCGCGGGACGGGGCTTCTATGGGCTTGCGGACCTCATCCTGGACGGGCTCATGAAGACGGGCTCTTCCGATTCGTGGCTGCTGCTCGATCGGGCGTTCGTCGATTCCTCTCGGGGCCGCCTGGAGCGCGCGCAGGGGCATCTTCAGACGCTCCTCGCGACCGTTGAATCTTCCGAGGCACCCGAGACGTTCCTCGCTTACCAGATGCTCATGGATATCCTCAAGGAGAAGGACGACCGCGACGCGATGGATGCGCTCGTGGCGAGGGTGCGGACGAATGGCGCGAAGATCGTCCGGCGGCATCCGGAGAGCGGTCTGGCCTATGCCTCCCTCGCCGTCATCCTGGCGACGCGGGGGTCGGATCTCGACAGCGCAGGGGAAGCCCTCCGTAGATCCCTTGCGCTGCGGCCCGGCACAGACGGCCAGTTCGCGCGCGGCCGAGTCCTGCTTGCCCAGGGCCGCGGCGAGGAGGCGGTCGACGCTTTCAAGAGGTCCATCTCGACGGTCGGCTTCACCAGCGCCGGGACCTATTGGTATCTGGGGAAGGCCTTCCGCGCCGCGGGCAAACAGCGGGAGGCGCAACGCGCTTGGCGGAAGGGACTCCAGATCAACCCGCGCAGTCGCCGGATCCTCGCCGAGCTCGGCCGGTCCCCGCCTCCCGATGAGGAGACGCTGTCCCTTCCGGCCGAGGGAGCGGTTCGCGAGCCCACGCCGTCCCGGCGCGGCTCCGGAGGGATCCCGCGGATCGCCGTGCTGCCTCTGGACAACCGATCGAACGACCTTGACGCGGCGGGGACCGCCCGCTATTGGCTGCATGAGCGCCTCGCTCGCCGCGGGTTCGAGGTCCTGCCTCTGGAGCTCACAGACCGACTGCTCCGGGAGAAGCTGGGAATCACGGACGGAGGCCAGCTCAAGGCGGTTTCCGCGAGGCAGCTGGGAGCGGCGCTGGAGGTCGGCGGGATCGTCTACGTCGTGCTGGAGGAGAACACGAGGGCCAACGTCGGCTTCGCCCGCAAGGAGAAGACCGCGCTGAGCCTGCGGCTGGTGGACGCGAAGTCCGGCCGGGAGCATTGGTCGGGGAGCGGCGCGGCGTCGGAAGGGGAGATCGCCCTGTCCGCGCGCAAGGCCGCGGGAGTCCTTCAGGACGGGCTTCTGGAGGCCTTGGAGCAGAAGACGGGGGATCCGCTCCACGACCGCAAGCTCATGGAGGCCGTCCGCAAGGTCCTGGTCGGCTTCCCTCGAGGTCCCTACTGATGAAAGGGTCCATCCTTCTTCTCGGCCTGCTCCTCTGCGGCTGCGCCGGCGTCGGGACTCCGAAGACCGCGATCCTCGACCGGGGGAGCCGTTTCGCGTTCTTTTCCGGTGCGTCGCCGGACGGCCTCTCCCTGCCCACCCAGCTCAAGCTCGAACGCGCCGGCGACCTGATCCTCGACGAACTCGCCGTGCGGGTGAGAGGAGGGGCGCCGGAGCGCTTTCTCGCCAAGGTCGAGGTCAAGGAACGCTACGGGAAGAGCCATCTCCCGATCGCTTCGCCCGCCGAGAGACACCCCGACTCCGACGCCAAGGACCCTTCCCACTTCGAGGACTGCGATCCGCGCACCGCCGCGTATGTCCGGGACCGGCTGCGGCTTGACGCCTTCGTCGTCTTGTGGGTGACTTTCTGGCCGCCGCTGGAGGGAATCGACGCTGGCGAGCCGCTGCCGTCTCCTCTGCCACAGAGGCGCTACATCGTGCAGGCCTTCTCGACGGCGGACTGCCGGAGCCTCGGGCATTGGGGCTTCACTTTCGCCGCCGATCTCCTGCCGCGCGTGCACATGGGCATGGGCCTCGACGAGACGTCCGCGCGGGCCTATGCCGCGGACGTCGCCGATAAGCTCGTCGAGGAGCTCCGCGTCCCGCTCCGTCTCGATTAGCCTGGGAAATCCGGCACAAAAAAGTCCGCATGTGCTCGTCGGAGAAAGACCAGCGCCGAATTTTTCAGGCGGGTTTGCCCCACCTGCGTTCGGTGATCTGCGAGCGGCACCGGAGCATGAGAAGGCGCAGCGCAACTTCCCAGGTCGACTCATTCGGGCGCAGTGTGGCGATTCCTGGTCCACCCATGACGGCCTCCACAGGGGGGACAAGGCTGGTGATGTCGGGAGCCCCTTTCGGGGCTCCCGACACCAACCAACTGCGCGGATTGTATGGATTTCTCGTCGGGAAGTGGTGCGCTCGACAGGAATCGAACCTGTATCACCAGCTCCGCAGGCTGGTGCTCGATCCATTGAGCTACGAGCGCAGTACGACCCTGAGCGGAGATGCGATTATAGCTTACCGGGAATCCTCTGTCGAGGATTCCCGGTTTGCCTTCCGAGACGCCGCCGGGGAACCCCGCCGTCGGGATCCCCGGCTGTCTTGCCCCGCCGCGCGGGCCTATACTATAGTCTTTCCGTCGGAGACCCCGTCAGGAAGGTATCCATGAAGACCCTTTCGCTGCTCGTCCTCGCCGCGCTCCTCTCCGCCCCCTGCCGCGCCTTCGACGAGAAGGTCCTCGAGCGGCACGTGCGCGAGACCGTCAACCTTCCCTCGACCGTGAAGGTCGAGTTCGGCAAGCCGCGGGCCTCGGCCGTCCCCGGCTTCGACGAGGTCGACATCCAGCTGAGCCTCGGCGGGCGCACCCAGTCGGAGCTCATGCTCATCAGCAAGGACGGCCGCTACTACACGCTGGGCCGCCTCAACGACGTCACGGTGCTTCCCTCCGCGGAGCGCGTGAAGCTCATGGACCTCCAGGGCTCCCCGGTGCGCGGCAAGGCCGCGGCGCCCGTCACCGTCGTCCAGTACACCGACTTCCAGTGCCCCTTCTGCCAGAAGGCCTACGAGATCATGAGAGACCGCATCATGAAGGACTTCCCCGGGAAGGTGCGCTGGGTCTACAAGTCCATGCCGCTGGGCTTCCACGACTGGGCGGAGCCGGCCGCCGTCGCCGCCGAGTGCGTGAAGCTGCAGGGGCAGGACAAGTTCTGGACGATGCACGACAAGCTCTTCGACAACCAGCGCGAGCTGCGCGCCGACAACATCGACGCCAAGGCCCTCGAGTACGCGAAGGCCGCCGGCGCCAAGGAGAAGGCCTACCTCGCCTGCATCGAGAAGAAGCAGGCGCTGCCCGCGGTGAAGCGGGACCTCGAGGAGGCCCTCAAGCTCGGCATCAACGGGACCCCCGCCTTCGTCATCAACGGCCGCCGCGTCGACGGGGCCGACGCCGAGGGCCTGAGCCGCGCCGTCGAAGAGCAGATCCGTCAGTCCCGGGGGTGAGGTCGTGCCCGCGGGCGTTCTCGCCCTCCTTCTGCTGAGCGCGCCGGCCTCCGCCGGCGCGCCGGCTCCCGACCCCTCCTCCGTCTGCGTCCCGCTGCGCCGCTGGGCTCGCGGCGGCGAGGGTCTCTCCGAAGCCCTCCAGCCGCTGCGCGCGGCGGCCGCCGAGACCTCCTGCCGCGGCGCGGCCGAGGACGCCCGCGCCGCCCGCCTCCTGCTCGACGCCTGGCAGGCCTCGCATGAGCGCGACTTCCTGCGCGGCGCGCGCGCGCGCCTCGCCTGCCTGCGCGGCCCGGACGCCCCCGCGGCGGCCCCGCGAGCCCTTTCGGCCCTGGCCCGGGGGGCGGGGGTCCTCGACTCTTCCGACGACCTCGCCGCCGCGCTCCTCCTTGCCGGCGCTCCCATGCCGAAGGACGCGGCCGGCCGGGCGTTCCGCGTCGAGGGGCTGCTCGACCTCTACGAGGCCTCCTTCGACCCCGGCCAGCTCGACGCCGCCGTCGAGCTCGGCGCCGCGCTCGCGCGCGAGGCGCGCGCGTTGGCGGCGGCGGAGGCCGAGGCCGCCGGCGCCGGCGCCTCTGCCCTGCTGCGACTGGCCTGGCTCACCGACCGCAAGGAGTTCCGTAAAGCCGCGAAGACCGTGCTGGAACGCCACCCGCGCCGGCGCGAGGCGGGCGCTCTGCTCTGCGCCGCCGAGTTCGCCGCCGCCAAGCCGCTGCAGATCGTGCTCGCCGCCGCGGACGCGGAGGATGCCGGCCTTCGCGAGATGCTGCGGCTCGTCCATTCCCGCTATCGCCCCGACCGGCTCCTGCTGGTCGCGGCGGGCGACGAGCGGCGCCTGCGCCTGGCTCGCCACATGCCCTTCGCGCGCGGCGCCCGGCCCGTCGGAGGGAAGGCGACCGCGTACGTGTGTCACGACGGGATCTGCGACCTGCCCGTCGCCGACCTCGGTTCGCTGGCCGGGCAGCTGGGCGACGCCCCGCCGGGCGCGGGCCGCCCGCGCTGACGCGCAGGTCCCTCCCGTCGCTCCGCTTCGACTCTCCGGCGCGCTCGAGGCCGGTCGTCAGGCGCCCAGGTGCTCGAGGAGGACCTTCACTCCGATGCCGATGAGGATGATGCCGCCGAGGAACTCGGCTTTCTTCTCGAGGAGGTGTCCCGTCCTGCGCCCGATGTAGGTCCCCGCGTACGAGAAGGCGAAGGTGACGAGGCCGATGACGGTCACGGGCAGCAGGATCGAGGTCCTCAGGAAGGAGAAGGTGAGGCCCACCGCGAAGGCGTCGATGCTCGTGGCGACGGCGAGCAGGAAGAGGACGCCCGTGGCGGTGGGGTCTCCCTCCGACTCGTCCTCTTCCCGGTGACCGGGAAGGGCCTCCCACATCATCTTGCCTCCGACGAAGGCGAGGAGCGCGAAGGCCACCCAGTGGTCGATGCCGGAGACGAGGTCCCGCATCCTGGTCCCCGCGAGCCAGCCGAGGACCGGCATGAGGACCTGGAAACCTCCGAAGAACGCCGCGATCTTCAGCGCGTGGACGGGCCGGAGCGTCTTGATGGAGAGGCCGCGGGTGATGGAGACGGCGAAGGCGTCCATGGAGAGCCCCACGGCGATCGAGAGCACGGTCAGGAGGCCCATATCAGGAGGCGGAGGGGCGCGCGGGCCGGACCGCCAGAGAGGCCAGGACGGAGACGGCCAGGATGCCGATGATGACGGCGAGCGAGACGGAAACGGGGATCTTGAAGAAGTCCACCGCCAGCATCTTCACGCCGACATAGCAGAGGACGACGGCGACGCCGGTCTTGAGGTAGCGGAAGAGGTTCATGGTCCCGGCCAGGAGGAAGTACAACGCCCGCAGCCCCAGGATGGCGAAGACGTTGGAGGTGTAGACGATGAAGGGGTCGGTCGTGATCGCGAGCACGGCGGGGATGGAGTCCACCGCGAAGACGAGGTCCGAGACCTCGATGACGACGAGGGTCGCGAAGAGCGGGGTGGCGCACCAGCGGGCTCCGTTCTTGACGAAGAAGGACTCCCCGTCGTAGTGCTCCGCGAAAGGTAGGACCTTCTTGAGCGCGCGCAGGACGATGTTCTTCCCGGGCTCGACCTTGTGCTCCGTCTCGAACATCATCTTGGCTCCGGTGTAGACGAGGAGCGCCCCGAACACGTAGATGACCCAGTGGAAGGCCTCGAGGAGGGCGACTCCCGCGAAGATCATGACGAAGCGCATCGCCAGCGCGCCGAGGATGCCCCAGTGGAGGATCTTCGGCTGGATGCGCTCGGGCAGGCCGAAGTAGGCGAAGATCATGATGAAGACGAAAAGGTTGTCGACGGAGAGGCTCTTCTCGATGATGTAGCCCGTGAGGAACTCCACGGCCTTCTGACTGCCGAGCGTGTAGTAGATGCCGACGTCGAAGAGCAGGGCGGTCATGATCCAGACGACGCTC
This sequence comes from Elusimicrobiota bacterium, assembly GCA_041660925.1. Classification (NCBI taxonomy): domain Bacteria; kingdom Pseudomonadati; phylum Elusimicrobiota; species Elusimicrobiota bacterium. The sequence continues at coordinate 52,867 of JBAZVI010000013.1, forward strand.
CAGAGGGCGGCTTCCTTGAAGGAGACGACGTGCGCCCGTCGGTTGAAGATCCGCAGGTCCACCCAGAGCAGGGCCGCGACGACGAGGTTGAAGGCGATCCAGAGCACGGGACGGCTATCCATGACGACTCCTCCCCTTCGAACACGACGCGCAGCGGCCGAAGACCTCGTGGCGGTGCCAGAGGGGCTCGAAGCCGAGCCGTCGGCAGCCGCGGGCCTGGAGCTCCTCGAGGCCCGGCCACGAGACCTCGACGATGCGGCCGCAGTCGACGCAGAGCAGGTGGTCGTGGTGCGGCCGCTCGGCGCCCATCTCGAAGCGCGCCGCCTTGCCGGTCCCGGTGAGGCGGCCGAGCAGGCGGCATTCCTCGAGCATGCGCAGGGTCCGGAAGACCGTGGCCCGGCCGACGCCGTGCGCCTTGAGCGCGCGATGGATCTCGTCGAGGCTCTGGTGGCGGCGGCTGCGCAGCAGATGCTCGAGGATGCGCTCGCGCGGGCGCGTCATGCGCAGGCCCCGCGCGGCGAGGTGCGCGCGGAAGAGGGCGCGGATGCGCTCGGCCGCTCCGGGAGTCCCCGTCATTTCGGGGCGGCGAGCATCTCGTCGAGGAGAGGCCCGAGGACTTCCGGCGCGTAGTGCGGGGCGCGCCGGCCGTTGACGTAGATGGCCGGCGTGGCGCTGACGCCGAGCGCCGTCGCCTCCGCCTCGTCGGCCGCGAGCGCCGCCTTGGTCTCCTGCTTGTCGAGGCAGCGCGCGAACTTCGACTCCGCGAGGCCGTTCTTCTTCGCCAGTTCGAGGACCTTGGCGCGGAAGTTCTCCTTCTGGATCGTCTCCTGCTGCGAGAAGAGGGCGGCGTAGAAGTCCTGGGTCTTGGCCGGCGAGAGGCGCGAGGCGCAGGAAGCGGCCACCGCCGCCTCGAAGGCCCAGGGATGGATGTTCGTCAGGGGGTAGTGCTTGAAGAACACGCGGACCTTGCCTGCGTACTTCGGCAGGACGTCCTTCTCCAGGGACTCGAAGGCGCGCTTGCAGTGCGGACACTGGAAGTCGGAGTACTCGACGATCGTCACGGGAGCGTCCGCGGGCCCCCAGCCGGCGCCCTCGTAGCGCATCTTCGCGCGGTTGGCGGCGTCGGGGTCCACGCGCAGGTCCTGCGGCTGGCCGACGAGGAAGAAGCTCCCGTCGCCCATCACCTGCAGCGCGGGCGGCTCGGGCCCTTCGGGGTCGGCGACGGGGGCGCGCATGCCCGGGAGCTTCGAGGGGCCCAGGCGGAAGGCCGGGCTCATGACGTAGAAGCGGCCGTCCTCGCTGAGTGTCACGGGCTGTGTCTGCCGGCCGTCCTCGCCGATGACGAGCTTGCCGGTGAGCCAGCCCTGGAGGGGGGAGGGCTTGAGGTCCTTGAGCTCGAGCTTCAGGGTCGCCGGAGCGCTGAAGGCCTTGCGCACGTGCCGGTAGAAGGCGTCCCGGTCGAAGCCGGCGGGGTCCGCGGCGAACGCGTACGGCGCGAGCAGGAACAGCAGGGCGAGCGTCTTCATGGCTTCCTCCCCAGAAGGGCGTCGATGTCGGCGGCGAGCGTCGAGGGGTCGGTCTCGCCGTAGTAGCGGCGGCGGACGACCCCTGCGCGGTCGATGAGGTACTTCGTCGGGATCCCCGAGACCCCGTAGGCGCGCGCGGTGGCGTAGTCGGCGAGCAGGACGGGATAGGGAAGGCCGTTCGAGCGGGCGAAGAGCGCGACCTCCGAGGAGTCCCCCTGGTCCACCGCCGCCGCGAGCAGCTCGAACTCCGCGCCGCGGTAGCGGCCGTAGAGGTCCTTGAGGGCGGGGATCTCCTCGGCGCAGGTCCCGCACCAGGTCGCCCAGAAATCCACGAGCACGACGCGGCCGCGCAGGTCGCTGAGCGAGATCGGGCGCCCGGCGAGGTCGCTGAGCCGGAAGTCCGGGGCCTGTGCGCCGGGGGCGAGGCCTCCTCCGCGCGGGGCGCAGTAGAGCAGCCAGGCCAGGCCGGCGGCGGCGACGGCGGCGAGCGTCCAGCGCGCCAACTTCGGGTTCATCCCGTGTAGGGTAGAAAATTTGGCAGAGGTCCTAAAGCGGGGGGGGCCCTTGGGACCCCCTCCGCCAGCCCGCTCGGCCCATGCCCCTCCCCGGCAGGGAAGGTATCCTTTCCTCAGAGTGAAAGACCTCCGCCTCACCCTCCTGAGCCCCGCGGCCCTCCTGCTCGCGGCGGTCCTGTGCCCGGCGGACTCCGCGCGCGCCCAGCAGGTCGTCTCGGCGGCTCCGGCGGCGGCCTCCGCGCTCAGCGGGGTCACGAGCGTCGCGGCGGTCCGGCTCGCGCTCCCCGACGCGAAGCTCTCCTCCCCGGTCGCGGCGCTGAACGCTCCGACGCCGGAGCTCGAGACCCTTCCCGCTTTGAAGACCGCCCAGGCCGCGGCGGCGGGCTCCGTTGCACCTGCCGCGGCGAAGGTCCCGGCCGCGAAGCCGCGCGCTCATCGCGGCCGCAAGGCCGCGGCCGTTTCCGTCCCGGCACAGGCCGAGGCGGGCGCCGCCGCGGAGGCCGCGGAGGAGTCCAGCGGGCCGAAGGCGCTGGAGGCCCTCGAGGCGGTCGACGCCGGCGTGCACAAGGACGGCGGGAGCCGGGCGGACGCGGAGCTCGAGAAGACCTTTTACGGCCGCGAATCCCGGAGGCACATGGCGCCGGAGGGGGCGGACGGGGTCGTGGACCTGAGCGCGATCGACTCCTACGACACCGGCCCCTTCGAGTCCGATCAGGAGAAGAAGGCCGGCAAGCGTCTGCGCGAGGATCAGGAGGAACTCGACGAGCTCCAGCAGATGCTCTATGCGCGCGGGGCCAAGTCCGTGCTCATCGTCCTGCAGGCCATGGACACGGCCGGCAAGGACGGCGTCATCCGCCACGTCATCGCCTCCCTCAACCCTCAGGGCATCAAGGTCACCCCCTTCAAGAAGCCCACCGAGAAGGAGAAGAAGCACCGCTGGCTCTGGCGCATCCGCAACGCGCTGCCCGGCAAGGGGATCATCGGCGTCTTCAACCGCTCCCATTACGAAGACATCCTCGTCCCGACCGTCTACAAGACGCTTCCGGAGAAGGAGATCGAGAAGCGCTACGCGCAGATCAACGAGTTCGAGCGCGAGCTCACCGCGAGCGGGACCGTGGTGCTCAAGTTCTTCCTGCACATCTCCAAGGACGAGCAGAAGCGGCGTCTGCAGGAGCGGCTCGACAATCCCCGGAAGCATTGGAAGTTCAGCGCCGCGGACCTCAAGAGCCGCGAGAAGTGGGACGAGTTCCAGCAGGCCTACGGGAAGGTCCTCGCTCGCACGAGCACCGCGTGGGCGCCGTGGTTCGTCATCCCCGCCAACTACAAGTGGTACCGCAACTCGGCCGTCGGGCGCATCATCCTCGAAGCCATGTCGCGCATGGACCTCAGCTTCCCCGAACCCGAGTTTGACCCTAAAGAGATTAAAATCCCCGATTAGCCAACCCTTCCTCAACTCCCCTTCCTGCGGGAGGGGGCGCAGGGGGAGGGGGAACTTCCGTAAAGAAGAGACAAGGCCCGCTTACGCGGGCCTTCTGTTTTTGGGGTCTCCCCCTTCCTTCACCTCTCCCCGAAGGGGGAGGAATTATGGAAACTGTTAACGCGGGACGACACCAATACCAGCCTTCACTCGGCTGAGGTCGTACACTCCCCCACGCTGTATCCGCACTCCGCGCATGGGGTCCTTCTTGAAGAGCAGCGGGGTGTCGAGGTCGACGAAGCGGAAGCCGCCGAAGCCGGCGGCGAGGTGCGCGGAGCAGGTCATCGCGAGGCGGGACTCCACGTTGCCGCCGATCATGAGCCCGAGCCCGGCGGCGCGGGCGGCGCGGGCGGTCTCGAGGGCGCGCAGGACGCCGCCCTTCATGAGCTTGATGTTGACGACCTGCGCGGCCTTCCGGCGCGCGAGGCGCAGGACGTCGCCGGGCCCGCAGCAGGACTCGTCGGCGGCGACGGGGACGCGGCCCGAGCGGAAGACCTCGGCGAGCCCGTCGAGGTCGTCCTTGCGCACGGGCTGCTCGAAGAGGTCCGCTCGGACGCCCGCGCGCGCGAGGAGGCGCAGCAGGCGAAGGGCCTCGGCCGGGCGGTAGCCCGCGTTGCCGTCGAGGAGGAGGGTCTTCGGCCGCGCGGCGCGCACGCAGGCGAGGACGCGCTCGGCGTCCTCGCCTGCGTCGCGTCCGACCTTGACCTTGAGCGCGTCGACGCCGAAGCGCCGGACGGCCGCGGCCATGCGCGCGGCTTCCTCGGCGGGCAGGATGGGGACGGTGACGTCGGTGCGCAGCCGGACCTGCGCGCCTCCGAAGAGGAGGCGCAAGGGCACTGCGCGGCTGCGGGTCCAGGCGTCGAGCAGCGCCATCTCGAGGCCGGCGCGCGCGCTCAGGCAGGGGACGCGTTCCGCGATCTCCGCGGCGCGCGCGGCCCAGGCGTGCGCGCTGCGGCCGAGCAGCCAGCGCGCGGAGCGCACGGCGGCCAGGGCCTGGGCCTGCGTCTCCCCGTTGTAGGCCGGAAGGGGAGCGCACTCCCCGAAGCCGACGCTCCCGCCGCGCAGGCGCACGCGCACCAGCACGTTGCGCGCCGTGTCGTGCGAGCCGCCGGCGATGGCGAAGTCGGTCGTGAGGCGTGCGTCGAGGGGGACGGCGGAGAGCGCGGCGACCTCCGCGCGCGCGGAGCAGCGCGCGCTCATGGCTTCGCGCGGATGAAGTCGGTCTGGCAGTAGTCGGGGAACTCGAGGCCGTGCACGGCGAGCCCGGCGTCGTCGACGCTCAGCTGGACCTCATGGACGCCCGGGCGCCGGTTGCGCACGAGGGAGTACATGCGGGGGGAGGCGACGTCCACGTAGCTCTGGTCGTCCCCGTCCCAGCGCACGTCGGTGCCCGCGTTGCCCGTGTGCAGCCAGAGGTTGTCCTGCTTGACGAAGACGCGCAGCGGCCGGCGCTCCGCGTGCGAGAAGACCGCGAACGCCTCCGCGCCGCGGTAGACGGCCTGCAGGCGGGCGGTCCCGGGGCCGGCGGAGCGCAGGGCGTCGGGCTCCGGGCTCCATTCTCCGCCGAGGGCGACCTCGCCGTCGCGTGAGTCGACGAGCGCGTTATGGCGCCGCGAAGAGATGAGGACGGTCTTGACCCCTCGCCGGGCGCCGAGGTAGAGGGGCCGGGTCGCGACGCCGCAGTCGTCGCGCGCGGGCGGGTCCTTCACGGTCTCGGTCGAGCGGTAGCCGTTGAAGCGTTCGAGGGCCGCGAGGAGCTCTCGCTCGAACTCCGCCGACCCGCCCTCTCCGAGGCGGTCGAAGACGACGCGGCCCTTCTCGTCGATGAGGTAGAGGGCGGGCCAGCCCTCGTTGGCGAAATCCTTCCAGAGACGCCGCTGGGTGTCGAGGAGGACGGGGAAGCGCACGTCGAGGCTCCGGTAGGTCCGTCGAGCCCAGGCCGGGTCGCGCGCGAAGGAGTAGTCCGGGCTGTGGACGCCGATCACCATGAGGCCGTCGAGGGCGTAGCGGTTCCACCAGCGCCGCACCGGCTCGAGGGCGCGCAGCGCGGCCCCGGAGTTGGCGTTGAGGAAGGCCAGCACGACGACGCGGCGCCCGCGCAGGCGCTCGAGGGAGAACGGCTCGGAGTTGATCCAGGCGGCACCGGCGGGGAACTCCGGCGCCGGGGTCGTGATGGGACGCTCCGCCCGCGCCGGGACGGGCCCCAGGAGGGCCAGCCCGAGGAGCAGGGCCGAGAAGGCCGAGGTCACCGCGGTGCGGGCCTCTCGAGGAGCTGCTTTTCGACGCCGAAGATGAGGGCCATCAGCGCCGCGCGGGTCCAGAGCCCGTTGCGTTCCTGGCGCCAGTAGGCGGCGCGAGGGTCGGCGTCCACGCCCGGGTCGATCTCGCCTCTGCGGGGCAGGGGGTGGAGGATGATCGCGTTCTTCTTGGCCAGGCGCATGTGCTCGGTCCGCAGCGCGTAGCGCGAGACGTCCACGCGGCCGGACTCCCCCGCCTTGTCGTGCTCGTCCTGCACGCGGGTCATGTAGACGGTGTCGGCTTCGCGCAGGGAGCCCTCGAAGTCGGTCGTCTCCTCGTAGCGCACCCCGGAGGCGTCGAGCGCCTTGAGGACCTCGGGCTTCATGCGGAACTCGGGGGGGGAGACGAGCAGGAGGCGCACCCCGCGGTAGACCCGCATCATCAGCGCGAGCGAGTGCACCGTGCGGCCGCGCTTGAGGTCCCCGACGAGCATGAGGGTCTTGCCGTCGATGCCGCCTTCGAGGTAGCGGTTCATCGTGTAGACGTCGAGCAGGGCCTGCGTGGGGTGCTGGAAGGTCCCGGCCCCGGCGTTGATGACGGGCACGGGCCGCGGCGCGTCGTGGAGCGTGCGGGCCGCGAGCTCGGCGAAGCCGTTCTCGAAGTGGCGGATGATGATGAGGTCGACGTAGCTCGCGAAGGTCCGGATGCCGTCCTCGAAGCTCTCGCCCTTCATCTCCGAGGAGGTCCGCGGGTCGCGAATCTCGCAGGTCTTCATCCCGAGGATGTGGCAGGCGTTCTGGAAGGAGAGGAAGGTCCGCGTCGAGGGCTGGGAGAAATAGAGCATGGCCCTCTTGTTCGAGAGGACGGTGGCGACGTAGTCGTCGCCCTCCTTCGTCTTCGTCAGGGCCCGCAGGTGGTCGGTGAGGCGGGTGAGGCGTTCGAGGATCGGGCGGTCGAATTGCTCCGCGAAAAGGCAGTGATAGAAGTCCCTTCCGCGGGAATAGTAGGCCAGCGTCTCGGGGGTGACGGGGGCGTGCGCCGCGGAGACTTCCGGGGGAGCGGCTTCAAGCGCGACCATAGTCGTCCTCCAGACGGGTGATGTCGTCTTCGGCGAGGTCGTCGCCGAGCGCGACCTCGATGAACGTCAGGTCGAGGGAGCCTGCGTTGGCGATGCGGTGGGCGGCTCCGAGCGGCACGTCGAGGGACTGCGCGGCGCTCAGGGCGCGGGAACGGCCTTCGAGGGTGACGAGCGCCTCCCCGGACACGATGAACCAGTGCTCGCTGCGGCGGGCGTGACGCTGATAGCTGAGCCGTCCTCCCGGCTTCACGCGGATCCGCTTGACCTTGTGGTCCGGGGCTTCGGAGAGGACCTGCCAGCTGCCCCAGGGACGGTCGTGGATGGGTCCGGCGGCGTCGCTCGGCATGCGGGGGAGAGTTTCTCTTTTTAGGCCCTCCCTCGTCAATCCGTCGAGAGAACGGCGAAGGTAGATTCTCGTACTCTCGACCCCCTCACCCCCCAGTCCCCCTCGCCGGCACCCCGGCGCTGAAAGTGCCGGGACCGGACGCGGTAAGGAATCTGGCAGTCCGGACGCCCGGCGTGGCGGGAGAGGGGGAGAGGATATTTAGACCGTAAAAATGCAAAGGCCCCGGCTGCGGGGGCAGCCGGGGCCATAGATCTCTGCGGACGCTTCGCTCAGTCCTTGGTGTGCGGGCGGTCCTTGTTCTGGCGCAGCTCGAACTCGCGCAGGCGCCGCTCGTACTCTTTCTGGAGGTCGGCGCGTTCCTCGGAGAGGCGGCGGAGCTTTTCCTCGTACTGCGAGGCGAACTCCAGCTGCTTGAGCTCCCAGGACTTGCGGAGCTCGTTCTCGCGCTTGGCGGCCCCGGCGGAGAGTTCCTCCTCGCGCTTCTGCAGGTAGGCCTGGGCCCGCGTCTTCTCGCGCTCGAGGTCGGCGAGGCGCGCGCGCGCGGTCTCCTCGAGCTCCGCGGCCCGGCGTTCGCCCGACTCGCGCGCGGCGTCCCGCTCCTGCGCGACGAGCGTCTCGAACTCCTTGCGGCGCCGGTCGTGCTGTTCCTCCAGGGTCTGCCGGCGCGCGGCGCTCTGGCGCTCGGCCTCCTCGGTGCGGCGCGCCAGCGCGGCCTCCTTCTCCTGGAACTCCGCGCGCAGGCCGGCGATCTCGCGCTCGACGAGCTCGCCCTTCTGCATGTTCCACGAGTTCTCCTTGGACACCCATTCCGCGGTGAGCTTCTTCTCGAGCTCGAGGTACTTCATCTGAAGCGCCTCTTCGCGGGAGCGGTAGGAGGCGTCGAACTCGGTGCGCGCCTTGAAGAGCTGGTCCTCGTAGTTGAGGATGAGGTCCTTCTCCTTCTGCACGAGCAGGGCCTCGACCTCCTTCGTGCGGGAGCGGATGGTCTCCTCGAGCATGTTCTCGCGCTGCTGATACGAGAGCTCGAGCTCCTTGCGCCGCGTCTGCCAGTCGCGCTCCTGCGCGACCTCGCGTTCCTGACGTTCCTTCTCGAGGAGGTCGCGCTGCGAGGCGAGCCAGCGGGTCTTCTCCTCGGCGAGCCCCTGGAGGAGCTCGGCTTCGCGCGCCACCCACTTCGCATGGAAGTCGGTCTCGAGCTTCGTGAGCTCGAGCTTGCGCTGCTCGACGATGCCCTTGAGCTGCTCCTCCTTCTGTCGGAAGGTCTCCTGGAGCTGGCCCTCGCGGTTGCGGGCCTCGAGCTGGAGGGTCATGCGCAGGGCCTCGGCCTCCTCGCGCTGGCGGCGGGACTCCTCCTCGAGCCCCTCCGTGCGGGCGCGATGGTCGCCCTCGAGCTCCTTGAGGCGGCCCTGGACCTTCTCTTCGAGCTCCTCGCGCAGACGCTCGAGGATGCCCTCCTTCTGGCGGTAGGCCAGTTCGAGGCGCTCGCGCTCCTCGGTGAGGGTCTTCTCGCGCTGGATGATCCAGTCCTGCTCGCGGCGCGCCCAGGCCTCCTGGGCCTCGCGCTCCTTGGAGGCGTAGACGTCGCGCAGCTGGCGCTCGAGCCCGGCGTGGCGGCCCTCGAGGGTGGCCTTCTCCTTCGCGACGGCTTCCTCATAGGAGCGGCGGTAGACGTCCTCCTTCTGGGCGACCTCGCTCTTGAGGGCCGCCTCGCGCGCGAAGAACTCCTCGCGCAGGCGCCGCTCCTTGTCCGCGTAGGCGCTCTCGAGGGCGGCTTTGAGACCCTTCCCGGATTCCTCGAGCTCCGCGCGGTCGGCCTTGAGCTTCTCGCGCTCGGACTCGAAGGCCTGGGCGCGCTGGCGCACGGCCTCCTCCTCCTTGCGCCGACCCTCGGCCTCGAGCTCGGCGCGCATCGTCTGATAGCGCCCCTCGAGCTCCGCTTCGACCGCCCGGACGCGCTCGTTCATCGTCTTGCGCTCCTCGAGCAGACGGCGGCGGCCCTCGGCCTCGACGGACTGGAGGCGCTCCTCCTGCTGGGCGCGCAGGGCCGAGGATTCCTTGAGATTCTTATCGACGAGCTCCTTGCGAAGGGACTCGAAGGAGGCTTCCTGCTCGCGCAGCCACTTCGTCTGCTCCTGCTGGAGCAGGCGGCGCAGCTCCGTCTCGCGGGAGAGGAAGGACTGTGTGAGCTCCTCCTGGCGCTTGGCGAGGGCGGCCTCGAGGACGCGGCGCTCGGCGTCGAGGTCCTGGGTGAAGCGGGTGCGGGCCTCTTCGAGGGAGCGGCCGTGCTCGGCCTGGAGGTCGCGCTCGCGCTGGGCCCAGTGAGAGACCGTGGACTCCTCGAGGCGGCGCATGCGCTCGCGCCACTCCCCTTCCTTGGCCGCGTGCTGGGCCTCGAGCTCGCGCACGCGCATCTTGACCTGCTCGTCGGCCTCGGCCTTCAGCCGGGTCTTCTCGACGTCGAGTTCCTGAAGGCGCTGGAAGACCGTCTCCTCCTTGCGCGCGGCCTCCGCCTCGAGGGCGAGGCGGGCGGCGTCGAGCTGCTCGCGGTGGGCCTGGAGCGCCGTCTCGAACTTCTTGCGCTGCGCCTCCCACTCGCTCTGGGCCTTCTCCGCCTGCTCCGCCTGCAGCGCGTGGAAGCGCTCGGTGAGCGCCTCCTCCTTGCGCCGCGCTTCCTCGGCGAGCTTCTGCTCCCGGGTGAAGAGCTCGGCTTCCTTGCGCTCATAGGCCGCTTCGAGCGCCTTCTCGCGGTCGAGGAGCGCGCCCTCCTTCGTCTCGAAGGACGCGGCGAGCTCGTCGCGCTGGGAGGCGAGCTCGGCGCGGTTCTTCTCGAGGAGCTCGTCGAGGTGCTTCTGATGCGCCTTCCAGAGCTCCTTCTCCTTGGCGACGAGCTGGTTCTGGATGGACTGATACTTCGTGATGAGCTGCTCCTCCGTCTTCTGATAATGGAGCTGGACTTCCTGGTTGCGGCGCAGGATGTCCTCGTCGAGGCGCGATTCCTTCTCGCGGTAGTGCTCTTCGAGCAGCTTGCGCTCCGACTCGAGGCGGTCCTGCAGGCGGCCCCATTCCTTCTCGAAGCGGTGCTTGTTGGCGTCGTCGAGCTCGGCGGCCCGGGCGTTGTGCGCCTCGTCGTGGAGGCGCCGGCGCTCCTCGAGCTGGGCCTCCTTCGAGCGGAAGGCGGCTTCGAGCTCCTCGAGCCGGCGGTTCTGCTCTCCCTCCAGGCGCTTGCGCTGGTCCTCGACCTGCGCCTCCTTCTGGCGCAGGGTGACCTCGTGCTGGGCGAGCTTGGCTTCGAAGCGCGCGGCGAGGTTCATCTCCTCGCGCGCGACGGCCTCCTGGCTGTGACGGAGCGTCTCCTCCTCGAACTGCTGGTACTTGCGGCGGAAGTCGGATTCCTTGGAACGGATCTTCTCGTCGAGCAGGCGCTGCTGGTCCTCGAGGTCGCGCTCCTTGGCGCGGATCACCTCGGCCTGGATGTTGAGCCGCTCGATGAGCGACTGCTTGGTCTCCTCGAGGGCCGCCCCCTGGTGGGCCAGCAGGGACTGCATCTCCTTCTCTTTCTCGAGGACGGCGGTCTTGACGGCGTCAATCTGGGCCCTGCGCAGCTCGCCGGCGACCTGCTCCTTCGCGGAGACCTCGCGGCGCAGCTCCTCGATCTGGAGTTCGAGCTGGCGGCGCGCCTCCTTGGCGGCGGCGTTCTCTTCGAAGGTCATCTCCTTCTTGAGCCGCTCGCGGATCTCCTCCTCCATGCGCTGCTGGTCCTTCCAGTTCTGCTCCCAGACGCGGATGGTGTTCTGCCAGCGGAGGATCGCGGCGTCTTTCTGGGAGAGCTGTTCGGCGGCCAGGCGGAGCTTCTCCACGGCGTCCTGGGCGGTCGCCTTGTTCTTGGAGAGCTCGTCCTGCAGGGCGTGGATCTTCTCGAGGGACCAGCGCAGGGCCAGGCGCGCGGTCTCCACGTCGTTGACGGAGGTCGGGTCGAGATGTTCCTGGTCCATGGGTTCTCCTCGTGCGCCGGCGTCTCGATAGATGAGCCGCCCGCTTCTATCGCGGTCGGCCGCCCTCTGACGGAGTATGAAGGCGGCACTTCCTCGCGTTAGCGCTCGGTCGGCTCGGCGCGTCGCTATTAGGGTATCGGGATGGTGTTACAAAAACAAGAACAGGGACCGCCTGGACGGGGCGGTCCCTGTCTCTGCTTGTCGGGCCGGGAACAGCTTCCTGCGACGAGGCCCGATCTCGTCAGAGATCGGGCACGTGGGAGGGGTTCTCGAGGCGGTCCTTCTCGGCCAGGGCGGAGAGCTCGGCCAGGTCGATCTGGCCGGAAGACTTCGTCGGTTTGGGGAGCGGCTTGGCGACGACCTGGGCGCGCAGCTTCTCGAGGTCGCGGGCGCAGTCCGCGGCGACCCGGCCGTAGGCGGGGTCGGCGGCGGCGCGCTTCGTCCGCGTCAGCTCGGCGCGGCCGGCGCGCGAACGCAGGAAGTCGCGCCGCTGCTTCACGTCGCTCATGGCCTCGCGGTAGCCCGCGATGTCCTCGACGACCGTGCGCGTCCGCTTCTCGGTCCCGTCGAGCAGGTCGCGCAGGCGCTCCGCGAGGCCGTGCGTCTTCGCGAAATGGCGGATGCGGCGCAGGAGTGCCGGCAGGGCGGCGCGTTCCTCCCGGGCTTCCTTGAGCGCGTTTTTGAGGTCCTCGAGGCGCGCGGCGTACGCGGCGAGGGGGTCGGCCATCTCGGAGCGGTCGAGGCTCACGGAGTAGCCGGAGTCCCAGAGCTTCATCGACTCCCAGGTGCCGTCCGGGTCGTCGAGGAGGGAGCGGACCTCCTCGCTGTGCCCGTCCGGGCGGCCGCCGTTGAGCTGGGCCGAGACGATGTAGCCCTTCAGGCGCGCGGCGATCTCGTCGTGGAGGTCGTACGAGAAGACTTCGCGATAGCCGGGGTAGACGCGGCGGGTGCGCGAGCGCAGCAGGATGTGGTAGAGCTCGTGGGCGGCGGTGGCCGTCGCGTCGTTGAGCGCGAGCTCGGGGTCCTTGAAGCGCAGGAAGGCCTTGTTCAGGTTCAGAGTCCAGTCGTCGGGCTGGGACACGCCCGATGCGGCGCCTTCGATGTCTTCGACCCCGTCGTTGGAGACGATCTCCGTGCCCTTGGCGTCGTCGATGGCGACCTTCACCTTCCGCCCGCGCAGGAGGCTCTCCTGGACGAGGTCCGAGAGGATCGCGCGGCCCTCCTCGGAGTCCTGCATCCGTTCGAAGATGGACTGGGCGAAGCGGCGCTCCGGGGAGCCGCCCGCCAGGCCGGCGGCCGGGAGCTCCAGCGCGAGCGCGAGCGCGGCGGGGGGGAGTCGAGGGGGGGTCGCGACCCCCGGAGTCTTGAGGGCTTTGTGGGCGGAGGAGGGCGTCATCGCGGCCTGCGCGGGGGGCAGGGCCGCCTCTGCGGCGAACGGGAGGGTCGCGTGCTGTGCGGCTCCGGAATAAGCGGCGTCCAGGGCCGAGGCGTCGGCCCCGACGGCGCCGAGGCGCGAGAGCCCGGCGGCCGAGACCCCGGCGCGGGCTTTCCCGGGGGGGGTGTTCTCACCCGGCGAGAGGCTCTTCCCGTCCTTGAGCAGAGCGCGCAGGGCGCTCTCGCCCGGCCGCCCCTGCGCGCAGCGCTCCCGGACCGGCTCCTCGGGCAGGGCGCCGAGGAAGGCTTCCGTGCAGGCGGCGATGAAGTCCGTGCGCGTCTTCTCGAGGAGGGCGAGCGGATCCTTGCCCTCGTCACAGGCGGCGGTCCACGCGGCGGCGGTCAGGCCCCAGAGGGTCTCGTGCTCAGGGAGATGCGCCGGGCAGGCCGAGGAACATGGCCGCACCGCTCCGAAGAGGAGGGACAGGACGAACGGCCCGACGAGGCGGCGGGCGAGGGCGGGCATGGGAGGGGTCCCGCCCTAAGTGTAAGGCCCGTGTTCCGGCATTTCAAGGGCCTATGAGGAATGTTCTCTACGCGCGCGCCAGCAGGCGCGCGATGAGGCGCAGGTGGGCCCAGAGCTCGCGGGAGCGCCGGAGCTTGGAGACCCCGGTCCGCCGGACGCTGAGGGGGGCCGGGACCTCGACGATGCGGCCGCCGGCGCGCAGGAGCCGCACGAGGATCTCGGCGGAGACTTCGAAGCCGTCGCTCGCGATGCGCAGGGGGCGCAGGGCGCTCAGCCGGTAGAGGCGGAACATGGGCGTGTAGGCGCTGAAGCGGCGGTCGAAGGCCCCGCGGTAGAAGGCGTTGAGCAGGAGGCTCGGCAGTCGGCGTCCCGGCGGGACCTCCGAGCCGGTCCCCAGCCAGGGGGAGCCGCAGACGCAGTCCGCGTCCGACCCGCGCTGGGCCGCGAGCAGGTCGGCGATCGACCGCGGGTGGAAGGTGAGGTCGGCGTCGAGCGGGACGAGCCAGTCTCCGGCGGCGGCGGCGATGCCCGTCTTGAGCGCGGCGCCCAGGCCGCGCGTGCGTTCGTGGCGCAGGACGCGCAGCTCCGGGCGGCGGGCGGCCAGTTCCTCGAGGCGCGCGAGGGTGGCGTCGCGGGAGCCGTCGTCGACGGCGAGCACCTCATAGGGGGTCCCGAGCCCGTCGAGGGAGGCGAAGAGCTCCGCCTCGACGCGCGGGAGTCCCTCCGCTTCGTCGAGGCAAGGCAGCAGGATGCTGAGTGCCGGTTTTGGATGCCCGGCGCTCAGCCCCTGCTGGGCGTACTTGCCGCTGGATTTTTCAGAGTCGTTCATCGGAGTCGTTCGTGCGGACGAGACAGCTTGTCGAGACCCCCGGGAATCCCGAAGGGATTCCCGATCACTCGCCGCGGAAGTAGTCGATGGTGCGGCGCAGGCCCTTTTCGAGGGGGACCTTCGGCTCCCAGCGCAGCTTCCTGCGGGCGACGCGGATGTCGGGGCGGCGGACCTTGGGGTCGTCGACCGGGAGCGGCTTGCTCACGATGCGCGAGCGCGAGCCGCAGAGGCGCCGGATGGCCTCGGCGAGCTCGCGGACGGTGACCTCGTGCGGGTTGCCGATGTTGACCGGGGAGTTCTGGTCCGAGCGCAGCAGGCGGTAGAGCCCGTCGACGAGGTCGGAGACGTAGCAGAGCGAGCGCGTCTGGCTCCCGTTCCCGTAGACGGTGATGGGGCGTCCCCGCAGCGCCTGCGTGATGAAATTCGGGACGGCGCGCCCGTCCTTCCTGCGCATGCGCGGTCCGTAGGTGTTGAAGATCCGGACGATGCGCACCTGCATGCGGTGGTAGCGGTGGTAGGCCATCGTCATGGCCTCGGCGAAGCGCTTGGCCTCGTCGTAGACCCCGCGGGGCCCGATGGGGTTCACGTTGCCCCAGTAGCCCTCGGGCTGAGGGTTGACGAGCGGGTCCCCGTAGACTTCGGAGGTCGAGGCGAGCATGAAGACGGCGCCCTTCTCCTTGGCCAGGCCGAGCGCCTTGTGGGTCCCGAGCGCGCCGACCTTGAGCGTCGGGATGGGGTACATGGCGTAGTCGATGGGGCTCGCGGGGCTTGCGAAGTGCATGACCGCGTCGAGCTTCCCGGGCACGTGGATGTAGTTCGTGACGTCGTGCTTGACGAAGTCGAAGCGCGGCTCGCGGAAGAGATGTCCGATGTTCTCGATGCGGCCGGTCAGGAGGTTGTCGATGCCGACGACCGTGTGGCCGCGCTCGAGGAGGAACTCGCAGATGTGACTGCCGATGAAGCCCGCGGCGCCGGTGACGAGGACCCTCATTCAGTGCTCCGACCGCATAATTATGGGCGTTTTGACCGGGCGATTTCGGCCGTCCGGCAAGGCGCGAGGAGCGAGCATAGCGTGAGCTATGTGAGCGACGAGGAACGCGGCTGGCGGCCGAAATCGCCCGGCCCCTATCTGGGAAGTTTCGCCACCGGCGGCGGCGAAACTATCGCGGAAGGGGAGGCCCGCCCCTGGGCGGCTTCCGCGTCGCTCCGCCCTCAGATAGCTCAAGCTATCTTCGATTGTCGCTCCTTGAATCCGCATCAGGCTCGGGCCTCCAAAACGCCCATAATTATGCGGTCGGAGCACTTGGGCGGCCGACCTGCCGCACGACGAAGCCGAGCTTGCGCAGGGCCGCGGCGTCGAGGCAGTTGCGTCCGTCGAGGATCACCGGGGTCTGCATGAGCGCGTGGATGCGCTTGAAGTCGAGCTTGGTGAACTCGGGCCACTCGGTCACGACCGCGAGGCAGTCGGCGCCCTTGGCGGCGGCGTAGGGGTCCTTCGCGAAGGCGATCCCGCTCACCGTCTTGCGGGCCTTCTCCATGGCCACCGGGTCGTAGGCCGAGACCTTCACCTTGTGCTCGAGCAGCTTCTTGATGATGAAGAGCGCCGGCGCGTAGCGCAGGTCGTCGGTGTTGGGCTTGAAGGCGAGCCCGAGCATCGCGACGCGCTTGCCCGCGAGGTTCCAGAGGTCCTCCTCGAGCTTGCGCAGGAGCCAGTCGCGCTGCGTCTCATTGACGTCGATGACCGCCTTGAGGATCTGGAAGTCGTAGCCCTTGTCCTTGGAGATCCGGTAGAAGGCCTCGAGGTCCTTGGGGAAGCAGAAGCCGCCGAAGCCGAGGCCCGCGTGCAGGAAGTGCGCTCCGATGCGCCGGTCGAGCCCCATCCCTCGGGCGACGAGCTCGACGTCGGCGCCGACCGCCTCGCAGACGCGGCTGACCGCGTTGATGAAGGAGATCTTCGTCGCGAGCAGGGAGTTGGAGGCGTGCTTGATGATCTCGGCGCTCTTGACGTCGGTGACCAGCACGGGCGCCTTGATCGGGGAGTAGACCTCGCGCACGATCTGCTCGGCGCGCGCGGAGGCGACCCCGATGACGATGCGGTCGGGGTGGAGCGTGTCCTCGACGGCCGTCCCTTCGGCGAGGAACTCCGGGTTGGAGACCACGTCGTAGGGGACCTTCTTGCGGTTGACGCGGGCGATGACCTTGGAGACCTTGTCGCCGGTCTCGACGGGGACCGTGGACTTGTCCACGACGACGGTGTAATCCGTCATGGCCTTGGCGATCTCGGTGGTCACGACCTCCACGAAGGAGAGGTCGGCGGAGCCGTCGGCGCGCGGGGGCGTGCCGACCGCGATGAAGACGACCGAGGCGCGGCGGCCCTTCCAGTGCATGCCCTCGGCGATGGAGCCCGTGAAGACGAGCCGGCCGGCCTTCATGTTGCGGCGGATCATGGGCTCGAGGCCCGGCTCGTAGATGGGGGAGCGGCCCTTGCGGAGGGCGCCGACCTTGGATCTGTCGGAATCGACGCAGACGACGTGGTGGCCGAGGTCGGCGAGGCAGGTTCCGGTGACGAGACCGACGTAGCCGCAGCCGACGACGCAGATATCGTAGCTCTTCATAGGTCCGGGGATTCTACCAAACAGGGTCGCGCATTTCACCCCGCGTTCAGCCGGAGGTGAAATGCGCGACATGTTTGCTTTTGCATTGTTTCGAGGTTCTGGGTAGAATACAGAAAGGGAAGCCGTTCTCCCCCAGCCATGAGCGAATCCGAACGCCTCTGCCTCGAAGTCCTCAAGACCATCGGCAAGACGCTCAGCCAGATGAACCTCTACAATCCGGCCCATCCGGCGGTCCGCGCCATGCTGGCGGAGGCCGTGCGGGTGCTCTCGACGATCCTCGCGGAGATCCCCGAGGGGACGCTCGCCTACTCCCTCGACGCCGACAAGGTCATCGCCAACGGCCGCATCGTCGGCCCCGTGCGCGATCTGCCCAGCTCCATCGGGAACACCTTCACCCGCTTCAAGCTCAACAGCGTGACCTTCGCGGCGGGCGTCACCGAGGAGGAGCTTTCGGCCTTCTGCCAGCTCGCCGCCCTGCGCCCGGAGGCGGCCAAGACCGTCGTCCCGGCGAAGTTCCTCTCCGAGAAGGGCGTCTCGCGCATCCTCCTCAACGAAGCCCTCTACGCCAAGGTGGACCGGCTCCCCGACGGGAGCCCAGCGCCCGCGGAGACCGGCGCGCCGGCCGGCGGTCCCTCCGGCGCCTCGGCCGCGGGGACCCCGGGCTCGGGCGGCGCCGTCGAGGGCATGGGCGAGGGGGGCGGCGGGACGGGCGGGGCCGCCGAAGCCGTCGAAAAGGTCCAGGGCGAGCCCATCGAGAAGACCATCGAGGTCCTCGCCCATCGCGCGACGATGGACCGCGGGGAGCAGAGCCGCATCTACGGCACGGTGATGCAGAAGATCCGCGCCGAGCTCGAGGTCAAGGTCCAGGAAGCCACGCGCGAGCTCAAGCGCCAGGCCACGACGCTCCAGAACGAGCAGGTCCGCACCCAGGCCGTGCTCTCCAACGTCGCCGAGGGCGTCGTCGTCGTCGACGATTCCGGCCGCGTCCTCATGATGAACCCCGCCGCCGAGGAGCTCTACGGTTCCTCGCTCGCCGAGATGGCGGGCAAGCCGCTCTCCGAGCATGTGAAGGAGGAGCACCTCCTCGCGCTCTCCAAGGAGACCGTGGTCCCCAACGACAAGCCGGTCCAGGGGGAGGTGGCCGTCTCCGGCAAGGACGACACGCGCCGCACCCTGCGCGCCTCGACGGCCATCGTGCAGACCGAGGCCGGCAAGCCCGTCGGCGTCGTGTCCACGCTCAGCGACGTCACGAAGTATCGCGAAGCGCAGAAGATGCAGCGCGAATTCGTCGCGCACGTGACCCACGAGCTGCGCTCGCCGCTGACGGCCATCCGCGCGGCCCTCGAGATCCTCGAGGGAGCCGTCTCCTCCAAGCTCAAGGCCGACGAGCAGCGCATCATGACCAACGCGCTGCGCAACACCGACCGCCTCGAGGACCTCGTCAACAGCATCCTCGATTTCTCGAAGATCGAATCGGGCCAGATGACGGTCTATCCGAAGCCCGCGCGGCCCGAACTCCTCGTCCAGGAGTCCCTCGACAGCATGCTCCCGTGGGTGCAGAAGAAGGGCCTGCGCGTCGAGACCGCCTGCCCCTCCTCGCTCCCGACCGTGAACGCCGACCCCAAGCGCACCGTCCAGGTTTTCGTCAACCTCCTCTCCAACGCCATCAAGTTCACGCCCGCCGGCGGCACGGTCCGGATCGGCGCGGGACCCTCGCGCGACGGCTCGCGTGCCGTCTGCTTCTTCGTCTCCGACACCGGCCCCGGCATCCCCAAGGCCGACCAGCAGAAGATCTTCGAGAAGTTCATCCAGATCGCCTCCGGCGAGAAGCACGTCGGCGGCACCGGACTCGGGCTCGCCATCGCCAAGGCCTTCGTCCACCTCCAGCAGGGGCAGATGTGGGTCGAGAGCGAGCCCGGCAAGGGCGCGAACTTCCAGTTCACCCTCCCCTGCTACATCCCCACCGCCGAAGAGGTCGCCGCCCGGCCGGTCGCGAAGCCGAAGCCCTGGTGGAAGCGTCTTCTGGGCCTGAAATGAGGCGCGCTTCCGCGCGCCTCGGCTCAGGCTAAGCAACCCCCGCGGAGTCGAACCTTCGGTTCAACTTCGCGCCAATACGAACGCCTTGACGGCGCGCGCCCCGCCGGCACGCAGGACCCGCGCGCAGGTCTCGAGGGTCCCGCCGCTCGTTGCGACGTCGTCGACGAGCACGAGCACCCTTCCCCGAAGCGGCCCGACGGCCTCCGCGAGCGCGAACGCGTCCCTCAGGCGCTGGCGCCGCGCGGCGCGGCCGTAGCGCCACTGCGGCCGCGTGGGCCGTATGCGGACGAGCGCCCTGCGCACGGGCAGGCCCGAGGTCCGCGCGAGCGCGCGGGCGAGCCCCAGGGCCTGGTTGAAGCCCCGCGCGCGCTCCCGGGACGGGTGCAGGGGGACCGGGACGAGCGCGTCGGCGTCCTCGAAGCCCGGAGTCCGCCGGAAGGCCTGCGCCGTCCAGTCCGCGAGCGCGCGGCCCGCCTCCTCGCGGCCTTCGTATTTGAACGCGTGGAGCAGGCGCGGCAGGGGCCCGCCGTAGACGAAGGCGGCGCGCACGAGGTCCACGGGCGAGAGGGCCTCGCGGCAGGCGCGGCAGGGCGAAGGTCCCTCCCAGCGCCGGCCGCAGCGCCGGCAGGCCGGTTCCGGCCGCCGGAGCTCGCGCAGGCAGGCCCCGCAGAGCGGTCCCTCCAGGGGCCAGGGGAGGTCCTCCCTGCAGTTCAGGCAGACGCGAGGGAGCAGGAGCTGCAGGAGATGATCCGAGAGCGGCAGGCCCCACACATCAGGTGTACGAATGAGAAGCGAAAGGAGTTCCTTGCGTGAGGAAGGTGTGAGGAGAGGGTCTACCCTATTGCTCCCCCCCACGGGGGGAGACCCAGAGGGGGGGAGGTGCTGTTTCCCGGATAAGTCCGCCCCTCTCCCCGGCCCTCCCCCACGGGGGGAGACCCAGAGGGGGGGTGAAACTCTGATTCCTGGAGAAGTTCGCCCCCCTCCCTGCCCTCCCCCGCGGGGGAGAGGCAGTAGGGAATAACGTCCCCTTCTAGAACTGGAACGTCAACATCGTTCCGAACTGATACGAGACGTAATCCTCTTCTTTGATGTACTTGTGCCACATGCGGCTGACCGCGCCGTTGAGGGTCATGCGCAGGTTCTTGGCGAGCTCGTAGTCGGCGTTCGTGTTCAGGTTGAAGAGCTTGGAGTTCTCGGCGATGGTCACCGGCGACTTGCGCATCGCCAGCGAGAGCGTCGTCGTCCAGATGACGCGGTTGGTGAAGGACAGGGTCTTCTTGCTGAAGGGCAGACGCAGGCCCTTGGGCAGGGAGATGTCCGTGCGGATGAGCATGCTCGGCGTGATGATCGTCGTGTTCTGCGTGTCGACGCCCGTGCCGAGGGTGGTCACGTCTTCCTGGTAGTCGAGCTTCGGGGTGAAGCGGAAGATGCGCACGTCGAAGGTCGACTGCAGGGTGAAATCCTGGTGCGACGTGGTCTGGGTGATCTGTCCGATGCGCAGGTCCTTGCGCGCGGAGGTGCGGCGGTTGAAGCTCAGCGAGGTGTCGAAGCGCTCGCGGATCATCGCGCGCAGGTCGGTGCCCACCGCGTCGTCTCCGTCGAGCGACTGCCCGACGTTCTCGGTCGTGTGCGCGGCGTACTTGAGGTTGATCTGGCCGTTGCGCATCCAGGAGTCCGCGAAGACGAGCTTCTCCATCTGGGAGAGCGAGGCGATGAGGTCGGGGAGCGTCGTCGAGACGGTCTTCGAGAGCGTCCCGGTCGTGTCGGTGCGCTGGATGCTCTTGACGTAGTTGTTCGTGATCGCGAAGGTCTTCAGCGCCGCCTTGCGGCCCTCCAGGTCGTAGGCCTCCAGCGGCGTCCAGCGCTGCGTCGAGTTGAGCGTGTCGCGCAGGGTCTGGTTGGCGCGCTGGGCGGCGGCGCCGCGCGGACGCAGCGGGGTGCGCACCCAGAGGGCGGTCTTCGTGTCGAGGCCTTTCTCGATGTTGTTGTAGACGTCGCCGTCCTGCAGGGAGTAGCCGTTGGTCAGGGAGAAGCTGCGCAGGAGCTTCGACTTCGTCAGGATCTCCGAGGCGTTGAGGGTGAGGTTGATGCTGCCGTTGGCGGAGCGGTTGACGGTCTTGAACTCGCCGATGGGGAAGGAGTTCGTGGCGCCCGCCACCGTGTAGCTGGTCATGACGAGGGTCCCGTTCTCGATGCGCGTCGGGGAGAGGATGTTGTTCTCGAGGGTGTTCACCGAGTAGGCGACGCTCGGGTTGAGCCAGGAGAGCAGGCGGAAGTTCGACGAGAAGCCGACGTTCTGGTTCTGCGACTTGGGGTAGCTCTGGCTCACCTCCGCGCCGGAGGTGAAGTCGGAGCGGTTCTCCTTGACCTGGGTCATCGAGTAGTTCGGGTTCAGCGAGGAGCCCGACCAGGGGACGAAGGTCAGGCGGGCGCCGTAGGTGTTGGTGAACTCGTCGGTGTTGAAGTTCCCCGCGATCGAGCGCGAGAGCGGGGAGTCGAAGGAGACCGAGTACTTCACGAAGGTGTAGTTCAGACCGACGGTCCGGGGGGTGAAGAAGCGCTCGAAGGGGAGGCTGTAGTCCATGCTCCCGGTGTAGGTCTTGCGGTCGTCGAGGCGGGTGAGCAGCTCGTACTCGGTGCGGGCCCGCTCGTGCGAGAGGTTCAGGCGCGGCCAGGCGCCGTAGTTGAAGGAGCCCTGGGCGCTGCCGTTCCAGACGGTGACCCTGCCCGCGCTCATGAGACTCACGGTGTTCGAGAGGTTTCCGGTCGCGTTGGCGTTCGGGGTGACCGTGATGATGCGCGAGAGCGCGAAGCGCAGCGGCAGGAAGCTGATGCGGTCGAGGTTCAGGTAGGCGTTGTCCTGCCGGTTGTCCTGGTTGCTCACCACCGTCGTCGGCGTCTGGTAGTGGCGGTCCATGAAGCGGTGCTTGAAGCCGAAGGAGCCCCAGGCGGGGACGGTGAAGTCCGCCTGGATCTTCTGGGCCGTGCCGACCCGGGTGATGGGCTCGGCCACGTGGATCTCGTCGAGCCAGAGGGTGCCGGCGTTGCTGGAGGCGTCGTTGGCGGTCGAATAGACGCCGGCGGTGATCTGCGGGATCTGCTGGAGGCTCGGGTTGCCGGTGGAGAACACGACCGTGCCGGAGGGGGCGTCGCCGACCTGCCAGGAGTCCGCGATCTGCTGTCCTCCGGAGTCGACCTGCCGGATGACGACCTTCTTCCAGCCCGAGAAGTTGATGGGGACCTTGACCTCGAAGTAGTCCTTGTCCGAGCCGGCGCGCAGGAAAAACGTTTTCGAGCCGTCGATCGAGCCATTGCCGCGTGCGGAGCCGTAGAGGAGGAAGGCGAAGGCGCGGTGCTGACTGATGTCGAAGGCGCGGTTGAAGACGCGCTTGGTGTAGATCGTGGTCCCGGCGACGAGACCCTGGTAGCCGAGCTCGAGGGCCTGCTCCGAGATGTTCGAGGTGTTGGTCTGCTTCTGGAGCTCGTCGACGGTGCCGTAGAGGGCGGTGAAGATCTCCTGGGCCTCCCCCCCGGCCTTGTAGATGGGGATGTAGGTCGGGTCGTCGACGTTGTTGACGGCCTTGACCGTGACCGTGCCGCCGCCGAGCGCGCCCGTCGCCGAGTCGCCGGCGATGCCGCGCTGCCAGGCGTTGCCGACCACGGCGATGCGGGAGAAGCGGATGTCGCCGGCGACGACGGAGGTCGGGTCGCCGCTCTTCGTGATGGAGATGCGCAGCTGCTTGATGGCCTGCCAGCGCGAGAGGTTCGCGGCGGTGACGTTGAGCGGGATCTGGAAGGTCTTCCAGCCGGTGAAGTTCATCACGCCCATGTTGATGTCGTCGGCGGCTCCCGAGGTCGCCGTCATGCTGGTGCCGTTGACGTAGCCGAAGTCGTCGCCGGAGAAGTCGGCGGGGTCGAGCCGGCCGTTGCGGTTGAGGTCCTCGGTGTCGATGCGGCCGTTGCCGGCCCCGTAGCGCTTCGAGGTCTTGGCGGGCGGCGCATAGTCGAAGCCGATGTCCTCGTTGGGCGAGAGCAGCCCGTCGTTGTTGGCGTCCTCCGTCTTCAGGACGCCCGTGCCGTCGGCGTTCTCGTCGATGCCGCCGAGGTGGAAGTTGATCTGGTTCTTCGAGGCCGAACCCTGGTACATCGTGATCTCGAGCATCGTCTTCTGCGAGAAGTCGAGACCGGTGGGGGAGAAGACGGAGACGATCGACACCGTCGAATTCGTGGCGCCGTAGCTGAAGTCGTAGTGGAAGTTCAGGACCTTCTGGTTCTCGTTCTTCCCGACGGGCGCGGTGGGGTTGATCTCGAGGGTCGGCACGTCCACGGTGCTCCAGTCGAGGGCCTGGGGGTCCGCCGCGACGCCGTTGGGGTTGGAGGCGACCTGCCAGGCCTGGACCTGGGTGCTCGCGAGGTCGTCCTGCTTCATCCCTTCCATGTTCTCGATGATGGCGCGCTTGGACAGGTTCGGGTTCATCTGGCTCTGCGCGAGCTCGAAGCCGAGCGAGCCCTGCAGGAAGGGAAGCAGGCGGATGCTCTTGAGCTGCATGTCCGCCTCGTAGACGAGGAGACTCTTCGCCAGCTCGTTGACCGTCGGGACGGTCGGCGGCTTGGAGCCGCTCTGGTAGAGCAGGGTGGAGCCGATGGAGAAGTGCTCGCCCCAGTCGTAGCCCACCCGCGTGCCGAGCAGGCTCTCGGTGGCCGTGCCGGCGAAGGGAGCGACCTCGTAGCTGATGTCGATGATCGAGGTCTCCTGGATGCGCTGCTCGTTGAAGAAGGTGATGAAGCCCGACTCGTAGTCGATGAAGTAGTCGCTGTTGCGCGAGAGGCGCTGGCCGTCGATGACGACGACCTCCGACTGGAGGACGATGTTGGGCTCGAGGAAATAGGTCTTCAGGCGGAAGCGGAACTCGAGCTGGAAGAGGCGCTTGGAGAGCGGGGCCTGCGAGTAGAGCTCGGGGTCGGGCGTGGAGGTGTCGCCCGTCACGGCGAAGGGCTTCTGGAGCTGGAAGATGCCGTTCTCGAAGTCGACGTTGATGGTCTCGGGATACTTCTGCGCCGGGTCCAGCAGCGAGCCGACCTCGTTGCGGTTGAGGTCGAGGACCTTGAGGAAGAAGCTCCCGCGTCCGTCGTCGCGCACGATCTGGCTGCGGCCGAGGTTGTAGAAGGTCTTGAGCTCGCGGTTATAGCCGGACTCGGTCGCCGTGGAGACGATGGCGACGTCGGCGAAGGTCTTGACGAGCTTGAGCCTCCCCGTGGCCCCCGCCGTGTTGAAGGTGTCGGTGGAGCTCTGCTGCGTGATGGAGGTCCCGTAGTTGTCGATGAAGTCCACGGCGACGACGTCCTGGGCGTCGAGCGTGTTGCGGAAGGTCAGGACGCCCTTCACGTAGTCGACCGTGTAGTCGACGCCGGGGGAGAGGAGCATGAACGACCCGGTGAAGGTCGAGCGGGGCGCGGCGAGGGAGTTTCCAAGGTCGTCGACGATGAGGGTCTGCTCGTTGACGTTCTGCTGCCCGACCGCCTTGCGCGAGATGTAGACGCGTTCGCTGCCGCCCCGCAGGGGGAGGCGGGAGGCGTTCCCGAAGCTCAGATCGTAGTACTGGCGGCGGACGTAGGAGGTGTCGGGCACGTCCAAGGTGTTGAAGGTCGTGTTCCCGCGGAACTGCTTGGTCTTCGTCTGACCCTTCGTGCGCGAGCCGATGAAGATCGCGTTGAAGCCCTTGTACTTGAGGTTCACGCGGATGCCGAAGAGCTGCTTGTTGTAGCTGACGAACTCGGTGGCCGGCAGGGAGAGGTCGATGTCGCCGAAGGAGGCGTTCTGGACGACCTCGTCGGGGTCGCCCGTGTAGACCACGGAGATGTCCTGCTTGTTCGTCTTGGTGTCGTCGTAGTCGACGTTGACGGTGATCTTCGGCCCGACCTTCCCCTGCATGCGCAGCTGGAGCTGCTGGGTGATGTCGATGAGGTTCGTCGTCGCCGCCCGTCCCGTCGTGCGCTGGTCGCGCAGGTAGCGCTTCTCGCTGAACGAGAAGCCGATGAGTTTGCGGCCCGTGATGGAGAGGGAGGTCCCGTAGCTGGGGAGTTCGATCTCGGGCCGCGGCGGCTGGGGCGAGCCCGTGCCGTAGGCCACGTCGTAGCCGGGGGGCAGCGCCGGCGGGAGCTCGATCTCATCGCGGGGGATGACCCCGTACTCGACGTCCTCGCGCATCTTGTTCCACGCCTTCTGGTCGGGGGCGCGGAAGGGCGTCAGCCCGCTCACGAATTCGGCGAAGTCCCGGCGGGTCTTCGCCGCGGTCGAGGCGGGGGCCTCGAAGATGCGGGAGGGATCCGCGCGGTCGAGGAGGAGGAACGGCCCGGAGTCCCGCAGGGCGTCGGGCAGGGGCGTCGAGGGCGGCGGGGGGAGGATGATCGTCCCATCCGGAGCCCGCTCGACCGGCGCCGACGCGGCGGAGGTCTCAGGGGCGGGCGGCGCCTCCGCGGCCGCCCCCTCGCTGGCGCTGCCGGCAGCGCCAGCGCCGGAGTCGGACGCGGCAGGGAGGCTGGTCGTCCGATCGCCCGTGGGACGGGAGAGGGGCGCCGATGCGGCGAAATCGGGGTCGTAGGGGGGGGAGAATTGGGCGAACGCCGTCTCGCGCGCTTGCGCGCCCGCGTATAGGCACAAGACGAGAAGGGCAGTCAGCTTTCTGGCAGCTGTGTTGGTCAAGTGGGTCCGTTCTCGGCGCGGGGCCCGCGCAAACGCTCCAAAGAGGGTTTCCCCTCGCGCGCACGCGGACGCGAAAGTATAACGGGGGGGTGTTACGCTGTCAAGAACAAGCGCGAGGACTCAACAAGTCCTCGCGCGGGGGGATGTCGGGAACGGTTCCCCACGGGCCTCGACAGGAATCCCCCCGGCGGGGATTCCAGGTTGGTATAATCCGGGGGTGTCCTGTCGTGTGGACACGCCCGGACATGCCCATCCTCTCCCGCTACATGCTGCGCTCGTACCTGCCGACCTTCGGGCTCGCACTCGGGGTGTTCCTCTTCGTCCTGCTGATGCAGCACTTTCTGCGCCTGTTCAACCTCGCCCTGATGAAGGGCATCCCGCTGGTCTGGATCGGGTCCTGCTTCGCGCGCCTGCTTCCCGGCTTCCTGACCATGGCTCTGCCCGTGGCCTTCCTAGTCGCTCTTCTGCTCACTCTCGGTCAGCTCAGCGAGACGGGCGAGGTGATGGCCATGCGGGCGGCGGGCTTCTCGTTCCGCGAGATGCTCGTGCCCTTCCTCGGGGTCGCCGTGCTCCTGAGCGCGCTGCTCTTCGTCGTCAACCACGAACTCGGCCCCAAGAGCTTCCACTCCTTTCGGGAGGCGCAGGCGCAGGCCGCCTCGCGGCTGGCTCGCGTCGAGCTCGAGCCGCGAACCTACTTCCCGCTCGGGGATTGGCGCTTCTACGCGGAGGACGTCGATTCCGACGGGACCCTGGCCGGCGTGCGCCTCGTCAAGCTGCGGGGAAAGTACCAGCGCCTGCGCATCTCCGCGCGCAGCGGACGCGCGCGCCTCGAGCAGGGGCGCGGGCTCACCCTCGAGCTCTTCTCCGGGACCCTGGAGTGGCCCAACCTCGATCCCACGAGCGTCACGACCGGGGTCTTCGGCCGCTACAAGCTCTTCGTCCCGTTCGCGGCTCCGATCCGCTCCGAGCGCGAGCTCGACCTTCAGGAGCTGAGCACCGCGCGCGTGCGCGAGGCGCTGCGTCGGGCGGACCTCCCGGACTCCCGTCGACGCGAGTACGCGACCGAGGCCGCGACCCGCAGCGCGGGCGCCGCGGCGCCCTTCGTGCTCTTCTGGATCGCCTGTCCGCTGGGCCTGCTGTCGCTGCGGCGCGGACGCGCCGCCGGCTTCGCGCTGAGCCTGCTCGTGATGTTCGTCTTCTACGGGCTCCTCGCCTTCGGGATCGGCGTCGGCCGGCGCATGGGGGGGCTTTCCGCCTGGGGGCCCTGGCTCCCGAACGTCGTTGTCCTGGTCACGGGGGCCGCGTTCTGGAGGAAGCTCACCCGGATATGAACACCCTCCTCGGACGCTACGCGATCCGCCGCTTCACCGCGCCGTTCTTCTACGGCCTGGGGGTCTTCGCGCTGGTCGTCTTCCTGGCCGACCTCTTCGATAAGATGAACCGCGTGCTCGGAACGAAGGCCTCCCTCTGGACGGTCGTCGAATACCTCGTGCTCTCCGTGCCCTACTGGACCATCCGCGTCGTGCCGATGGCGACGCTGCTGGCCGTCATCTTCGCCGTCTCGGGCTTCGTGCGCAGCGGGGAGTTCATCGGTCTGCAGGCCTCCGGCATCCGGCCCCGCGACTTCTTCCGGCCGCTGCTCGCGGCGGCCGGGGTGGTCGCGCTGGGTGCTTTCCTCCTGCAGGAGACCCTCCTGCCCGTCTGCTACCGGCGCGCCCAGACCCTCTGGCGAGGCCAGATCCATCCCGAATGGGAATGGAGCAAGTATCAGAACGCCGCCCTCGTCGCCGGATCGGACCGCTACGTCACGGTCACCGAGTTCAACGCGAAGGAGGGGACGATGGCGCGCCCCGTTCTCGACCGGCGGGGTCCCGACGGCGGCGTGCGTCAGCTCGACGCCAAGAGCGCGGTCTGGGCGCCCTCCGGGCGCTGGATCTTCCGCGAGGGGGTCGAGCGGACGCTGGCTCCCGACGGATCGATCGCCGAGGAGAAACCCTTTGAGGAGCTCGCCAGCGACTTCACCGTCTCGCCCAAGGAGCTCGTGCCTCAGTCCCGCGATCCCGAGGAGATGGGAACCCTCGAGCTGCGCCGCCAGTTGGCCCGTGCCCGGCGTCTGGGGGAGTCCCTGACGCCCCTGCGTACGGCCCTGCAGGGGAAGCTCGCCTATCCGTTCACGAATCTGATCCTCTGCGCGCTGGGCATCCCCATCGCGCTGAGGCTCGGGCGCTTCAGCCGGCCGGTGAGCGTCGGGGCGGCGCTCGGGATGAGCTTTCTCTACCTCTGGATGCTCGAGACGAGCCGTTCGCTCGGGAACGCCGGACGGCTGCCGCCCATGGCCGCCGCATGGACGCCGCATCTGTTCTTCACGGCCGTCGCCGTCTCCCTCAACCGCTGGCTCGACGTCTAGGAGTCCGTCCGAGTAATAGCGTGCGTTTTGGCCGGGCGATTTCGAGCCGAGGCAAGGCGCGAGGAGCGAGGATAGCTTGAGCTATCTGAGCGACGAGCAACGCAGCCGCAGGCCGAAAGCGCC
>JBAZVI010000014.1 GCA_041660925.1 Elusimicrobiota bacterium
CTGGGCTCCCCGTCGTCGCCGCCGTCAAGGCCTGGTTCAAGGCTGGTCGCACCGAGCCGGGCGTCGACCCCGATGGCCCCGAGTCCTCGACCGACCTCGACCGCAAGGCGCGGGAGTACCAGAAGGCCCAGATGGCCGCCGGCACGCCCGTCTCCTACTCGCAGGCTGCCGTGGCCGTGAGCCAGAAGAGGAGTGCCTGACATGGCACAGTCCGTCAAGCTCGTCACGAAGTTTTCCAACGACCTCCTCTACTCGTTCAAGGTCGGGACCGTCGACATCGTCGCGCACACCCTCTACGTGCGGGACTCGGCCGGCCTGCTCGTCCAGGCAGACGCCAGCAGCGTCGGCCCGTTCTTCCTGCCGATCACCGCCGAGAAGGCCGGCATGTCGGTCAGCGCGGTCCTCATCGGCGCCGGCACCGTCATCCTCCTGGGCTCCGGTGCGATCTCCAAGGGCGCCAAGCTGACGAACGCCGCAGCGGGCAAGGTCGCCGCGGCCGGCGCTGGCGATGAGATCGTCGGCACGGCCTGGGACGCCGCCAGCGACGGCGAGCTGCTCTCGGTCGTCACCCAGGCGACGGTCGGCGGGATCTACCCGTCCGTCCTCGCAGCCGCCAACGGCGAGGCGGTGACCGAGCAGTGGATCTCCGAGGAGATCACCCTCGCGACCGGCGGCGCGACGACGCTCTCGATCGCCAACCTGCTCCCCGCCAACTCCCTGATTCTCGGCGCGGTCATCCGCGTCACCGAGGCCATCAACAACGCGACGGCGTTCATCGTCGGCGCGTCGGCCGGGGACCTCGACGGCCTCGTCGCCACCGGAACCGCCCTGACGCTGAACGCGACCGCCGTCGGCGCCGGCGCCCTGATCGGCACGTTCAACGTCGCGGCGAACACCGTGACGATCACGACCTCTGGCGGCACCCAGAACACCACGGGCAAGGTCCGCGTGTCGGTCCTCGTCCGCACGCTCACCGCGCCGACGAGCTAACGAGGACACGAACATGGCATTCGGACCGAACCAGCGCCAGCTCAACCCCGATCCCCTCCTCACCAACGTCGTCGTCGAGAACTCCAACCTCGGCGGCTGGCTCGCGCGCTTCCTGAGCAGCGTCAAGCCTGTCGGCAGGGACTACATCCGCTGGGGCAAGAAGGACACCAAGAAGCTCCTGTCGAACTTCATCGCGACTCTTCGGGCTCCCGGCGCGCGGGCGAACCTGCTCGAGCGGCCGGTCATGGAATGGCTGATCTCGATCGTCAGCGAAGACGCCGTCCGGGTGGAGTACACCGAGGAAGACGTCGCCGAGGCGGTCTCCTCGGCCGGGCCGAGGGTCGACGCCGCGCGCCAGATCGCGAACGTTCTGATGTTCGGCCAGGAGCTCGCCGTCGCGGAGCTCTTCAAGCCGGCCACCTTCGCCGCGGCCAACAAGACGGCCGCCACCGGCGCGTGGGCTGGGTCCACCTCCACGAGCGTGCCCGACGTCCTAAACGCTCAGACGGTGATCGCCGAGCGCTCCGGCCTCGAGCCCAACTACATCCGCATCCCCCGAAAGAAGCTCCCGGGCTGGCTCGCGTCGGACGAGCTCGTGAAGAACCCGCAGGGGGTCCACCTCGAGATGATGCGCGGCATCATGGCGGGCGGGCTCCCGACGTCGTTCCTCGGGCTCAAGGTGCTCATCGGCACCGTCCGGAGCGACGCGACGGCCACCGGGGTGCTCACTCCCTCGTTCGTCTGGGACCGCGACACTCTGGCGAACACCGTCCATGTCGGCTACTCGCCGACGCTCGACGGTGGCAGCTGGGGCGGCGACACGCCGGCTTTCGTCGGCCAGTTC
Source organism: Elusimicrobiota bacterium (assembly GCA_041660925.1). Classification (NCBI taxonomy): domain Bacteria; kingdom Pseudomonadati; phylum Elusimicrobiota; species Elusimicrobiota bacterium. Next base: position 1,835 of record JBAZVI010000014.1, read on the forward strand.
GAGAACCAGCGGGCGGGCACCGCCTTCGCCGCGAACGAGTACCTCGACCCGAACTACCAGGAGAACGGCGTCCACATCGTCCACGGCAACGTCAGGCGCAGCGCGCCCGAGGTCTTCAACGCCGAGCTCTGTTTCGCCATCACCGGGGTCTAGGCCCGTGCGGGTCGAGATCGACGAACGGATCGGCTTCGAGCCGAGGACGCAGACCCCCGGGACGGTCCTCACCGTTCCGGGGGATGCCACTCCCGAAGAAGCCGCCGACTGGATCGCTCGAGGCCTCGCGCACGTCCTCGAGGAGACGCCTCTGCCGGCGCTAGTCGCCGCCCCACACAAGGGCGAACGGAAGGAGAAACGGTCGTGAAGAACCGCACGCTGGCCGCGCTCGCCCTCCTCCTCGCCGGGTGCACGGCGGGCGGGCGGCCGAGCCGGCCGTGGATGCCGGGGGGCGCGCCGTCCGTTGTCGCGCAGGCACCGGCGCCGTCGGTCGTCACGGCGATGCCGGTCACGGTCGGGCAGGCGGCCCCGGTCATTGGCGGCCACCCGGTCATGCCGGGGAGCGTCGAATGCCACGGCATCGCGCCCGTCTCCTACGTCCCCAGCGTGGCGCGCGTCGCCGAGATCCGGATGTGGACCGATCGAGCGCTCCGCTGGGACGTCGAGCATGGAGTCCTCGTGAGCCCGCTCGGGCAGGCCGAGGCGCTGCGGCTCCTGGGCTACCTCCCGGCGATCCGCTTTTACGATCGGCCTCATTACGGCTGGTATCGCTACCCGGACGGGACGCCGCGGTGGATGTGCGCTCAGGGGGTCTCGGCCGACGACGGGCCGCAGATCGCGGCGGACGATCCGACGCGCACGGAGCGGCTCGTCTGTTTCGAAACGGTCAATTGGTACGTGGGGCTGATCGGCCTGAGCAAGCTGTGGGACGGGCCGTACATCCAGGCAACCGAGAACGCCGTCGGGTCGCAGGTGACCGGCGGGTGGAAGAGCCATTGATCGCAACCGCAGGAGGAACCGAATGAGCACCGAATTTGAAATCACCGTCCTCGCAAGCCTGAGCGAGATCAAGACCTCGCTCGCGAGCGTCGTCTCCCCGGCCCCGGCCCCGCTTCCGGCGGAGCCGAGCATCTGGGTGCGGCCCGCGCCCGGCACGCCGCGGCACGGCGAGGGCAGACGGATGACCTCCGCCGACGTGGTCGAGGCGACGCAGCGCGCCCTCTCCTGCATCGACTACCAGGGCAACAGGACCCGGGGCGACGAGGAGGAGAACCGGATCTGGGAGGTCATCGAGAAGCTCAAGGGCCAGAAGTGGGCGGACATCGCCCCTTACGTGGCCCTCAACGAAGACCTCGCGTACTTCGGCCTCCTGACCTCGCTGATCCAGAGCGTGGACGAGGTCCCCTTCACGGAGTCGCACAACATCGAGAAGCGGCGCCAGCTCGCGAAGAAGGCGAGCGGCATCCAGAACTGGCTCGACCAGGAGTTCCACGTCGCGGGCGTGGTCAGCGGCGGGTAGATGCGATGGCCGAGCGTGGTCGTGCTGGCGGGGGCTCTCGGGGTGGTGGGCTGGACGCCCGTCCCGACGAGGCCACCGGCCCGCACGGCCACGCCACGGCCCACGGCGACCCCTCGGCCGCCCGCAGTGACCCCGACGCCGTCCCCTACTGGTACGCCTCGCCCGTCCCCGACTGGCACCGCTGGGGCTACCCCGACGCCGGGGGCGTGCCCGCAAACGTACGTCTTCATCCCGTCCGCCCCCGTGACGCGGCCAGCGATCGGCCAGCCGCTCGTCTACGCGGACGGGACTCCGTTCACGGTCCTCGTCCGGCTGGCGTCGGGCGAGATCACCGGCCAGATTGTGAGGACCAAATGAGCCCGATCGTTCTCTCCTCTCGGCGGCCGACACACCGCCGGGCCTCTCCCATTGGCGGGCGGGGCGCGCTTCACTCCCGCGCCCTGCTCGCCGTCCTTTGCGTCGTCGCGCTGGCGGCGTGCCCTTCGGGCTACGTCCAGACGGAGTCCGGCGCCACCGTGGCGGCATCGACGGTCTACGCGCAGGACCTCGTCGGCGACGCCCTGAAGGTCGTCCAGGACGTCCACAACGGGGCCGTGACGGCACACGACGCGAAGGCCGGGCAGGAACCGGCCGACGTCCACGCGGCCCGCCGGTCGAAGCTGCTCGCCAGCGCAGCGGGTCTCCGCTCGGGATGGGACGGGCTCTCCGCGTGGAAGTCCGGGACCGAGGGCGGGGGCATGGTCGCCGTCGTCTCGAAGCTGCGGGACGCGCTCCCGGGCCTGCTCACCGTGGCCGTCGAGCTGAAGCTCGTCTCTCAGGACTATGCCGACGCCATCGGCGTCTTCTTCGGGACGGCCGCGCAGGGGCGAACCCCGGCGGCGTTGAAGAAGGCGGGAGGCGTTTAGTGACGGACGTCATCCATGACTCAGGAGGGAATCATCTGTTCCACTGCCCCGGCTGCGAGTGCGCGCACGGGCCGGACGGCGGGTGGACTTTCAACGGCGACATGGCCCGACCGACGTTCTCGCCCTCAATCCTCGTGCGGACCGAGACGAGCCGTTGTCACTCGTTCGTGAAGGACGGGCAGATCGAGTTCCTGCCCGACTGCACCCACGCACTGGCCGGGAAGACGGTTCCGCTGCCGACGTGGGACGGATTTGATCCCGAAGGAGGTAGCCGATGAACGCCCTCGTCATTCCCTCCCGCCTCGACGAAGCCGACGTCACAGCCCTGAAGGCGGCGAACCCGCAGGCCTTCCTCGTCGTCGCGCAGGGCGAGATCCCGACCGAGGAGCCGTCGGCCAACCGGCACGTCTGGCTCACGGTGATCTCGGTCGTTCGCGGCCTGCTCGCCGCCGGGAAGTTCGCTGGGATCTTCACCGGCCCGCTGATTCCGGTTGCGGCAACGGTCCTCGGCATGGGCCTCGATCGTGCAGAGCAGGCGATCCTCGCCGCCCCCGAGATCGAGGACTGGACCCCGACGCGCATCGCGGAGGCGAGGGCCGCGGTGCTGGACCCTCAGACCTGACGGAGGCCGATGCCGTGAGCGCGCAGCCTCCCGCCACCACCACCACGGTCACCGTCACGACGGACGCAGCCCCGGCCTCGGCCCCGCCGGTGCAGTGGTACCGGTCGCAGAAATTCAAGGCGTATGTGGGCTCGTGGCTGACGCTCGACATCGGCTGGCTCGGGCAGTGCCTGTCGAGCAACACGTGGGAGTGGAAGGCGCTCGCGATCTCCTCGCTCCTTATCGCCGGCCTCGTCGTGAAGGACTGGATGCAGGCCGACGTCATCGCGCCGCTCGGGGCGATGAACCGAAACAACGTCACGCCCGGAGCACCGAAGCAGTGATTCTCGCGATGCGTCGCCGGGCCCCGGTGGTCCTGGCCGTGTTCCTGGCTGTGCCGTGGTTCGTTGCCGCTGCGCAGGTCGTCATCTCCAACGTACCCGTACCCGCACCCGCGCCCGTCACGTTCGATCAGGTGAAGGTCTTCGTCTACGTGACGTTGGGAGGGGTGCTCCTCTCGGTCCTCGTGGTATCGGGGGGCGTTCTGGCCTTCATCCTCAACCGGGACCACGCGCACGCCGTACTGGCCGATGCTGCGTCGGCAGCCGCCATAGCGGCGGATCGCGCGACCCAAGAGAAGCAGTTCGCCGTGATCGGCAGGGCGGTTGAGTCCGTCGGGGCAGCAGTCCGTGGGCTCACGGAGGCGCAGGAGCGACACGATGAATACCCTTTTGCGCACTCTGCGGCGATCCACGCGGTATACGACCCGATGCTGAAAGAGATTCGAGAGATGGGCACGACCCTCGCCGAGCTGCGGACGGAGTACAACGTGATCCATCGTAACGAGGACGCGATCAGCACGCTCCTCCAGAAGCGCGACCCGGCACTGAGCCCTCACCCGAGGCGCTCGACGGACGCGGTGGACTACGACGGGCGGCCGCTGCGGGGGCGCCAGTGAGTACCTCCCTCCCCGCCGTGCCCGAGCCCCCGAAGGACCGCAGCCTTGAGAGCCTCCATCCGGCCATGCGTGACGTGGTCTTCCACCTCCTCGCAACGCTTAGCGCCGCTGGCGTGCCGTACACCCCGGACGAGACCCTCCGCACGGAAGCCCGGCAGGCGTGGCTCTATGCGAGCGGGCGCACCCGGCCGGGGCCGAAGATCACGCAGAAGGACGGAGCTCCCGGCGTCTGGCCGAGGGATCACCCCGTCGTCAAGGAACGCGGGAAGACGCGGCGCTCGCGGCACCAGAGCGGGCTCGCCGTCGATCTCTATCCGCTCGACCCGGCAGGGCACCTATTCATCCCGCCTGCGAAGCATCCGTGCTGGGAGCGCCTCGCCACGGTCGCGCGCTCGCTCGGGCTGCGGGCGGGGCGAGACTGGGGCGACAGCCCCCATATCGAGTATCGCGGTCCGTTGCCGCCGAAGAGGGCCGCCTGATGGCTCTCTACACGACACGGGCCAGGCTCCTCGCCGCGATCTCGCAGGACAGCCAGGCGAAGCTCTCCACCGACCCCTCGAGGCGGTGGGTGGTCGGCACCGGCGACGGCACCACGACGACTTTCACGACGCCCTTCCTCGAGGTGACGACGTTCAAGGTCTACGTCGACGGCACGCTTCTCACCGCGTCCATCCCGACGCTCTCGAGGGGCACGGGGACGGATTCACGCGACCGCATCGTTTTCGCCACGGCCCCGACCGCTGGGCAGGTTGTTTCCGTGTCGGCCGACGCCTCGGCGATCAACGCCGACGTGCTCGACGCTGCCATCGTCAGCGTCTCCGGCTTCATGGAGGGGTACCTCTACGCGATCCTCCCCGTGACCGACACAGCCCTCCTCGCGAGCCTGGACGACAAGGCCATCATCTTCGTCAAGGTGCGCCTCAGGGGCCGCCGGAACCTCGATGTGGTCGACCCCATCGAGATGGAGTGGAAGGCCGCCGTGCGGTGGCTCGAGCTCGTCGCCGAGGGGAAGATCCCGATCTCCCAGGGGACGCCCGAGACGACTCTCGACGGCTCCGCGGGCGAGTTCGTCTACGGCTCCTTCGCCCAGGTCTTCTCCGACCCCGACGAGGGGACCTCACTGTGATCCAGCTCATGGGCCGCGTCGCAGGGGACAAGCAGGTCACGGAGACGCTGCGGGGCATCGTCCAGCGGACCGGCCCGCCCGGGCGCGGTCGGCTCCTGGCGGCCATCGGCCAGCGGGTGGCCCTTCGGCACATGCCGGCGACGATCCGTGAGAACCGGCCCGGCTGGGCCAAGCCGTCGCCCTACTACCGCGCCTGGCGCAGCGGCGGACAGCCCCTGGTCGACACGGGGCGCCTCGTCAACTCCTGGGCCTGGAGGGCGACGCAGAACGACGTTCACGTTTTCACGGCCGTCCGCTACGCCCGGCAGCTCGACAAGGGCGGCACGATTCGCCCGAGGGGGAGGTTCCTCCTGATCCCGCAGTCGCCGCCTCTCCGGATGACCGAGGCCCGCGGGTGGCCCCACGGCCGCTCCGCGATCGCCGCCCGCTACCCGGGTTCGTTCTTCCTCTTCCACGGGCCGGAGGGCCCTGGGATCTACAGGAAGAGCCGGATCCGGACTGCCTCGAACCTCCGCACGAGGACGGCCCGGTACCAGGCGCGGACGCTCGGGGTCGAGCGCATCGCGGCGGCCGTCCGGCAGGTGCGACAGAAGGGCTACCACTTCGGCCACTGGCGCTCGGAATGGATGCCTGACCTCCTCGACATCGCCGGGCGCTTCCTCATCACCGGCAAGGGCGTCGGGGCGTCGGCCACCGGCGGCAACCCCGACAAGGGCGCCCGGGGAGGGCAGCTCGCGTGAGAGACGACGAGGTCCTCGACGCCCTCAACGCCGACATCCTGACGGCCCTCGGTACACCCGAGTCGCTCGGCGTGGGGCGGATCCTCCCCTCTGTCGGGGGCGAGGACTTCCTCGCGAACGACCTCGAAGGCCAGCTCCCGGCCGTCGGCATCGCGGACGTCGACATGTCGCGCGCGGAGAACCTCGGTATCACCCGGAAGAGGTTCAAGGGGAAGGTCGGCTACGAGATCTCCGTGGCTGCCGCCGCCGAGGGAGAGGGCACGGTCGCCGGCCGTGCCGAGGTCCGGAAGGTGCTCGGGCTGATCAACAAGGTCCTCGACTTCCGCCAGAACCCCTTCCACTTTCCGTTCGTTTTCATCGACTTCGCGACCGTGCGTCACCCGCGCCAGAGCGCGGTGATCTTGGTCGCACGGTTCGAGACTTTCGCCTACTTCGGGAACGAATAGCTCAGTGAAAGGAGCACGTCATGTCTGATCCCGCCATCGGAAACAACAGCGTCGTAGTGGTCGACTTCGAGCAGTCCTGGGGGGTCGCGAAGGCGGTCCCGAAGGGCAGGAAGATTTCCGTCGTGAAGTGCGGGATCCTGCCGACGCAGGCGCTCATCGCGAACCCCTCGCTCCGCGCCAGCTTCAACCCCGCGAAGCCGTTCCTGGCCCAGCCGAAGTCGCAGGGGCCGATCACCCTCATCCCGAACGTCCAGGTCCTGCCGTTCATCCAGAAGCTCGTCACGGGCACGCTCGTGAAGACGGGCACCGTCGACCCGTTCACCGGCACGTCGAAGCTCGGCACCACGATGCCGCTGTCGGCGATCGTCGAGGGGAGCTTCGACATCGGCGGAACGCTCAAGTACGGCGTCGCCTCCGGCGTCCGAATCAACGGCTGGACGATCCCGATTTCCTTCGAGGGGCCGCTCCAGCTCTCGCTCGACGCGATGGCCAAGAACGTGGTCTTCGGCGACGTCGCGTACGACGCGACGCCCGACGACTGGACGATCGATGACCCGGTCGACCAGATGCACCTGATCTCGGGCTTCGTGAAGCTCGGCGGGAGCACGGTCGGATACATCAAGGGCGGCCAGCTCCAGGGCGCCGCGAACCTCCAGGACGACTTCCGGGCCGGCCTCCTCGGCCGCGGCTCTCTCGTCCCGAAGACGCACGGGCTCACGGGGAGCCTCCAGCTCGCCCTCGAGTCTGTCGCGGTGCTCACGCTCGTCACCGGCGGGGCCCCGACGGACATCGAGTTCAAATGGCTGGTAGCCGCTGGCCGCAGCTGGACGGTCAAGTACCACGTGCTCATGGAGAAGACCGGCCCCGCCGTGGAGGACGGCCTGGTCGAGGTCCCGGTCAACTTCCAGGGCTTCGAGGACACGGCCGTCAGCACCTCCGTTACGTTCGCCACCGAGCTCGGCGTCGACCCCGACACCGAGTACGTCTGAGCTGAAAGGAATCCCATGGCCACGACCACCTTCAACGTCAACGGTCAGCCCTTCTGCACCGTCGAGATCGCTCCGCTCGGGAAGGACATTCTCGAGCGAGCCTCGAAGAACCTTCGGAAGGAGCACAGCCGGAAGTTCATCCCCGGGGAGATGGACTTCGAGGACCTCGCCGAGTTCGGCGCCGAGTGCGCCCGGCTCATCATCGAGTCGCTCACGATGGCCGACGGCACGCGGCCTCTCCTCGGCAAGTCCCCGGAGGCGGCCCGGAAGTTCCTCCGCCTGCGGGAGCACGAGAAGCTCGTGGGCGCGGTCGCGAAGATCGCGAAGGCGCTCGACGAGACGGAGAAGGACGAGCTCGAGGTGACCTCGGGAAACTGACCGCCTTCGCGCAGGCCAGGCGCGCGCTGCGCGGGAAGAAGGGAGACACGTGCGTCGAATGCCGAGCGATCGGGAAGCAGATGCCGGGCGGGAAGGCCGGCATCTGTTCTCGTTCTCGCACCGACGAGTGCCAGCGGGAAGCCGCGATGGCGAAGGCTGCCGCGGCCCTCACGAATCCCTCGGCTCTGATCGCGCTACGGGTCTTCGACACGTTCTTCTCGCAGTGGCGAGTGGGGATGAGCCCGATCGGCCTGGACTACCCGGGCATCGTCGACCTCGCCGGCAGGATCCTGAAGATCGAGGTCGACGCCGAGATTCTGTTGTACCTCAGAGTCCTCGAGGCGGAACAGCTCGAGGCCTGGAAGCCGGCTGAGGCGGGGGGATAGTGGCCAACACCGTCGAGCTGACCCTCCTGGCGCACGACAAGGCCTCCTCTGTCGTCAACGGCGTGTCGGGGGCCGTGCGGTCGCTCATCGGGCAGTTCATGGCGATGGCGGGGCTGACGGCTGGGGCGGCGGGACTCGGCGCCCTGATCAAGCAGGGCATCGAGTTCAACAAGACGATGGAGGACTCGAAGGGCGGCATCGCAGGGGTCCTCCTCATGGCGAGGCAGTACGTTGACTCGGGCGGGAAGGTCGTCACCGGCCAGAAGGCGATGAACGCCGCCTTCTCGGAGGCCTCCGTCATCCAGGAGAAGCTGAAGAAGGACGCGCTCGGGACGGCGGCCTCTTACACGGACCTCGTCCAGGCCTTCCAGAGCTCGATCGGCCCGGCGACGAAGGCAGGGATCGAGGACCTGGACGACCTCCGAGAAATCACGGTCATGGCGACGCAGGCCATGGCCGCCCTCGGCATCCCGACCGCCCAGGCCGCTCAGGAGCTTCGCGGGCTCTTCGCCGGCGACATGGGGCCGGACAACCGCCTGAACCAGGTCCTTGGGATCACGAAGAAGGACCTCGCCGCCGTTGCCGGAGACGCCGAAGCGGTCGCGAAGCTCTTCAAGGACCGCCTGGCCCCGGCCGCCTCTGTCGCGGCACTCCAGACCGGGACCCTCACGGTCCGCCTCTCGAACCTCGGAGACATCGTCGACCAGACGATGGGCGAGGCCACGGCGGGGCTTTTCAAGGACCTTTCCGGGCTCATCGCCGAGGTCTCCTCGGGCGTCGGAGAGAACGCCGGGATGTTCAAGGATCTGGGCGACACGGTGCGCGAGTCCTTCGCGGTCGTGAAGGAGACCATTTCGGACGTCCTTGGCACAGCGACGGCGTCGGTCTCCGCCGCCGGCCTGACATGGCGCGACGTCTTCTTCGGCCTCTCGGTCTTCATCGTCGGCTTCGTCGAGAGCGTCGGAGCTGGAATGAAGTCCGTCACTCAGTACCTCACATCTCCGGTAGACACCATCTGGGGCATCTGGAAGACGGTCATCTTCGGTATCGCCGCACTCTTCTCGGAGCTTCTGATGAAGCTCGCGGACGCCCCGGTCGTCGGCAAGTTTTTCAAGGGCTGGTCGATGGGAATGGACGACCTCGTCGTTAGCATGACGACCGTCGACGAGCGGTTCGCGCGCTTCGAGAAGAGAGCCGACGCCAACTTTGGGGATGGCGCCTTCGCTCACGCCCGGAAGATGATGGAGGACTACGGGAAGGAGACCGAGAAGGCCACGGCGAAGCTCGACGGGCTGGGCTCGCAGGCGAAGAAGACGGGCGACGACTCCGCGGCTGCCGCCTACCACTTCGGCCAGGTCTGGGCCGCCGAGAGCGCGAAGGCCTCCGCGGCCCTCGAGAAGTTCACGGGCGGCTTTGCCTCCTTCACCGGCGACGTCCCCGGCGAAGCTGTCGCGAAGATCGAGGCCGAATACCGCGACCTCGTAGGCCAGCTCGGGCAGCTCATGTTCCTGGCGAAGGTCCCCTTCGAGAAGGGCCTCGCGATGCTCGAGGCGATCGCCAAGGCGAAGGGCGAGAAGATCACCGCGGCGATCTTCAACGGCGAGGCCGCCGTCGAGGACTTCATCGGTATCTTCGAGGCGAAGCTGTCCAGGGAAAACGTCAGCATTGGCATCGCTGCGGGGTTCCGCGCCGCGTTCGACGCGATTCCGGAAGCCGCCGAGTCCGCCGCCTCTGCCGTCCAGGGCGTCTGGCAGTCCATGGCGCGTGCCTTCGACGACTCCTTCTACAGCGTCCTCTCGGGCAAGCTCGACAACCTGAAGGACGTCTTCAAGAACCTCTGGGACTCGGTCCTCCAGACCTTCTCGCGCTACCTCTCGGACATGCTCCAGAGGTGGATTAAGACGCAGATCGAGATGGAGGGGGCCGCCTACACGGGCAAGGCATTCAACTCGGTCAGCTACGGCCCCGATGGTAAGGCGACGAGCATCACCGGAGTCGGGACTACTTCTGGCGGCGGTCTTTTCGAGGGTGGTTGGGGAGCCCTCGGCCCGTCTGGCGGGGGCACGGGCGGTTGGAAGGGGGCCGCTGCGGGGGCCGGGATCGGCCTGGGCGTTGGCTCCATCGTCGGGCAGTTCGGAAGCGGCAAGTACAACCAGGTGGGCGGCTCGATCGGCGGCATGATCGGCGGGATCGTTGGCTCGATCGTCCCGGGGCTTGGAACGCTGATCGGATCGCTCATTGGCAGCGTCATCGGCCTGCTCATCGGGGCGCTCGCCTCGTCCAGCACCGAGAAGCACGTCCGGGCTGCGTTCGATGGCGCCCTCGCCGCGGCAACCCAGAAGTGGGTTTTCGACAAGAAGGACCCCGAGGGTGGCCACTTCGTGACGACCAGTGGAGCTGCCGCGCCATCGCAGCTCGGGCAGGACATGCGCGACGTCTTCGAGTCGCAGGCAACCCGGCTCTTCGACATGTTCCGGGTTGGGGCAAAAGACAAGGCGGCCGAGCTTTTCGCCGACTACCAGAAGACCCTCCGCGACGCGCTCTCGGGCGCGACCGTCGACATTGCCGCGGGCTCCGAAGCCGACATTCAGAAGGACACGGAGATCTTCCTGCAGAAGCTCCTCCCGCGGCTCTCCCTCTCGGCAGCCTTCGGTCAGACCGGCTACCTGCCGGCCTTCAACCGCGATGCCGCGGGCGGTATCCCCGGGATCAATTGGTCCGCTCCACAGATGGACGTCACGCGGAACCTCTTCGATCCCGACGCCCCGATCCCGACGATGCTCCGCGACCTCGGCGTCACAGCCGAGCGCATCGGCGAGCTGGCCGCGAAGATCAGCACGGAGGACCCAGAGAAGCTCCTCGCCTACATCGAGGGCCTCGTCGGCGTCCTCGTCGAGTTCCAGCGCCTCGGGACGGCGATGGGCCAGACCGTCTCGGAGGTGTGGGCTGGCTTCGACAAGCAGGCTGGCACCTCGCCGGCCGCCGGGATCGCCTCGACCGCGCAGGACATCGCCGACCTCTTCGACGTCATCGACACCTACTCCGGCGACACGCAGCTCGAGAAGATGAAGGAAGCCGAGGGCTTCTCGTCGTCCCTCTGGGACTCGGTCCTCGACTACATGGCGAAGCTCAAGACGCTCGCCGACCAGCTCTCCGCCGGCCTCCAGGGCATGCGCGGGAAGATGCGCGACTTCCTCAACCCGCGCTCCGAGGCCGAGGGCACCGCGGCTGACTGGAGCAACGTCACGGGGGTCTGGGGAAAGCTCCTCCAGGGGAAGACGCCCGGCGAGATCGAGAAGGTGGCGAACGAAGCAGCCGCGGCGATCGAGCGGATGTTCAACGTCATGGCCGAGCGGGTCACCCGCGGGAAGGCCCTCATCGAGCGGATCACGACGCTGACCGGGAGCCTCTGGGACATCGGGAAGGACGTCGCCTTCGACCAGCTCGAGAAGACGAACCCCATCGCGGCCATGGGCCAGGACCTCGTCGACATCCAGCAGAAGGTCGGCGCGGCGGCCCACCTCACCGGTCTCGAGCAGATCGCGGCCATGGAGTCCACGGCGGGCTCCGCCGAGGAGATGGCCGGGAAGCTGCGGAGCCTCTTCGCTGAGATCGCTTCCGTCTCGGCCTCGATCAATAAGTCGTTCGACTCTCAGATCTGGGAGCTGGGAGTCGGAGAGCTGGACCCCAAGGGCCAGGCGTCGGCGATCACTCAGCGGATCCACGACCTCCAGGAGCAGCTCAAGATCGCGACAGCGCCCTCCGAGATTCAGGCCATCGCCTCGGAGATCCAGAGCCTCACGAGCCGCTACGTCGGCACCTTCGGGCAGGACGACGCGAAGCGGCAGGAGGCGATCGCCTGGGCGCAGGAGCAGCTCGAACGTGCCCGCGGGCTCGCACAGGACTCCCTGGACCTCCTCCGGTCGCAGGCTGAGGCGTACGCGGAAGAGCTCCGGAAGACGATGAGCGGCTCGGTCGGGATGATCTCGACGAACGTCACGGACGCCGCGACCGTCATCGGGCAGCTCTCGTTCACCCTCGGCGAGCTCGACCGGATCGTCCGGGAGCAGATCGAGAGGCTCGGGACGGAGGCTCTCGACGCCCTGGCGCCCCTCAGGGAGGCCATGGAGGGGGCGGCCGGCATCTTCACCGGGGCGACGGGGGATGCCGCCACGGCCCTCACAGCGCCAGAGGTCGGCCTCACGGCATCGACGGACCGGGCCTCGGCCCGGCTGGACGTCTTCTCGGGCGCCGTCGATCGGGCCGTCGCAAACCTCGACCGCCTGGCGAACGCCGGGGGCGGTGGCGCTCCGGCTCCGGCCGCGAAGGCCGTTCAGGCGGCGCCGCAATACAGGGTCTCCGCACGAGAGGTTGTCCCTCTCCTGCGGCGCTACTCCAAGGCGCTGACGCCGAGGGTGGCCTGATGCCGCTCGACGCCTACGTCGAGGCCCACCGGACGGACCGAGTCACGGCAACATGCTGGCTCGTCGAGATCCGCTTCCCTGTGATCCAGCGGTTGACGGACCACGTCCAGCCGATCGTCTACGGCGGGGACACCTTCGCGCCGGCCCCGCTCAAGGTCGATGGAGTCTCGGCGGACTCCTCCGACGTCGCCTCGTCGTCCGGCGGCCTCTCGATCGGGGCTGGGGACGACTACTGGCCGACGCTGCTCGCGGCACTCGCTGAGGACGAGAGGCACCCCGAGGTCGTGCTCTACGAGGCCTGGTTCGCCGTTCCGCCGGTTTCCGCGACGCCCGCGGCCGTGCGAACCGTCGCGACGTTCCTCCTCGAGTCGGCCGAGGTGACGACGCAAGAGGCCCGCCTAACGCTCGCACCGCTCTCCGACGGGACGCTCGGGCGCCTGCCCTTCCGTGAGTACGGGGGCGCCCTCTGCACGTACCGGGTCGCTGGAGGCCCGCAGTGCGGCGCCGCAGCGGCCGCGGCCGGCTGCGCGAGGACATGGACGGCCTGCGGCGTCTTCGCGAACCAGGCCCGCTTCGGCGGCTGCCGTGAGCTCCCGGGCGAGGAGGTGTCGATCACCTGGCGATGGTGGCAAGGCGCGAATCTTATCGAGAAGACCTTAACGCTTCGCAGGAGGGCTGTCTAAGTGGCACTCTTGACGTTCCCCTTCAACTCGCCCAACGGCCCTCAGGTCGGGGCGGTCCGTGGCATCGGGTTCTCGACGGTCGTCACGGCTACCGAGTCGGGCCGAAACGAGAAGCGCCGGATCCAGTGGGCGACGGCGCAGGAGACCCTCGTCGCGCGGTGGGGCCGGCGCGAGGACGCGAAGACGATCGCGGAGGGAATCGCGGACTTCCACCGGCAAACCTTCGGTGCCGGCCTCGCCTTCGTCGCGTTCGACTTCGATGCCGCCTTCGTCCACACGCGGGTCTACGTGCCGAAGGGAACGACGGACGGAACACGGACGGTCTGGAATCTCCCCTGTGCCGCGGCGGCGACGAGCATCTCGATCTACCTCGACGGCGTCCTCCAGTCGACGGGGTTCACGGTGACGAGCGACGGTGCGAACGGGCGGGCAAAGGTCACGTTCACAGGGCCTCCGGCGGCGGGGAAGACGATCACCTGCGCCTTCGTCGGGCAGCGGGCATGGGCCTGCCGCTTCGAGAGTGACCTCCTCGAGCTCGAGGCGGACGACAACGGGCTCTATGCGTTCGCGCTGCGGCTCATCGAAGTGGACGAGGAATGACGGATCGCCGGACCCACTTCGGAGACACGATCCGCCCGGGCCGTGTCGTCCCGACCGTCGGCGGTGAGCCCGAGCTCCCCGTCGAACCGCGCCACTATCCGGGCTGGACCCCTCCGCCCCTCCCGGGCGGACCGAGCCCGACGACACCGGGCGGTGACCGCACAGTGCAGAGCGGTGCCGGGCTGCATGCAGATACCCTCGTTGGGGCTGGTCACCGCATCCCCATCCTCTACGGGCGGTGTCTGATCTCGCCGGACCTGGCGAAAGCCAAGGCCCTCACGTCGGCCGGTGTCACGCGCGGCAGTTACGACGCCGTCATCTCCGAGGGGCCGATCGACGCGATAGAGAGCTGGTACGGGGCGACGACGTCGGACTTCCAGAGCATCGTAACGACGCTCGGGAGCCTCTCGCCGACGGCCGGGACGCCCTCATGGAGCATCGGCCTGGCCATGGCCAGCATCGTCACGAAGGCCACTAAACCGTGGTACCCGCGGTGCATCGCACGAGGGCGGACACCCTATGACCCGCGGCTCGGGGCGTGGGGAGCCGGCTCCTATCCTGATGCAGCGAAGTGCGCCTACACCACAAACCCGGCGCTCGCCTACCTCGACCTCCGCGTCTTCCCTCAGTTCGGCTGCGACTGGCCGAAGGTGCCGCCCTCGCTCGTCGACTGGACGAGCGTCACCGCGGCCGCGAACCACTTCGACGAGCTGGTCGACGGAGCGAAACGGTACGAGCTGAATCTCTACCTCCAGGCGGCGGAAACTGCCGACCAGTGGCTGAAGACGATCGAGCTGCACGTCGGGCTCCGCTGGCGCGAGGAGGGTGGGCTCTACCGCCTCGACTATTCGGCGCCGACCACAGCAGTGGCCGCGGCGATCACGGACGACCACATCGTGAAGGGGTCCGTGCCCCGCTGGTCCTACGGCTCGGGGGCGGGGCTCGCCGATCGCCCGAACCGCTTCCGCGCCGAGTGGATCGACCCAGCCTCGAGCTGGGCCATCCGGACGGTGGAGGTCCGGCACCCAGAAGTCGACGCGGGCGCGGCGATCCGGGACGGGCAGGTCTACAAGCTCCACGGATTCCAGTCCGAAGCTATGGCGCAGCGCGCCCTCTGGCGCATCGCGCACGAGGTCTGGTCGGAGCAGGAGTTCGAGTGCGAGCTGACAACCGAGCGGCTCGACCTCGTTGAGGGATCGCGCGTCCCGGTCACGCTCTCGTCCCTCGGGCTCTCGGCCGTCGAGCACATCGTGACGCGCACGAGCTACGACGCGGACCGAGTTCGGATCACGGCACGGCGTTACGACGCGACGACGTGGACTCCGGACGCGTCGGATAGCGGGGCGCTGCCGGGGGGCGGCTTCTTCGACACGCCGCCGGCCCTGGCGAACGCGACCTACCAGCCCAGGGTGGACGTTACGGTCGAAGGGAGCACCACACACACGCTCTGGCGGCCCGGCGTCATCTACGACTTCCCTACCTTCACGTGGTCGAAACAGGTCCGGCTCCGCTGCGCCATCCTGGGGCAGAACACGCCGGGCACGATTGCCTACGTCAGCGTTAGTGCAGGCGGCGTGAACTACGGAGTCGACGACATCGTCGAGATCCACGGTGAGGGCACGAGCGCGACCGCGAAGGTCGCCACAGTGAGCGCAACCGGCGCGATCCTGACGGTGACCGTCCTCTCGGTGGGTTCTGGCTATTGGCCTCAAACCACCTTCGCGACGGTTGAGGTAGCCGCTCCCGGGTCGGGCTGCGGTCTGACGGTCTCCATTACACCGACCGGCGACCCCACGACCCTCACGTGGGATTCGGAGGAGATGGTGCGCAACGAGTTCCTCCTCCCGGTCGGAGGGAACGAGGCGCAGGCCAATGCGGACAGGGCGTGGGCCGTCATCGAGTCGCTCATCGCGGCTTTCGACAACACGACGTCGGGAGACTTCTTCGATGGGGGCGCGATCATTGGCGGTTGGCACGCCATGAGGCTCATGATCCGGCTGGAGAGCCTCGCGGGCCTCCTCGGCGCCGCGTCCACCTTCGACCAGGCGGCGGTCGCCTACTCTTCCAGCTCCTCGAACCTCAACGAGCCCGTCTACCACGTCGGCGACCTGACGGTGAACACGATCCCCAAGGTCAACGCGACCGGCGACGGGCGACTGGTCGACTCCAAGCTCGTAGACACAGGCACGGACCTCCTCTACAGCGGCACCTCCCTCCTCGGCGGAGGTGCGCTCACGGTAGAGGAAGCGGACGGGGCGCCGTCTGTCGCCAACGTGGTCACGATCAAGTTCGCGGCCGGAACGACCGTGGCCGACGACGGAGCAGGGGTCGTCACCGTCACGCCCCCGTCGGGCGGCGGCGGCGCGTCCCCGGTCCTCGCGACGGACTCCTTCGTCGCCACCGCGTCTCAGACCGCTTTTGTCCTGGCGTCCGCCCCGCTCGCCAGCGGCGTCGTCTACGTCACGCGGGACGGCGTCACCGCGCGGGCGGCCGACTGGACCCTCGTGACTGCCACGATCACGTTCGGCACCGGGCTCGACGCCGGTGTCGAGGTGCAGGTCGGCTACTGGACGACAGCGCCAACAGGCCTCACGCCCTTCGGCGAGGGCTTCGTGGCGACGGCCGGGCAAACCGACTTCACCCTCACGCACGCTCCGTACAGCGTCCTGCTCGTGGCGGTCGCTGTCATCCAGAAGCCGACCGCGTGGAGCATCGTAAGCAGCACGACCCTGTCGTTTGTCACGGGCCTCGCGGCCGATGACGATGTCTGGATCTCCTACCTCTACTGAGGAAACCATGAAGAAGCTCGTCGCCCTCGTCCTCGCCCTCCTCTTCGCCCCTGCCGCGCTCGGCCAGTCCGTCGGCGCCAGCCAGATCAAGAAAAAGGCGAACGCGGGCCTCGTCGCCGACACCGCGAACGCCCTCGCCATCGGCGTGTATCGTGGGACGACGGCCCCCGCCTCTCCGGTCACGGGGCAGCCGTGGCTCGACACGTCGGTGACCCCGGCGGTCCTCAAGAGCTACAACGGCACGGCCTGGGAGATCAGTCCGACCGGCGCGGCCATCACGCAGGCTGACCTCACGTCGCTTCCGGCGAGCCCGACCGACGGGATGATCGTCTGGGCATCCAGCCTGCGGCGCGCAGTCATCTACGACGCCACGCTGACGCAGTGGTATTACCTCGACGCCAGTAACCGGCCCGTCACGGCGAACCACAGCACCGACATCGCGGGCTACCCCAACTCGCCCATCGGCGCCGCTCCCGCTGCTTCCGGCTCGGTCACCGCCGGGGGAGCGGTGACGGTCGGGACGCACGTCTGCGCAGTGGTGGCGTACAACTCCATCGGCGGGAGAACCCTTCCGGGCACGGCGACCAGCACGCTGACCGCTTCCGCCGGACAGCAGACGCTCGCCCTCACGTTCACCGCGAGCGGAACGGGCTGGGTTGGGAAAGAGGTCTACTGTTCCAAGGTCGGCACGACGACGCCCCTGTTCTGGATCGCCGCCATCGACGACGTGACCACCGGCACCTACAACGTAACGGTGGCGGACGGGAGTTTCGCCACTACGACGGCGCCGGACAAGGACTTCTCCTCCGCGCTCCCGACGGGCTGGACCGGCTATACGAACGACCGGACGCGGGGCGGGTGCGGCTCCACGGGCACGTCCATCCTGTGCTACCACAACAACCTCGTGACCCCGACGACGGGCACCAGCGGAGCACGGGCAGGCTACGTGTTCGGCGCCGGTAGCCCTACGTGGCGCGCACGCTGGCGGGTCGATCGGTTTGAGCGGGGGTTCCCCGGGGCCACCACCGGCGGGGCTTACTATTTCGGGTGGGCCGCGTGGAATTCCATCGGGACGGTGGCGAGCGACGCAGTGGCGACCGGGCACTTCTCCAGCACGGCTGTGTCGGCGACGCAGGCGTTCCTGTTCGATTCGTGGCGGCGGACGACGGCGGCCGCGTGGACGAACGTGAACGAGGACCAGGCACAGAACTTCCCGGTACTCGGCTGGCCCGCCTACATACAGGCCACGTCAAGGGCCGAGGGGGCGAATTACGCAACGACGTGGGCGGCATCGCCGAACGGGAAGGACTGGAACCTCACCCCGCGCGCAACGGGTAACCAGCTGACGGTCTGCGCAACGCTCTTGACCGCCTGCACGACGGTCCAGCCCACGAGCATCGGCGTCATCGTGGAGGGGCTCGCAACCTCCCCGAGCGTCGGTGGCCTGGTCGAGATCTCTCAGTTCACGTGGCAGGCCGAGTAATCGTCAGGCGTCTGGCATTCCTGTTGGCTTCCGGAGAATGGCGCTGAGCCGCTTCTTCTTCTCGCCCGCGTCGCGCGTGTAGACCCGGACCGCCGTCGGCTCCCCGAACGGGTCATTCTCGGGGCGCTCTTCGACGACGCTGAGGCCCATCGTGTAGGGGACGGGCACAGGTTCAAGCTCGCCCGACCGGTCCCCCCGCGCGTGCTCGAGGCCGTGGAGGATCGCCGCCAGGGCCTCGAGGACGGCGTCGAGCTCGGGGTCACGGGGGCGGTTGACGTTGAGGCGCTTGAAGAGCGCGGCGAGGGCCTTCTCTGTCGCCCGGAGCCCGGCCTCGGCCCGCTGGAGGCGGTTGTGGAGGTCGTAGGGGGAGGGCGGGAGGCCGGTGGGCACGGGGGAAGGCTACTCCTTGCACCTCATCCCAGGTCCCGAAACAGGAAATGCACGCATGGCGGTAAGGCGACAGGTCCGGCTTCCTCGGCTGGTAATAGAGCGGCCGGTAATAGAGCAGCCGGGGAAGGCGGAAACCCGCCCTCCGTGTTCACCGGGGAGGCTCCGCCGTTCACGGGAGTGGGCGTTTCGTTCACCGTAGGCCGGTCCCGGTCACACGGGAGGGGCGGGCTCAGAAGTCTCCTCGCAGGATCTCGAGGAACTCGTCGACGGTGAGATCCAGGATCCGGATGATCGACCGCAGCGTCCCACGGTCCAGCTCGTCGTGCAGCGGGACGACGACGGGCGAGCGGCCGACGCCCGTCAGGCGGGGATGGCTCCCGCGCCAGACGCAGGCCATGAAGGCGTGGCTTCCTTTCGTCCTCATCACCTCGTAGCCGATCCTGCGGAGCGCAGCGACACATTCGGCTCCAGAGACGACCGGAAGCCGGGCCATCAGACCGAGATGGTCTGAAGCTCCCAGCCGTCAGAGGAGGCCGGAGCGGAGTCCGGATCCACCTCGAGGTAGAGAGCGATGGCCTCCCGGATGTTGGCGAGGGCCTCCTCCTTCGTGCGGCCCTGGGAAAGACAACCGGGCAGCGCGGGGCAGGAAGCCACCACGTAGCCGTCTTCGCCGGGGCTGAGGAGGACGGGGAGCACCATCGCGGCAAGTCTACTCCGGGGGCTTCTGAGGCGCGGGGGCGGGGGCGGGGGTCACTTCCTGACGTACCAGGACGAAGCGACGTGCGCCAGCAGCTTCGGTTCCACTTCGCCGGTCCGCACGTACTTCACGACGATCGTCCCTGCCGCCTTGTCGGCCGAGACGATGGTCGCCTCGAGTCGGTACGAGGAGTTGAAGATGTCGGTCCCCGGCGTAGCGGTTGCCCAGGAGAGGTTCCGGAACGGAACCCGGGTGGGCGTTGGGCGCGCGGCGGGGGAGAGGGTGGTCGTCACCCTCGCGGCGCTCGCCTCATCGCAGACCTGCAGCTTCCTGAGTGCTTTCGGCGTCGCCTCCTTCTCATCGGTGGTGCGCCACACGGAGTTGAAGCGATTCGTGTAGAGGACAACACGGAACCCCTTGTCCGCGGCGAACCGGTCCACGCCGCCAGGGAGGACCTTGCCGTAGAGGACTGTTCCGTTCCCAAGCGCGTCCATCATCTCGGGGTAGAGGTTGGACACATCGCTCTCGACGTGGAGCACGTCGCAGCCTGGTCCACGAGCCCGAAATCGGATGGCCAGGTTCTTCAGAAGCGAAGCATCGAACGTGCGATCCAGATGCTCAGCGGCCCTTACCCGCCCCACGGCGAGTTTCCCGGGAAGAGCGGCGGCTTCGGCCTCGGCAGCAGCCTTCGCGGCCGCCTCCTCCGTGGCCCTCAGCTCCTTGATTCGCGCGTATGCCTTATCGCGACCCGGCGTCTCGGGCGGGATCTTGGCGAGGACGCCTTCGAGGATGCGCGCGTTCGGCGCCCCCATGGCCTGCTCGACGAGCTGGTCGGGGGTCGGTTCTGTGGCCTTCGGCTGGCCGCCGCAAGCGAAGGCGAGGGCCGCTGCCACGACCACGACGAGCTTCTTCATGGACTTCCTCCGATGGCCGCACCGGCCGCCGTCTCCCACTATCCTCCGTGGTGCGCCGCCTCGACGCCCCACCACACCACCTTCGCCTTGACGACGTTCTGCACTGGCCGGTCAGCGAGAAGAACGTGCCGCGGCGCGAAGCGCGCCTCCGGGTTGTCGCTCTCGAGGATCAGGATGCCGTGCCGCAGGGTGACCCGCTTCACACAGAGTCCGTCCTCGGGATCGTCCACGAGCCAGATGGTCCGGTCTCGGGGGTGAAGTCGGTCCGCGCGACGGTCGACGAGGAGAACGGCCTTTGGCGGGATCGTGGGGCTCATGGACGACGCGACGCGGTCGGAGCCGAGGCGGACGCAGGCCCATCGGTCCTTCGGGCTCCCCGCGCCCCCCACGCGCCGCAGGAACGATTCGTGGAAGAAGTACACCTTCTCGTCGGGAACTGACGGGAGAGAACCCTCGCCGGCCGCCACGTCCTCAGCGACGAGAGGAGCGCCGATTCCGTGGAGCTCCCGGCCGCCGCCTTCGGGGGTGTGGGCCACGACCGGCTGAACCGAGCCGAGAGGTCCAAGCCCCGAGACTTCACCGAAATCAAGCCCGAACATCTGGACGAGCTGCGCTCCGATCACCGGGTCCGGGATCGCCTTGCCCGAGAGGAAACGGCTGATCTCGTATTCGTCCGCCCCTGTGCGAAGAGAAGCCCGCTTCTGACTCCCCCGTTCGGCCTTCGCGAGCGGTTGCAGGAGGGCAGCGATCTCGGACCAGCTCCGGGCGGAAGCCATTGCACGAGAAGGGTATCCCCGGATTCTTGCGTCCTTGCAAAATAGTTCTTGCATTAGCGCTACAACCGGCCTATCTTTCTTGCATGGGCGCAACCACCGAAAAGATCCTGACGCTGGCAAGGGACAACGGGCTCCTCCAGAAGGACATCGCCGTGGCGACCGGTCTTTCGGAGAGCGCTGTCTCTCGTCTCTTGAACGGTGAGACGAAGCGGGACCTTAGCCTTCCCGAAGTCGAGTCAATTCTCCGCGTTCTCCGCGAGCGCACCGGCCGACGCCGTGGCCTCACCCTGAACGATCTCGTCGGCAGCTCCAAGGCGGCCTGACCGTGTCCGCCCTCTCGCCGGCCCTCCGCTCCTCCCTCGCTGCCCAGCTCGACGCCCTCGACGCGAGCCTCGCCCCCGTGCCGCCTCCCGCCCCGCGCGTCTTCAGCACACCGCCCGTGCCCGAGGCGCCGACCGTTACCCTCCCGCTCTCGGTCGCCCTCGAGGCCCAGGGCGCCCTCTACCGCTACGCGGCCCAGCTCGAGGCCGCGGCCAAGGCGACCCACGGCCCGACGTCTGACGACGTGGCCGCCGCCTACATGCGGGCGGGCAGCGCATCGGTGGCCCTCGAGGCAATGAACCCCCTCGTCGAGGCCGCGCGCCAGGAGAACCGCCGTCGCCATGCGGAGCACCGCGAGGAGTGGCTCCGCCGCCAGCGGACGACCCGGGGCGGGGCGGCCTGAGCCATGAGCACTATCGCCGGCCGCTGGGATGACTACTCGCTGGGCGTCGCGCTCGACCGTCACGACTCCGCCCGCTACGACGCGCAGGCGCGTACCGAGGAGATCGACGAGGAGATCAAGCGGCTGAGGGCCGAGCAGGACCGGCTCGGAGAGGTCGCGAACCGGCACTACAACGCCGCGATGAGGCTCGCCAGGGCGCGGTCCAACCTCCGGAAGCGGGTGGCCTGACGTGGACGCCGCCACCATCCGCGCGCGACTCCAGGCCGAGGGGATCGCCGTCACCGCGCACCGCGACGGGACGTTCACCGCGGGGATCATGAAACCCCGGCGGGAGTCCTGGGTGCTCTGGCTGCGGGACAGGGTCCGGCAGTTCCCGGGCATCGAGGTCATCGCGAGGATCGAGCGCCCCGCCGCCGATCCGTATTTCGCGCATGCCGAGATCCGTTTCACTCTCGGGACGAGGCCCGAGTCCAGACCACGAGCCACCACATCACCCACCAGAACGGAGGTGCCCTGTGAAGTAGCGATAGCGGAGGGGGCCGTAACCCCGGCCCAGCACTGTGTATCCCTGGGGATGCGCCCCGGCTCGTGTGAGGGGCCGGGGCGCTTGTCCCCGGGCGAGACGGTGGCCGCATGAACGACGCCGTAGTGGAGGCCGCTTCTGTGCTTGAGCGCGTTCCTTCGGAGCTCGACGAACCGAAGGAACGGTACTCGCGGGCGAACCCCAGGCCAATTCCGTTCGAGACGTTCCACAAGTGGGAGCTCCGGTTCCTCGGCTCCTTCGAGATGGACGGCGACGACAGGTGCTGGAACTGGAAGGGCACGATCACCTCTGGATACGGCCAATTCAAGGTTGGCAAGCGTGGATATCCTGCCCATCGCATCTCCTACGAGATCTACAAAGGAAGGCTTCCGCGCGGCTTGGAACCAGACCACACCTGCCGGAACCGCAGGTGCGTCAATCCCGCTCATCTCGAGGCGGTGACGTTCAAGGAGAACCTCGTACGAGGCCTCCCCTTCAACAACGTTTGCAAGCCGCACGATTTCTGTCGGAAGGGGCATCCGATGACCGGAGCGAACGTGTCGCCAAATGGCAAGGACCGAGTGTGCCGTGCCTGCCGGAAGGAGAGGCTAGAGCGCAAGAGGATGGCGGGGAGCGGGACGAGGGAAGCGGTCTAGCCATATGACGGCAAGATGCCCCGGCGCCGCGACGGCGTCACTCCGAGAGTTCGCCGCCGAGTCGGAGCATGTCGACGCGTGGTTCCGGCGGCTCGTCAAGGCACTGCCGACGGGCTGTCGCGAGGACATCCAGACACGGACCGGCATCCCGAAGTCGACGATGGACGACGCCTTCCAGTGCCGCCACGTCCGCCCGCCGCTCGTCCTGGCCGTTGAGGGGCTCCGCGAAATCCGTCTCGAGTTCCGGCGTGACCTTGCCGACGACCTCCTCAGGTTGATTGGGCTGGCCGCGATACCGCGGCCCGACGAGACGCGCGACGCCTCGGGGCTGCTCGCCGTCAACGGATCGCTACTCGCGGCCGTGGCGGCCGTTCAGGAGCGTCTCGGTGAGGGGCTGGCCGACGGGGTCGTGACCCCCGCCGAAGCCTCTCAGGTGGCCGCAGCGCTCACGGAGACACGGACCCGGATCGACGTGCTGCTGGCCGCGCTCGGGCTCGGTGTCGCCGCGGCGGATGAGCCGAGGGATACGGCGACGCTGGCGCTCTTCGGGCGGCTGGCGGGAGTCGGGCGATGAGCGAGGAAGTCGTTCTCATCGAGCTCCAGAAGCTCGCCATCGCCGCTGCGGCGCTCTCTCGCCGAGCGCGCCGGCTGATCAAGCGCTACCACGTGGAGCGTCCGCCGAAAGACACGAGGGCCCCCGCTGTAACGGGGGCCGGAAAGGGAGACCAACGGTGAACACGAACAGAGTAGCCCCGCGCCTCCGCGTGGTCAACGCGGAGACCGAGGGTGGCATCGTCAACCCCGAACCGTGCGGCTGCTGCAAGCACGGGCACGCCTTCGCCGCATCGGAGCTGACGGTACGGCGCGGCGAGGACGGGCGCGGGGAGATCCTGCGGAAGTTCATCGCCGTGCCGGGCGGGTTCGAGGTCGCGTCGTGAGCGCTCTTCGTGCCTGTCGCTTCGGCGACCGCTGGGAGCTCGTCCGCGACATCGACGGCGTCGGCCGCCGGGTAGGGATCGTCCACGACAAGGCCGACGCGGACCGTCTCATCGCATCCGAAGACCTCCTCTCGGCGCTGCGGGACTTCGAGATCGTCGAGTGCGAGGCCTGCGACGGGACCGGCGAGGACGATCCCCGCTCGCCCGGCGACGCCTGCTATTTCTGCGGCGGATTCGGGAAACAGATCCGCGGGGGCGACCCGAACGCAATCCTCGCGGCCATCGCGAAGGCCGAGGGATAGGCATGAGCACCCTCCCTGAACTCCACGCCCCCACCTTCCGCGCCCTCCCGGCTCGCCGCGGCTTCGAGGTCGTGCCGGTGCAGGGCGACCCCTGGGCGACGTGCAAGCGCCCGGAATACGCGCACGCAATCGCGGTCCTCCTCTCGGAGTGCTCGCGGGAGCGCCTCGCGCGTCTTCTCGCCGAAGGAGAGAAGTCATGAACCCCGCCGCCACCCGTGCGCCCGCCATCCCCCCCTGCGAGGTCGGCGTCCCTGTCGAGGGGTGCTGCCTTCTGCCGATCCCGAATACCTCGCAGTGGGAGGTGGTCTGCGCGTCGCCGTCCGGCCCCGCCCAGAGCTCCATCCCGACGCTGACCGAGTGGGGCGGACTCCTCTTCGCCGTCCTCCTCGTCGGCCTGGCGCTTCGGAGGATCCGCTCGTGAGTCGCGTCGTCTTTTTCGCCGTCCTCTTCTCTGTCGAGCTCGGCATCGTCTACCTCGCGGGCACGGAAGAGACCCGTGCCGGCCTCCGCGAGATCGCCCGTAACGGCTGGGTGCAGGTCCTCCTCGCGGTCGCTGTCGTGATCTTCTTCGCAACCTACTGCTGGCGCCGCGCCTACCTCGAC
The DNA here is from genome assembly GCA_041660925.1 of Elusimicrobiota bacterium. NCBI lineage: Bacteria > Pseudomonadati > Elusimicrobiota > Elusimicrobiota bacterium. The sequence continues at coordinate 26,379 of JBAZVI010000014.1, forward strand.
TGGCGCACAGGCCGCAATGCGCTGCTCCGCTGGGAGGACGACCGCCGAGCGTACCGGGCGCGGGCCGAGGAGGCTGCGCGGCAATACGAGCCGGGCGGTCTCCTTTGGACCCCGACACCCGGCCAGGACCTGACGAATTCGCTCTTCCCCGGCGCGAAGCCCCCCTCCGAGTCCTCCCTCCTCGACGGCTCACCCGGCGGTCCGCTCCCCGACGAGTTGCGCGCTCCGTGGGGCGCCGTCGTCAAGTTCAAGACCCCGAACGATCGCGGCCCCCGCGCCGCTTAGGAGTTCCCATGCCCGAGACGATCGACCGCGAGGTCGCCGCGTCCTTCTTCGACGCCGACGCCATCCGCGAGGCCCCTCGCCGCCTCTACCGCTACGACGAGGCCGGCCTCCGCTACTACTACACCCTCGGCACCGGCGCGGACGGTGAGGCAGTCGCCAATCTCTACCCGAGCGTGACGACGGTCATCCGTCGGACGACGCCGATGCCCTACTTCCTCTTGACCTGGTACGCCGAGCTCGGGATGGCTGCCGCCGAGCGGCGCCGCGACGAGCGGGCCGCCTACGGCACGCTGATGCACCGGCTCTTCGAGCGGCTCGTCATCGCCCGCCAGATCGACCTCGACGCGCTCCCGGGCGTCGTCGCGTCCTACGCCGAGGAGCGGCACCTGCCCTGCGACACCGGCGGTTGGGCCCGCGACCTCGCCGAGGACCTCGTCGGCTTCGCCTCATTCCTCCGCGAGAAGAACGCGAAAGTCGTCGGGATCGAGGTCCCGCTCGCGTCGGACGCGATGGGCTACGCGGGCTGCGGCGACCTCTTCGCCTGGCTCGACGTGGAGCAGGGGAACGGCCCCGGGAAGAAGAAGACCTACACCCGCGAGCTCTGTTACGTCGACTGGAAGTCGAACCGGACGTCGTTCTACGAGGAGAGCGAGATCCAGTGCCACGCCTACGCCGCGCTCTGGAACGAGGAGTTCCCCGAGTCGCCCGTAACGCGCGTCTGCCTCTACGGAGCGAAGGACTGGAACGAGAAGAGCAAGGGCCTCTACCGGTTCAGCGACGTCACGGACGCCCCCCTCGCGAACATCTTCCCGAACCTGCTCGAGCAGTTCCGCGCGCGCGAGGCCGACAAGACCCGGACGCGCATCTCCATCGGCGGCACGGTCTCTCTCGACCAGGATCCGGCCTCCTGCTGGGAAGCCAAGCCGCTCGAGCTCCACCTCGCCCAGGTGCACGAGATGCGCCGGGCCGCCTGAAGGAGGACACCGTGGCAGTCGGACGAATCGTGAAGCGCCTGGAGCCCGAGATCGGCACGGGCGTCAAGCTCCCGCTTCTCGGGCGAATCAAGATCGGCCTGAAAGCAATCAGCCAGAAGACAGGGAAGGAGTTCCCCACCTCGATCGACTGGTTCCGCGCCGCCGGGAAGTACGCCGAGGTCTTCCACCAGGTCTACGGCCCGAAGCCGAACCGGATCCAGATCGTCTTCTTCTCGAACCGCGTCGAGGACGTCTGCTCGGAGCGCTACGAGGTCCGAGACGACAAGGGCCGCCTCCTGGCCGAGGGTGACGGTGAGACGTGGCGGTGCTGGTCGACGAACAAGAAGGAGTACGTCTTCGGGCAGACCTCGCTCGAGGAGGTCGAGAAGCGCTACGGGAAGCCGAAGGCCTCCCTGACGCTCTCCTTCATCCTCCCGAAGATCCCCTCCGTCTTCGGCCTCTGGCAGTTCAGGACGCTGGGCGCGAAGAGCTCCATCCCGGCGATCCGGGACACGTTCGACCAGGTCCTGGAGATGGCAGGGACCGTACAGAACATCCCCTTCGACCTCGGGATCGAGAAGGTGAAGTCCAACAAGCCCGGCGAGCCGACCGTCTTCCCGGTCGTCTCGCTGATCCCGAACCTGAGCCAGGAGAACCTCGACCTCCTCGCCGGCTACATCCAGGCCGGGAAGAAGTTCCGCGGCGTGCTGACCGAGGCGCGGATCCGCGCCCTCGTCGAGCCCGAGGATGAGCAGCCGGCGCTCCCCGCGCTCGCCGCCGCCCCGGATGCGCCGCAGGCATCCAGTGCGCCGGCCGAGGCCCCCGTTATCGACGCGGAGGAAGTCCCCGAGCGAGAGCGCGAACCGGGGGAGGACGACGACGAAACCGAAATGCCGCCCGCCGAAGACACGACGGGCGATCTGGGGTTGAGGTGAAGCGATGAAGGTCTCCCTCGTCACCATCGACAACGTCCTCGGGATCGAGCACCTCGAGTTCCGGCCCGGCATCGTCACGGTGATCTCCGGCGCGAACGGGACCGGCAAGACGTCCACCCTCGAAGCCGTTCGGTCAGCCGTCAGGGGCGGACACGACGGCTCCCTCCTCCGCGCCGGCGCCGAAAAGGGATCGGTCCGCCTCGTCCTCGAGGACGGGACCGAGATCATGAAGACGATCGGCAAGGACGCCTCGCCGCTGAAGGTCTCCCTCCCGGGGGCCGGCCGTGTCTCGAAGGGCCAGGCCCTCGTCGATTCGCTCGTCGACTCGCTCGGCGTCGACCCGATGGCCCTGATCAACTGCCCGGCCCAGAAGCGGGCCGAGTACCTCGCCGACGTCATGGCGCTCGACGTGCCCGAGACGGCCATCCGCGAGGCCGCCGGGCGGCCCGTGGCGGTGGGGAAGCTGCCGGCCGGGGCATCGGGCCTCGACCGCCTCGAGGCCGTCAGAAAGGCGCTCTTCGACGAACGGACGGGCCAGAACCGGACGGCCCGGGACAAGAAGGCGATGGCGACCCAGCTCCGGGAGACGCTGCCGCCTGAGACGAACGCGGCCGACGACCTCGGCGAGCTTCGGGCAAAGCGTGCGGAACTCCATAAGAACCGCGCCGAAGCGGTATTCGCCGCCGACGGCGAGGCGGCGCGGTGCGAGAAGGCGGCCTCAAGGACGAAGACCGACGCCGTCGAAGCAATCAAGGCGAACGCCCAGGCCGAGCTCGACGCCATCCGAGCGGACGCCGCCGAGCGCATCCGGACGATCGAGCGCGAGCGCGACTCGGCCCTCGAGCGGGTGAAGGAGCGCGCGCGGGAGGAGGCGGACGCACGGGCCGAGGAGGAGAAGGCGGCGTGCCACAGGATCGCAGCGGGCAGGCTCGTCGCGTTCGATGCGGCCGAGTCCGCCTTTGGCGTGCCGGCGAAGGCCCTCAGCGAGGAGATCGCTCGCGCAGAGGAGCGCGCGAAGGAGCACGCCCGCGCCGAGAAGACGCGGGAGATCCTCGCCGCGGCCGAGCGAGACGCCGAGAAGGCGGAGACCGACGCGAAGAGCCTGACGGAGGCCCTCGAGCGGATCGACGCCCTCAAGGGCTCGCTCCTCGAGAAGCTGCCGATCAAGGGCCTCGAGATCCGCGAGGGCGGCGTCTTCGTCGACGGCCTGCCGTTCGAGCGGATCAACTCCGCCCGGCAGATCGAGGTCGCTTTCCAGGTGGCGAAGCTCCGCGCGGGGAAGGTCGGGCTGATCGTGGCCGACGGCCTCGAGCGGTTCGACGAGGAGACGTACCGGACCTTCGAGGCGGCCGCGGCGAGCGCCGGCCTCCAGTTCGTCGTCGGCCGGGTCGGGTCGGGGGAGCTGGCCGTCCGGACGCTGCCGGCGGCGGAAGAGGGGGTCGCAGCCTGATGGCAAACACGACTACCGTCGAGGCCTTCCCGCTCTACTGGCCCGAGGGCCGGCCGAGGACGCCGAGCTACCGGATGCAGCGCTCGAGGTTCGAGACCGGATTCGGCGCGGCGCTCAACTTCCTCCGGGAGGAGGTCCGGCGGCTCAACGGCAGGAACCTGATCATCTCGACGAACGTCCCGCTTCGAAACGACGGGCTCCCTCGCGCGAACGTCTCGGTCACGGACCCGGGCGTCGCCGTCTACTTCGACCTGAAGGGCAAGAAGGTCGTCATGGCGTGCGATCGGTGGAACCGGACGCACGACAACCTCTACGCGTTCGGGAAGACCATCGGGGCCCTCCGCGGAATCGAGCGTTGGGGGAGCGGCGACATGCTCGAGGCCGCCTTCCGAGGCTTCGCCGCCCTGCCGGCGGCGGTCGTCGCACCGCGACCGTGGCGTCTTGCTCTCGGGTTCAACGGCTTCGAGGGCTGCGCGGCGACGCTTGCCGCCGTCGAGCTGCGGTATCGCGAGCTTGCCCGCGAGGCCCACCCCGACCGAGGCGGTTCACACGAGCGGATGTCTGAACTGAACGGCGCTATCGCTGCGGCGCGCGCAGAGATGGGGGGGCAGGCCTGATGTCCCTCCGCGCCGTCCCCGCGAAGCTCTACCTGATCCGCTGCGACACCTGCGGCGTCGAGACGGCCGGCTCGCTCATGCCTGTCGAGGCCGAGCTGCGGGCCGCCGAGGGCGGCTGGCGGACCGGGAAGAACCCGCTCCGGCACCTGTGCCCGTGGTGCATCGAGAAGGGGAGCACGCCCCTCGCGCAGACCACGTCGACCGTCCACACCACAACCCCACCCGTCGGGCGCTGAGCCCGAGAAGTAGAAGCCATGGCCAGAGGCCGCCGCATGAAGTCCGAGCCGAAGAAGACCTACGACCTGATCTCGAAGGAGACCGTCGAGGGGAAGAGCGTCTTCAAGTTCATCGCCGAGGTGCTGAAGCGTTGGAAGAAGGACCTCTCCCCGGCCCGGATCGGGGCCGCCTGGTTGGTCGGAAAGAAGCCCGACAAGGACGGCGTCGTGACCCTCGGGCGGATGAAGAAGTGCTCGGAGCTCGAGCGCCAGCTTCACTCGCTCGACGCGATCGTTCTCCTCAACCAGGACTTCTGGCGGAGGTTGAAAGACGAGCAGCGGCTTGCGCTCGTCCACCACGAGCTCTGCCACCTCGACCAGGCGCTCGACTCGAACGGCGAGCTCGCCTACGACGGGCACGGCGAGCGGAAGTGGCGCCTCCGGAAGCACGACGTCGAGGAGTTCAACGAGGTCATCCGGAACCACGGCTGCTACAAGGCCGACATCATGTCCTTCGTGAAGGAGGCGACGACGAAGGACCCGAACTTCTCGCTCTTCGAGGAGGCAAAGAAGGGCGACGTGACGAAGACCGAGCTCCGGGCGGTAGCGAGCTGACCGTGCGCATCCTCGCGATCGACCCTGGCACGTCGTGCGGGTTCGCCATCTGGGACGGCGGCGATGTCGTCCACGCCGGGACGTGGGACCTGAGCACTCGGCGATTCGAGGGCGGCGGGATGCGCTACGTCCACTTCGAGCGCTTCTTCCGCGAGGCGCTCCGGGGGGTGCAGCTCGTGGCCTTCGAGGAGGTGCAGATGCACGCGGGGACGGCGGCGGCCCATGTCTACGGAGGGATCACCGCACACCTGATGCGGATCTGCCAGGAGGCAGGCATCCCGTACTACGCAATCCCCTGGGCGCACGTGAAGCGCACGGCCACGGGGAAGGGCAACTCCGGCAAGCCCGAAATGGTCGACGCGGCGAACGCACGATGGGACCTCTCGTTGACCGTGAAGAAGGGCGCCGACGAGGCCGACGCCCGCTGGATCGCGGTCACGGCGGCCGAGCAGTACGCGGCGAGGTCGGCGGCATGAAGCTCTCCGCCTGCCGGTCCTGCGGTGCACCGATTCTCTGGGCCGAGACGGCGAGCGGGAAGAAGTGCCCGTTCGATGCGAAGCCGACGCCGGCCGGTGAGTGGGCACTCGACGACACGACGCACCCGCCGCTCGCCGCAAAGATCGTGCGGGCCGAGGGCTCGTCGGAGTCCGGCTTCACCTGCCACTTTGCGACGTGTCCGAACGCGGCTGAGCACCGGAGGAAGAGGTGAGCGACCCCGAGCTCAACCCCGACATCTGTGGTCTCTGCGGCGAGCCCGGCGCCGACAAGATGGCTCTGTGGACGGGCGGCGGCGTCTACTGGCCCGGCGAGGTCAGGTCCGAGACGGAGCTGGTCCACGCTGAGTGCGAGCGCGAGGAGACCCGCCGCGCGCATGCAGCACTGACGCAGGAGCAGCGGGACGCCGTACTCCGGAGCGTGACCGGAGGACGATGGCCGTGACGACTATCTGGAAGTTCCCCGTCAAGATCGAGGACAGGTTCGTCGTGGAGATGCCGCGCGGAGCCAAGGTGCTCTCGGTCGCGGCGCAGAGAGGCGAGCCCTTCATGTGGGCCTTCGTGGACCCCGCCCTACCGAGAGCGCGGCGTGTCTTCAGGTGCGCCGGCACGGGCCACCCGGTTGGCGGGATCGCCGGGTCCGTCTTCGTTGGCACCTTCCAGCTCGAATCGCTCGGTCTGGTGTTTCACCTCTTCGACTTGAACATCGAGGACGCGCAACCGTGACCTGCCGCGTCTTCACTTCGGCCGACGGCGAGGTCCGCGCCATCGTCTGCTCGCGCGGTCGTGGGAAGCCGGCGCCTCGTCGCTTCTGCGTCGTCTGCCTGAAGGACGGCCGCCGGACCGAGGCGGCCCTTCTTTGCGACCACCCGAAGCCCGGCGGTGGCACCTGCGATGCCGGGCTCTGCGTCGCTCACACGAACCGCGTCCGCCCCGGGACCGACTGGTGCCCGGCGCACACGGAGGCTCCATGACCACCGAAGATGCCATCCGCTCGCTCGAAGAGTCGATTCGCGAGGCGCCGCGCTCGCGGCTCCTCGAGATCGTCGGCGACTGCGCCCGCCTCGAGGCGATGGCCCGCGCTCTGTTCGCGCAGCCCGAGGAGGACGATGGCCTGATCAACGCCCTGGAGGCGGCGCCCCTCCTGGGCATTTCAGCGGCGACCCTCTACCGCGAGGCCGACCGCTACCCGTTCACCGTTCGCGAGGGCCGGCGCCTGCGCTTCTCACGGGCCGGTCTCCGTAAGTATCTCCGGAGGGCAAGCTGATGACTCCCTACGGCGACGGGCGTGTCTTCAAGCGCGGCTCGCGTTGGTGGATTGCCTACTACGCCCCGGTGCGCGGCCGGATCCGCGAGGTGCGCGAGGCGGGGGGAAAGACCGAGCAGGAGGCCCGGCGCACCCTCGCCAAGCGCGTCCGCGAGGTCCTGGCGCACCGGGAGGGTTTCCGTCCCTACACCGGCCCCGATGCATCGCGCATGACCGTGAAGAGGATCGTCGAGGCGTACCTCGTCGGGGCCGAGTCCCGGGGCCTGCGCTCGATTCGTCCTCTTCAGAGCCACGCGAAGGTGCTGATTCTGGAGATCGGCCATGAGCGGATCACGACGATAACGACGGAGACCGTCTCGAGGTACGTCGCCGCCCGGAAGCGCGCGAAGGCTGCCGTGGCGACGATCAACCGCGAGCTCGAGCTCCTGCGCGCATCCGTCCGGCAGGCTCACGCAGACGGATGGATCGCCTGGACGCCGGCCGTCAGGTCGCTTCCTGCCCGCCAGGAGAACGTCCGCACCGGGTTCCTGACGCGGGACGAGATGGCTCGGCTGTTCGCGGCCGTCGTCGACCCCGACCTGCGCGACTTCCTCGAGTTCTTCGGTGCGACGGCGATGCGTCCGGCCGAGATCGGGTCCCTGCGCTGGACCTCGTGGGATCAGAAGGCCGGCGTCGTGCGCCTGGAGGCGTCGGGGGCGAAGATCGGGCACTCCCGAGTCCTCCCCGTCGTCGGGACCGTCAAGGCCGTCCTGGCCCGCCGCAAGGCCCGCAAGGCGTTCGGCTGCCCGTTCATCTTCCACAACGCCGGGAAGGCCGCGACGCGCAGTAACGGCGGCGTCTCCAAGGGCTGGTACGGCGAATGGTCGAGGGCACTGGAGGCGGCGAAGCTCCCGGCCTCGCTCCTGATCTACGACCTGCGGCGCTCGGCGATCCGGGTCCTGCGGGATGCCGGCGTTCCCGAGCGGACGATCATGTCGATCTCTGGGCACCGGACCCGGTCGACGTTCGACCGCTACTCGATCGTGACCTCAGCTGACATCGCGGACGCGCTCCGGATGGTCTCCGGCTACCCCGAAGACGGACAGAACACGGACGACTCGCAGGAGAAGGCGCGTTGAAAGCCGACGGAGGGTTCCTTCGACTCCCACACGCTTCCGCCATTGATGTCCCCGGGTGCGATGGTCGACCACGTGAACACAGTGACTTAGAGGGTATCGCAGGGACGGGTGAGGCGCCCGTTTCGCACCCCAACACGGACAAAAAGGCGGACAGCGGCCGGCGCGTGACCCTCACCCTCCGCGACTACCAGGGCCGCGAGGGCGCTCTCGGGGCCGTCGAGAAGGCCCTCGCCGCGGGCTGCCGCCGGCAGCTCGTTTCCCTGCCGACGGGGACGGGCAAGACCTGCGTCTTCTCGAACCTCCCTTCCATCGGCCTCCGGCGTCTCCTCGTCGTCGCGCACCGCGAGGAGCTGCTCGACCAGGCCGCCGACAAGCTGCGCCACTGGAACCCCGGTCTGACGGTCCAGGTGGACCAGGCGGACCGGTGGGCCGACGTCGGCACCCTCTCTGCCTTCGACGGGGCGCTCTTCGCCGGCACCGGCTACGCCGTCTGCGCCTCCGTGGCGACGATCGGGCGGGCGGGAAGCCGACGTCTCACGCGGTACCCGTCGGGCCTGTTCGACGCCGTCGTGATCGACGAGGCGCACCATTCCAGCGCCCAGTCCTACCAGTCCGTCATCGAGCACTTCGGCGCGGGGAAGCTCGGTGGCCCGCTCCTCCTCGGGGTAACGGCGACACCCTTCCGCGCGGACGGAGCCGACCTCTCGAAGGTGTACGAGAAGGTCGTCTATTCCCTCGAGCTGCCCGACGCGATCAACCGCGGCTACCTGGTTGACATCCGGGCTCTGGCCGTGGCGACCGGAGTGAACCTCGACGGCGTCACGGCGACCCGCGAGGACTTCAGGGTCGGCGAGCTGGCCGAGGCGGTGAACACGTCGGACCGCAACGGCCGGATCGTGAAGGCGTACCTCGACCACGCGGCGGACAGGAAGGGGATCGTCTTCGCGGCCGATGTGCAGCACTCGAAGGACCTGACCGAGGCCTTCCTCGCGGCCGGGGTCGATGCCCGGCACGTCGACGGGACGACGCCGGACGACGAGCGCGCCGCGGCCTTCGCGTGGATGCGAGAACCCGGCCCGCGTGTATTTGTCAATGTGGGGATTGCAACAGAGGGATACGATGAGCCCTCTGTTTCTGCGGTAATTCTCGCGCGACCGACCAAAAGCCGCGTTTTGTATACTCAAATGATTGGGAGGGGCACTCGCCTCTTCGCCAGGAAGGTCGACCTCCTCGTGATCGACCTGGTGGACGTCTCCTCGAAGCACACCCTCGCGAACGCGGCCGCGCTCTTCGGGCTGCCGACCGGACTCGATCTCGCCGGCAAGTCCGCGACGAAGGCCCGTGCCAGGGTGAAGGAGCTCGTCCAGGAGGGGCTTCCCTTCGAAGAGCTCTCGAAGGCGAAGACGCTGGCCGACCTCGAGACGATCGCGAACGAGTACCGGAAGATCTCCCTCTTCTGGCAGCCGAAGACCGCCCCCGAGGTTGCCGGCCTCTCCGCCCTCTCCTGGGTCTCCGTCGGCGAGGGGGCGATCTGCCTCCGGGTCGGCGAGCTCCGCGCGTGGGTCACGACCGACATGCTCGGGCACGCTCACCTGGTCATTCGGCGGCGGCCGGCCCACGTGCCCGGCGAGCTCGTCCGGCCTGAGACGCTCGATGTCACTTCCGACTTCTCGACCCTGGCTGAGGCGGTCCGCTTCGTCGATCTCCGGCTGACGTCCGAGACCCCGCGCGCGTTCACGGACCCTAAGGCCCGGTGGAGGAGGGATCCGGCCTCGGAGAAACAGGTCGCCCTCCTGAAGAAGTTCCGGGTCCCGTTCCGCGAGCCCCTAACGAAGGGCGAGGCCGGGATCCTGCTCGACAAGGTGTTCGCGCGGCGTGGGGCCGCGGGGGGGGCAGGCCGATGAGCATCGCGTACGACTGGAGCCAGGCGCCCGGCGACCCCCAGACGTCCGACCGGGCGGAGTGTGCCCTTCTTGGGGTGCTCCTCCTGGTCGGCGCCGAGGGCCTGAAGGCCTGCGAGCGGCTTCGTGCGGACGACTTCGCAACGCCGGCGAGGGCGGCAGTCCTGACCACGATGCGGAAGCTCGCCTTCGTCGGAACCACGATCGACGTGATCACCGTCGTCGACGAGCTCGAGAAGAAGCTGGTCATGCATCCGTGGCTGCCCGGCGGGACCGCCGTCCCGTGGTGGAAGGCCATCTCCGACCTCCTTGGCCCGGCGACGGTCGGGGCGGCCGACGATGGGTCGATCCGGGCCTACGCTCGAATCGTCGCGGGCGCAGCCGCCCTTCGCAGGAACGCCATGTGGGTGGCGTGATGACGGACGGCTTACGCCTCCTTGGCCCCGATGACGACGTCCTGAAGACCCTTCGCCAGAGCGAGGCGGGGTTGCTCGAGAAGCTGGCCGCGTGCCGCGGCGAGATCTCCAGGTGGACGGGCGAGGGCGACCGGTCGACTTGGGAGCACCCCGCCGACGTCCTGCGGCGCCAGAAGGACGTCTCGACGCGCTACTCGACGGGTGTCCAGACGGTCGATCATCTGACGAAAGGCGGGCTCCCACGGGGACGCATCGCCGTCATGGTCGGTCGACCAGGCGCGGGGAAGACTGGCCTCGCGATCCAGATCGCCGCGAGCGTAGCGCAGCGGCATCCCGAGGTAGCCGTCGGTCTCTACCTCGCGGACGAAGGGCTCGAGGCGGGCGTCATACGGATGGCCCAGCACCTCGGGTTCGATCGCGAGTACCTCGAGTCGGCAGATCCGACCGTCATCCAGAACGCCGCGGCCGCACTGGAGGGCTACCGCGGGCGGATCCACTGCATGGACCCGGACGCCGAGGACGCCTCCCTAGAGGCCTTCCTGGACGGCATGGCGACCCGGGCAGACGGCCGCCCGCAGCTCTGGGTCATCGACTCCGCCCAGGTCGTCAGGCTCGCCGCGGCGGCCTCCAAGAAGCTCGACCGCCGCCTCACGGTCGACGCGGTCTGCCGGATGGTGAAGGCCGCGGCGCGCCGTCGCGGCGCGGTGGCCCTCCTGCTCTCCCAGAGCAACCGCGGGGCCTACCGGGCGAAGAAGGAGGACGACCAGGCGGACCCGCTCTCGAGTGGGGCTGAGACGGCCCAACTCGAGCACATGGCCGACCTCTTCCTCTTCCTCGCGCCCGACGGTGACGACCGCGTGAAGGTCCAAGTGCCGAAGAACCGAATCGGTCGCGGTGCCCGCCTCGAGCCGTTCTATATGGCGTTGAACCGGGATAAGGCCACGTACACCGAGCTCGACGCGGGCGCCCTCGCTGCTTCGGCTGAGGCGGACGAGACGATTCTTAGGGACAAGAGGGTTCGCGCCTGGGTCGAGAAGCTCGCGAAGGCGCTCCGGAAGGGCGGACCAATGTCGGGGGCAGAGGTCAGGTCGGCGGCCTGTTTAAGTGGGTCGGAGTTCAAGGCAGCGAAGGAAGCGATGGAGGCCGCAGGGACGATCCGCGCCGAGAAGCGCGAGGGTCGCGGGGGAGGAATCGAGTGGCACTTGATGACGGCGAAGAAGGAGGCGGAGCGTGAGGAAAAGTAGAGTGAGAACGAACCCCGGAGAACCCCGGAGTGAACCCCGGAGAGTCCTCCGGCCTTGCAAACGGTTGGAAGGTAGGAGCCCATACCCCGGAGTAAGGGGGTATGGGGGACTCCCTCCTACCTTTGCTCTGAGCGAGGCTCCGGGAAACGCGATCTGGCCGAAGGTGGGAGAAGTCGCCTCCGGGGTTCGGATGGCCGCCTGATGGCATGGCCCCTCTGCCCCCACTGCGGCGAAAGGGACCTGACGGACGGGAAGCGGGCCGAGCAGGTGACGCCGGCCGAGACGTTCGTCTACCGGTCCTGGCCTTGCCGTCGCTGCGAAAAGATCCTCTGGACGATCGAGATCGTCTTCTGCGACGACGCCCCGACGATTTACCTCGAGCGGAAGTTCGGCGATGACTTTGCGGCGCCGGCGCCTCAGACCGTCTCGACGGAGCCCCGGTGACGCCTCAGGGTGGGGGCGTGGAAGGCGCTCAAAAGCAGCGAAAGCCCCCGCGGCCAGGTCCCAACGGGCGAGGGATGCTGACCGACTTCCCTCCCGGCGTTTCCGGCAACCCGGGCGGCTTCCCGAAGGGCTTTCTTCCGCTCTCGAAGGCCTATGCGATCGTCTCGAAGCTCGAGCTTTCCGAGATCGAGGAGGTGGCCAGCGGTAAGAAGCCCAAGGGCTGGGGGAAGCGGCCGCTGCTCATTGCGTACGTCACCGCGGCCAGGATGTGGCTCGGAGCGACGAGTGTTTCTGCCGCGGCCGAGATCGCCGACAGGACCGAGGGGAAGGTAAAGGGGACGCTAGAGCTCCAGGTCTCCTCCCTCGCCGGCCTCGTCGCGGCCTTGGCGAAGGGGCCATCGAGGTGAGCGATGCCGAGCTTGCCGTCGCCCGTCTTCGCGCGGATCCGTTTCTATTCTTCCGCGAGGTCCTCGGGCTCGGTCTGATCACGCCCGACCAGACGCGCGTCGTCGAGAGCGTCCGCGACAATCGCAGGACCGCGGCGCCAGCCGGGCACGGGGTTGGGAAGACCCTCATCGCGGCGGCCCTCGCTCTCCAGTTCCTCCTTACCCGGTTCGGCTCGAAGGTCATCACGACGGCCCCGACATGGTTCCAGGTGGAGATGCTTCTCTGGCGGGAGATCAACCGCCTTCACGGCGGTGCTCGCATCTCGCTCGGGGGGAACCTGTCCTCAACTCGGCTCGACCTCGGGCCTGAGTGGTTCGCCGTCGGGCTCTCGACCGACGAGCCGACGAGGTTTCAGGGCGTTCACGCCCCCGCCGTCATGGTGATCTTCGACGAGGCTACGGGCGTCGATCCCGGCATCTGGGATGCTGCCGAGGGGATCGCCGTCAGCCCAGGTGACAGGTTTCTTGCGCTCGGCAACCCGACAGACCCGAGCGCGAGGTTCAAGACCGTCTGTGACTCGGGCGACTGGAACGTCGTCGAGATCTCGTCGGAAAACCACCCTAACGTCCTTGAGCGCCGCAGCGTCATCCCGGGCGCCGCGACGTATGAATGGGTCCAGGAGCGCCTGAAGAAGTACGGCGGCCGCGACTCGGACGAGTACCGGTTCCGCGTCCTGGGGAAGTGGCCTAAGGCCGGCTCGAACGTCCTCATCTCGACGGCCCTCGTCGAGGAGGCGGCTGCTCGATGGGTCGAACCCTCCGGCCGTCCAGACGCGGCCGGCTGCGACGTCGCTCGCTACGGGTCCGACGAAACGGTGATCGTACCGATCCACGAGGGCGGGCACCCGGCCCTGCCCGAGTTCCGGCAGGGACAGAACACGATGGAGACCGCCGGGCAGCTCAAGAACCTAAACGCGCGCCGGACGCACGTCGACGACACGGGTGTCGGTGGCGGCGTCACAGATCGCCTCGCCGAGCAGGAGTTCCCAGTGCAAGGGGAGAACTTCGGCGAGAACGCGCGTGACGAAGAGCGGTACGTGAACCGTCGGACGGAGCTCTGGTGTGGTACTCGTGATGCGCTCCGCACCGGGCTCGTGTCGGTCCCTCCCGACCCGGTTCTCGTCGCCGACCTCACGAGCGTCCGGTACTCGTTCGACTCGAAGGGCCGTTTCAGGCTCGAGAGCAAGGACGAGATCAAAAAGCGCCTGAAGCGGAGTCCGGACCGTGGCGACGCCTACGTCCTTGGCGTGGCGGCCTACATCGACCAGAACCATCGCCTCGACCTCGACATCCCCCCCTCCACCGAATGGGCCGAGTACGGCCAAGGAGCAACGTTCTGATGGGCCTCCGCGACTTCCTCGGTATGGCGCCCAAGCGCGCCTCCTCCTCCGCCCCCACTGACGGCTGGCTCAGTCTGGGCCCGTTCGACCGCGACCCCGTCGGCCTCGGCCAGGTGTTCACGAAGGCCACGATCAACCAGTACATTTCCTCGGCGTCCACGGGCGACACGCGCGAGCTCTCCTACCTGAAGGCGGAGATGGCGACCGACGCGCATCTGTCGTCCGAGATCGCGAAGGCCGTGGGGATGCTTCTGGCCGCGCCCTTCGACCTCACGCCGTGGCCGCTGTCGGTGAACACCTGGTCGGGGAGGAAAACGCTCGCGGCAAAGCGTGCTCTCGAGATCACCTCGTTCTGCCGCGACCAGCTTATGGACCCCGACCTCCAGATCGACCGCGCCATCGAGCACGCTTTCCTCGGCCTCCTCGAGGGCGCCAGCGGGTGCCAGGTGGTCTGGAAGCGCACGACCGGCGGCCGCTTCGGCCTCAAGTCGCTCACCCCGGCCCCGACCGACCGTCTCCGGTGGGCCTACGACCGCCACGCCCTTCTCGTGCAGCCCGGCGAGGACTCGTCCGAGCTCATCCCGGTCGAGGAGCTCGGCCCCCGCATCGCTACCCTCGTCGTGTCGTCCCACGTGACCCGGCGCGATCGCTGCGGGCTGCTCCGGCGGTGCCTCGCCCCGTGGCTGACCGCACGGAACGGCCTCGAGTGGTGGGCGCGCGACATCGAGATTTTTGCGAGCCCGTTCCGCTGGGCGAAGTACAAGCGCGGCGACAAGAAGGCGGCCGCCGAGCTGCGCGAGGCCTTGAAGGGGATGGGAAACCTCGGCTACGCGGCCTTCCCGGACGACGTCGACCTCCAGTTCCTGAAGGGCTTCGAAGTGGCCGGGAAGGGACAAGGCGACCTCGTCGGGCACTGCGAGCGCTCCGAGTCCAAGGTCATCCTCGGCTCGACGCAGACCTCCGATATCCAGGTCGGTGCGGGGTCCAAGGCAAGCACCGGCGTCCACCTCGACGTCGTCGAGACGCGCGTCGAGGGCTACGGCCGCACCATCTGCGAGGACTTCTTCCGACGTCAGGTTCTGAAACCTCTCGTCGCCGCCTCGTTCGGCGCCGAGGCAGCGGCGCTGCACACGCCGGTCCCTGCGATCGAGATCCGGCGCAACGCCGACCTCCTGACGTTCTTCCAGGCGATGGAGACCGCCGTCGCCAAGACGGGCGTGAAGACGATCCCCGTGGCCTTCATACACTCCCGGACGGGCATCCCGCAGCCCGAGGACGGCGAGCCGTGCCTCGAGCCGCCGGCGGCCTCGGTCGCACCTCCTGCAGCGCCAGGGGGCAAGCCTACCGGGCCCAAGGGGAGCGACCCCGGGGCGGATCCGGAGGACGACGCAGGGACCGAGGATCCCGAGGACCCGGCCAAGGCAGAGGCGCACGCTGCCCGCCGTGCCGCCGCCGCACCCCTCGAGGCGGCCCAGCTCGCCCAGCTCGAGGCGTGGGCCGTCGAGGGCGTGGAGAGCGCCGGCAAGGCCCTCCTCGCGCCCTACGTGGCACTCATCGCCGAGGTGAAGCGGGACGGCGGGGACCTCGGGCACCTGGGCAACCGGATCCGCATCCAAGCGCAGATGCAGAACGAAGGGCAGGCCGAGACCGCCGACATCGTCTCGCGCGTCATCGCGCACGCCCTCCTCACGGGGTGGGCCCACGAGGTAGGGATCGAGCCGCCGAAGGCCCCGTGACATGCAGGAGCTGCTCCGGCGCGTCCTGAAGGTCTGGGAGAAGCGGCTGACGCTGACACCGGCCCAGCTGCAGGCCTTCGGAGAGGACGCCTACTCGAGGGGCTGGGGGCTCGCCGGGATCTGGGAGACGAAGTTCCTCGAGCGGATACAGGCATCCATCACGAAAGCGCAGGCGGCCGGCTCGACCTACTCCGACTGGACGCAGAACGAGGCGCAGAAGATCCTCGACGGCTTCGGGGCTGGCGTCCGGATCTACCACGGACGGGGTCCGGGTGGCGACCGCTGGGATCCGGCCTACGCCGAGCTCGTGATGCGGAACGCCACCCAGGCGAGCTTCGCCGGGGGGCGCTATTCGGCGGAGTGGGCTCCGGAGTGGCAGCAAATCGCCCCGTTCTGGCGCTACTACGCGACGCTCGACGACCGGACTCGGCCGACGCACGCCGCGCTTCACGGGAAGGTGTTCCGGAAGGACGACGCGGCGGCCCGCTCGTTCCTTCCGCCGCTCGGGCACAACTGCTTCCCGGCTGAGACGCCGATTCTCGGGTCAATCCGCCGCGGGTTCAGCTACCGCTACTCGGGTGACGTCGTGCGGATTCAGACTCGGGCTGGAAACCGGCTGACCCTGACCATCGACCACCCTGTACTGACCCCGCGCGGATGGGTCGCGGCGAAGCTCCTTCGCGAAGGCGACGACGTACTCAGCCACGTCGGCGGGGCAGAAGGCGGGCTTGACCCGCTTCGGACTGACGAAGTGGTTCGCGGCATCCTTGGCCCTCGTGAGACCCGGCTCGCGGCGCCACGTCTCAACGTACACGGTCGCCCAGCCTTCGCGGGCGAGCTTTTCGGCGCGCTTCCGGAGGCGTCCCGCGAGCGGATGGCTGACGGACGAACCAAGGACCTCTACGGTGATCCGCGAGTCGAGGAGCGCCACGTCGAGGTTGAACGAGAGCACGGGGAGCTGCTGCTCCACGCGAAAGCCGCGACGGCGGAACTCGTCCGCTACCTCCGTCTCGCCCTTGTTCACGTAGATCATTCGCTCGTAGCGAGTCTTCGCCGTGCGGATGAGCACGTCGAGTGGGCGCTCGGCGCCGCGTACGGCAGCCCACGCCTTGGAGCACTGGCGCTCGACGGCGGCGGGGTCGGTCTTCAGCTTGGCCCACTTGACCCGCTCCGCATCGCTCCGGCCACGAAGAGGCACGCCCAGCTCGCGGAACTGGCGAGCGAGGGTGTCTCGCGCGCACCCGGATTCGTCTGCGAGCTTCTTCATCGACTCGCCGGCCTGGTATCGAGCGGCGATGGCGGGAAGCCCGGAGACCATCCTGCGGGCAGAGGGGCACTCGCGGAAGACACGCTTACGTCGGTTCGATACGGCTCCTTCAACGGGGACGTCTTTGACTTTGAGACGGCTCATGGGTGGATGGTAGCGGGTAGCATCGCCATTAGCAACTGCCGATGCCAAGCGCAAGAGCTGACCCTCGCCGAGATTGAAGATGCCGGGTTCAACATCACCCCCGGAGCACAGGTCCCGTTCCTCCCGACGGCGGACGGCGGCACGATCGGACGCCCCCCAGGAGGCTGGGACGTGGACCGCGTCCTGTCGTCGATGTCGCGAACCCTGCGTGACGCCACGCTCGCGCGGGAGACCCCCGTAACCCACCCCAACTCTGCGGCGCCGGCGCCGCAGACCATCTAGCGCGCCCCCTCCCCCTCCCTTGACTCTGGCGGCGTGAAGGCCGCCACCCCGCCCGTCCCGTCCCCCACGAACTGGATGACGGGAGCCGCTCAACGCCTCGACGCGGCAATCCACCTCGCCGAATCCTCCGACGGCCTCGCCCGGTTCCCATGGTTCCCCCTCGGGCGGCCGGAGATGGATGACGAGGACTGGCGACAGTTCGAGGTCACGCCCGAGAACGTCCGCCGGATGGTCGACGATGGGAACGCCGAGATTGCGCAGGGCGAGGAGATCTGGATCAACTACGGACACGATCACTCGGGGCCTCGCGCCGGCGACGTCGTCCGTTTCGAGGTCGGCCCGGACGGTGGCGTACACGCCGCGGTCCGCTGGAACGACAACGCGAAGTCGGCCATCCGGCAGAAGCCCCCCGAGTGGAAGTACTTCTCTCCTGAGTACCACGCCGTCGAGGTCCAGGACGAGCAGGGGAACAGGGTGCTCGTGAATGGGCGCGTCCTCCACCGGCCGTTCCACCTCTGCGGCGGCGGCCTCGTCAACAACCCCGCCATGAAGAAGCTCGCCGTCGCGGCGAGTGCATCCCCGCATCAACCCTCGCCCGCAGAGGCGAGCCGAAAGGAGGAGCCTATGAAGCTCCCGCTGACCATGAAGGCCCTCGGGCTCGCTGACGGTGCGAGTCAAGAGGACGTCGATTCCGCCGTCATGAAGGTCATCCAGGAGCGCGACACGGTGAAGGAAAAGCTCACCGCGGCCGCTTCGGACGTGAAGGCCATCGTCAAGGCCGAGGTGGTCGCCGAGCGCGAGGCCATGAAGGCCGAGGTTCGGACCGAGATGGCCGTCGAGCACGCGAAGAAGGCCCGCGAGACCCGCGTCGCCGACCTCGTCAAGCGCGCCGACGACGAGGGCAAGGTCAACGAGGACAACAAGGCCCAGGTCCAGGAGATGGCGGCCGCGGCCCCCGACTCCTTCGAGAAGCTGGTCCTCCCTGGGCTCCCCGTCGTCGCCGCCGTCAAGGCCTGGTTCAAGGCTGGTCGCACCGAGCCGGGCGTCGACCCCGATGGCCCCGAGTCCTCGACCGACCTCGACCGCAAGGCGCGGGAGTACCAGAAGGC
>JBAZVI010000015.1 GCA_041660925.1 Elusimicrobiota bacterium
TCTGGCCAGTGTCTCCAATCAACTCCTTGAGGGCCTGCCCCGCCTCGCGTCGGATACCGTCCGCCTTCGCGGAATCGCCGCCTGGCCCTGGATTGTTAGTCTCAACTTGAACGCGAATTAGAATTAGCCCCACTCATTCTGATGAATCCCCAAAAGAAGCCTTCTGTGACCGTGCTTTGCGGGTTCCTGGGTGCGGGGAAAACGACGTTGCTGAAGCATCTGCTCGCGCAGGCGGAAGGGCGGAAGTGGGCGACGGTCGTCAACGACGTGGCGGCGCTCAACATCGACGGCGCGGTGGTGCGGGCGGGTGTGGCAGGAGGCGGATTGGGCGGCGACGTGGTGGAGTTGGGCAACGGCTGCGTGTGCTGCTCCAGCAAGGACGAGCTGGCCGAGACGGTGGCGGAACTGGCGATGGCGGGAAGGGCGCGAGAGGGAACGGACCGGGAGGTCCGTTCTCCGGCGACGGGGCGCTATGAACATATTTTGATCGAGACGACGGGTGTGGCCGAGCCGCGAGGGATCGCGAACCTGTTCACGCGGAAAAATCCGTTCGGGCGGACGCTGGGCGACTTTGCGACGCTGTCGGCGCTGGTGAGCGTGATCGACGTCGCCGCGTTCGCGTTGGAGGAAAAGAAGGTGGAAAACGCCAGGGTGCAGAGGTCGGGTCCGGGCGGCGCGCATCCGGTGTTCGAGCTGATGCTGGAGCAGGTCGAGTGCGCCGACGTGCTGGTGTTGAACCAATGCGACCGGGTCACGGCGGAGGAGGCCGACCGGATCGAGGCGATCCTGCGCGGACTCAACGCGCGAGCCGAGGTCGTGCGCACGGAGCACGGGCAGGTCGCGAGCGAGTTTTTGTTGGGGCGCGTGCGTTTCGACGCCAAGGAAACCTTGGGCGCGGCTCAGTGGGTTCGGGTGTTAAACGCGGTCGCGTCAGGCGGTGGCAGTGGAGGCCCGACGACCCCGTCGGGTCGTTTGGCGGGGGCGACGAACGGACCCGACGGGGTCGTCGGGTCTCCATCAGGAGGTTTTGTGCGGAGGCCGGTGGTGGCGCGCGCGATGAAGCCGGCGCACGAGGTGAAATACGGAATCACGTCGTTTGTTTATCAGGCGCGGCGGCCATTTGCGCGGGCGGCGTTTCGTGCGTTGATCGAAACGGGGTTGCCGGGGCTGCTGCGGGCGAAGGGATTTTATTGGACGCGCGAGCAGCCGGACGAGATGGCGTTTTTATCGGTGGCGGGAAGGGTGGTGCGCCACGACACGCTGAATCCGTGGTGGGCGGCGTTGGTTGAAAACGGAAAGGCGCGGCTCGACGAGCGTCCCGAGGCGATCCGCGCGCTGTGGGTGGAGCCGCATGGCGACCGCCGGCAGGAGCTGGTGTTTATCGGCGTCGGCCTCGACGAGGCGGCGATGCGCGCGGCGCTGGACGGGTGCCTCGGCTGAGGCGTTTGTCACTTAATAAGTGACAAACTGGATTGGAGAAGGAGGAGGGAAAGAGGGGAATAATTTGTCACTTATTAAGTGACAAACGTGGTTGGGCTGCGGGCGGGGTGGCAAGGGTTTGCTGAAGCATGAGCTTGGTCACGGCGAAGCGAGGGCGGGTGAATTTCCAGAGGCGCGTGCCGGTGGCGTCGAACACGGCGACGGCGGTTTCGACCAAGGGGCAACCGGCGTCGGCGCAGGGGATTTCGCTTACGGTGACGACTGTGTCTTCGGGGAGGCGAAGAATATCGCGTGACCAGCGTTTGATCGCGGCGGTGTGCTCGGGGTTGAGTTCGGGCGTCGCTTCGCCGGGCGCGGGGATGAAGCGGTGCATGGTGGGAAGCGAGCGTGCCGGAGCGGAAGAGTAACCCAATAGGTTACTCTGTGCCTTGGGCGATGAGGTCTTGGAACTCGCGGTGTCGCTCGATGAAGGAGGCGACGTAGGAACAGGCGGGGACGACGCGGAGCTTGTGCAGGCGGGCGTGGGCGAGGGCGGCGCGCACAAGGTGCTCGGCGAGTCCGCGTCCGCGCAGCTCGGGCGGGACGAAGGTGTGGGTGAAGATGATGCGCCCGCCGTCGAGCGTGTAGTCGGCGTGCGCGAGATGGCCGTCGGTCTCGACGGAGAAGCGGGATTGCGCCTTGTCGTGGTGGATGGTGATGGGTGGTTGCGCGGACATGGCGGGGTGGGAGGCGTAACGCGGCAAGATGTCGCGTCTACTTTCAGCCTTCGCACTTGAGGACATAAACGACGCCCTTCTCGCTGCCGACGCCGAGCAGGCGGTCGTCGGGGGACCAGGCGAGTTTCGTCGCGGGGACGGGCATTTTGACGGTGGCGCGGAGGGGCTTGGGGCGCTCGGGGCTCCAGATCTGGACGACGCCGTCGGCGCTCGCGGTGGCGAGGAGTCCGTGCGCGTTTTGGAAGGCGACGGCGCAGACCTTGGCGTCGTGCGGGAGCATGGTCGGTTCGCGGCCTTCGGGGCCGCCGCCGGTGCAGTCCCAGAGGCAGGCGTCCTTGCCGCCGCCGGTGGCGAGCCAGTGTGAATCGTGGTCGAAGGAGAGTTCCTTCACCTTGCCTTCGTAGCCGCTCATGTGGAACTCGTCGTTCTTTTCGGGGAGCCAGAGGTGGACGCTCGGGTCCTGGTTGCCGGAGACGAGCCAGCGGTTGTCGGGCGACCAGACAAGGGCGTGGATGCCGTTGGCGTAGGCGAATTCTTTTTGGGCGACCCAGTCGTCGGCGTCCCAGAGGCACACGCCGCCGAAATACGCGGAGGCGAGGCAGCCGCCGGCGGGCTGCCAGGCGATGGCGCTGATGGTTTTCGGCGCGAGGGGAAAGGCGTGGAGCGCGGAGCCGTCGGCGCGGAAGAATGCGAGTTGGCGGCCGGCGGCGGCGGCGAGGATGGAGGACGAAACCTGAGGACTGAGACCTGAAACCTGAGACTCGGATGCCGTTGGTCGCCACGCGAGGTGTTCGATCCAGGCGCCGCCGACTTCGGCGGAGGAGGTGTGCTGGGCGGTGGCGGTGTCCCAGAACTTGACCTTTCCGTCTTGGCCGCCGGTGGCGAGGAGGGGCTGCGACGGGTGCCAAGCGAGGCAGTTGGCGCCGTCGTCGTGGCCGGGGAGGTCAACGCGCGCGCCGTCGGCGGATGCGAAGAGGGAGACGGGGCCGGAGGACGCGGCGGCGGCGAGGGTGTAGGAACCGGGGTCACCGACCCCGGCTACAGGCGACCAGCCGAGGTCGATCACGTAGTCGTCGAGCTGCGCGGCCCAGTGCTTGGTGAGTTGCATGTGTCCGCCAAGTGAGCGCGGGATGCACGCGCGCGCAAGGCGCGAGTAGCCCCGGCCGAGAGTAACCTATTGGGTTACTCTTGGCCGGGGAGTATCCACGTCGGATGAGCGGAGCGCGATTTCAGGAGGCGGGCTTGCATGAAGAAGAGTAACCTATTGGGTTACTCTGCATGATACCGATACACCCTCAATTGAAGTTGTGGATGGACTTGGGCGGGTTGCTGGCGGATGCGGCGGAGGCGGGGGCGAAGCAGCTGACCAAGCAACTGAAACCGCGGCGGCGCGGATCATTTCTCACGCGACGTCCGGGGGCGGAGACGCCCATGTGGAATGCGTGCGCGGCTTTGTTGCGCGAGGAGCTGAAACCCTACGGATCAAGGGCGCGACTGGCGCGTTTTCTGGGCATTCCCAAGCAGCGCCTCAGCGATTTTCTGAGGAACGGGAGCCGCATGCCGGATGCCGAGACCCTGCTGCGGGTTCTCAACTGGCTGGCGCAAAAACGGGCGGGCCGGGATATCGCACTGTAAGCGGATACGGGGACGCGGGACCAACCGGACAGAGTAACCTATTAGGTTACTCTGTGTTTTAGGAAATCCGACAAGGGAGGGGGTGTTGGGGGGAGGGCTGCGCGCTGCCTTGGCTTATTTTGCGGGCGGGGGCTGGGGGGCGGCGGGTTCGGGTAGGGACTGGAGGGCGAGGTCGGAGAGGCGAAGGCCGGACTGGCCGCCAATCCAGAGGCGGACCGCCACGGCGTCGGCGGGGATGCCGTTCCGATCAGGCAAATTCCTGCGAGAGGAGGAGCAGAGGCTGAAGACGATCCGCTGCCAGCGCAGCTCGTTGTGGCTGAGGCCGCGCGAGATCGAATTGGACAAAACCTGGCCGTTGGCATCCAGGAATTCCAGGCCGAATTCGCCGTATTCCTCGGGGAACTGGCTGGCCCAGGCGGTGATCAGGTAGGACCCCTTGGGGTCGATCGGGACGGGCGCGGAGCGGGTCAGCCGGGCGGTGTTGCCTCCGTCGTTTTGGGGCACGGCGAAACGCGTGACGGTCCCGTCGACGGAGGGGCCGCCGGCGCAGGTGAAGGCGGGAAGAGGGAGGCTCCAGCCGGGGGTGCGCATCGGCGCGCCGGCCGTCGTGGCCGGAGTGATACGGGCCTCGGGGTTGGCGAGCAGGTTGGGCTGGGCGGAGAACACCTGGGGCGGCAGGACGATGTCGGCGCCGCCCGCCTTGGGCCGGAGGGACGCGCGGAAGAGGCCGGAGGCGGGCGGGTTGTCGAGGCGTTGGCGGCCGCGGGCGGCGACGGAGGGAAGTTCGAGCCGGGAGAGGGCCTCGCCTTTTTCGGAGGCGGCGAACTCGACGACGAGGTCGTAGGCGCCGGCGGTCGCAATGGGGAGGGCTTGTCCGAAGACGGGAGGGATGGGGTTGTTGTCGCGGTTATCCTTGTCCGTCTTGAGGCGGCCGGTGATTTCCCAGCGCAGCTCCGGGGCGCCGTCGTCGGCGGGCGCGACCCAGGCGGACAGCGCGGGCGCGGGGGCGTCGCCCTTGCCTTCGAGGGCGTCGAGCATGGCGGCGTAGTGGCGGGCGCGGGTGTCGTTGCCGCGGCCTCCCTGCCGGCTTTGGGCACGGCGGAGGGTGGTCTCGTAGACGTTGCGGGCTTCGGCGATATCGCCGTTCGCCAGGAGGCGGCCGAAGAGCTGGGTGACGACGGAGGAGTTGATCTGGCGAGTATCCTGACGGGCTAGGGATTGGGCGGCGTCGAGCAGGGACTGCCGATATCCGGCGGTGTCTCCATGGGCCTGGAGATAGTCGGACCAGATGAAGCGGAACAGCGATGCCAGCCAGGGATTCTGGGCGAACACGGACAACGGACCGCCGCCGCCGAACTGCATGCGCGAGTAGGCGCGGTTTTGGGGCAGCTGGTCGATCACCGAGCGGAAGACCGTCTCGATCCGCCGGTCCGGGTCGGGCCAGGTCGCGAGGCGATCAAGGCAGGCCGGGAGGAAGCCGTTGATCGGCCCCGGCTGGGAACGGCGGCCCTTGCGACCGTCGCCGGGGTTTTTGTCGGCGGAGAGGGAGTCGTTCCAGAGGGAGACGAAGGCGGGGATGGCGGCGGGGTCGCCCGTGCGAAGCTTGAGGGCGAGATCGTAGCAGAGGGGGCCCCAGTCGGCGTCGGGCGCGGCGGCGCGCGGGACGTTTTCCTCGATCAGGGTCCGGATGAGCGCGGGGTCGTCGAGGGTGTCGAGCAGGGTCAGGGGCGGGGCGATGAAGTGGATGCCCGAGGTGTTCCAGCCGCCGGCATACCAGGGGTTCTGGCCGTAGCGGTTTTGGGAGTCGCGGAAGATGGGGGAGGTTTTTTCCGCGGGGGCCGGGGGCGGGACGAACAGGTCGCGGATGACGACCAGGGCGCGGGCGCGGGCTTCGGGGGTTTTGAGCGCGAGGAGGGCGCGGGCCAGTTCGCCGCGCACCTGGCTCGCCTGCTGGTCGCGGAGGGCGGGGAGCATTTTTTCCCAGACGATGATGGCGACGTCGATGTCCTTGGCTTCGCGCAGGCGGCGGGCGAACTCGAGGACCTGATAGTCGATTTGCGGATACTGGCCGGGGCGGTTGGCGTTGGCTACGGCGCGGTCGGCCACGAGGACGACGAAGGCGGGCAGGCCGCCGGACTTGCGGTGGAACTCGATGACCTTGCTGTTGGACGCGAAGCGGGGGAGCAGGTCCTGGTTTTCGGGGCGGTTGACGAAGGCAACGGCGTCGTCCACCCGGTTTTGGGAGAACAGGCTTTCCAGATAGCGGGTGCGGAGTTGTTCGTCGCGGGGGCGCAGGGCGACGAGTTTGGCGAGATAGTCCAATTCACGCAGGCCGGTGTAGCGGCGGGCGGTGAAGGAGAGGGAGCCGTCGTCGGCGAGGAGGAGGGCGGCGCGGGGATGGTTGTCGTTGGCGTCGCGCAGGAGGAGGCCGCGAGAGGCGGGCACGCGGACATTGGGGGTCGCGGCGGCGGCGAGCGTGACCTCGACGGAGGAGCCTTCGCCGAGGGGGGCGTCGAAGAGGTGGATGGTGGCGGATTGTCCGTCGAGACGGAGGGTGTCGCGTTTGGTGAATGCCGCGGGCGCGAGGTCGCGGTCGCCGAGGCGGGCGTCGGAGAAGAGGGCGTCGGAGAGTTTTTGGAAGTTTTGGTTGCGGCCGGTGAGTCCGGGCAGGGGTTGGCCGAGTGCGTCGAGCGATACGGAGCCGAGCTCGAGCCACACGGGGACGGGGGGAGGGGGGGATGGAGTCGGGTCGCTGGCGCTCCCCGCTACGGACGGAGGGGGCGGGGTTGGAGAGGGGAGGAGTTTGTAGCTGGCGGTGATGATGTCGCCCTTGCGGGAGAGGCGGAGGCGGAGGGGAAGGGCGAGGGCCGCGGAGGAGGTGGCGACGGTGGCCAGCGGACGGTTGCCCGTGTTGGAGGCTTGCTGGCGGATGGCTCCATGGGCTTCGGCGAGGAGCTCGATGACGAGACTGGAGCCGGGGCTGGCGGCGAGCTGGGTGTCGAGGTCGGCGAGGTAGGCCTCCATGAGGCCGGTCTTCACATAGGCTTCGAGGGCGTTGCGGCGGCCCCAGTCGTTGCCTTTGCGTGCCTCGGAGAGGGGTGCCATGGCGAGCAGGCGGCGGGCGAGGGTTTCGGCGCCATCCTTGTCTTTTTTGTTGAGGGCGGTGTTGAGTTCGTTGCTGACGCGGTTGATTTCCTCGAAGCGGTTGTTGCGGGAGGATGAGCGGCCGGAGGAGGCGGGGAGCTTGAGGGTTTTGTCGAGGCCGAGATCGCGCAGGGCGCCGGCGAGGTCGAGGTTGGGCAGGTAGGAAGGCGGCTTCATCTGGACGAGACGGGTGGCGGCGGCCTTGGCGGCTTCGGTGTCGTCCTTGAGCAAGGCGAGTTCGAGAAGCCGGGCCTGGGCGGCGAGGGCGAGCTGTCCGGAGGAGGCGGGGACGGCCTCGTAGCGGGTTTTGGCGACGTCGTGGCGGTTGTCGCGGTAGGCGAGTTCGGCGAGGTTGAACGTGAGGCCGGGCTCGGGATTGGTCTTGAGCAATTCGGTGCCGACGGACTCGGCGAGCTTGGTGTGCGCGCTGGAAAGGGCGATGCGCAGGACGAAGGTGCGGGCGAGGCGGAGCGACTCGGCGTCGCGTTTTTCACCGGCGGCGAGGACGCGGGCGAGGAAGGCCTCGGTGTTTTTGCCGAGCTGCTGGACGAATTGTTGCAGCTGGTATTCCTGGCCCGGGATGGAGCCGCCGACGGAGGCGCCGGAGTTGAGAAGCATGTCGATGTTTTGCCTTCCGGCGGACGAGCCCGTCATGCGGCGCATGGACTGTTGCTGGGCCATGGCGGAGGCGGGGACGGGCTTGGCGTAAACGTCGAGCAGCAGGCTGGCGATGGCGTCCATGTCGGCCTCGGTGGGCGGGGTTTCGCCCTCGTCGCGGGCCAGGTAAGCGCCGAAAAAGTGGGAGGCGCCGTCGCCGAAGAACATCGGTTCGTTGGCGATGCCGTCGCGCAGGACGGGGAGGAAGCCGTCCCAACGTTTGGCCTGAATGCGGAGCTGCAGGGCGGTGTAGGCGAGCTGGGCGCGGTCGTTGGCGGAGAGGTTGTCGGTCGCCTTGAAGGCGGCGAGCAAGGCCAGCGCGCCGTCGTAGTCCTTTTTTTGCTGGAGCTCGCTTAGCTCTTTCATGCGTTGGCGGAAGGGGCTGAGGGGCGGGCCGAATTTCGCGAGGGTGTCGTTCAGGGCCTTGATGCGGGCCTCGAGTTCGGGCGTGGGGTCCGGCCGCTGGCCGGTGTAGGGATCGCCGGGTTCGGGGAGGAGGTTCTGGGCGATGCTGAGCGCGGGGAGGGAAGGAGAGGGTTCGGCGAGGGCGGCGTCGAGCTGGGCGAGGGCGGCGTCGCGCGCCTGGACCTTGGCGAATTCGAGGAGGCGTTGAGAGGCGGGGACGTGGCGGGTTTCGAGTTCGGAGGAGAGGCGTTTCAGGAATTCCGCGGCCTTGTCCTGCTGGACGGCGAGGGCGCCGAGGTAGCCGAGGGCGGTGTCCTGGGTCTTGGTGGGGCTGGGCGGGAGGGGTTGGTTGCCGTAGGAAATGTAGGATCGGCCGCCCCGATAATAGCCGCGTCCCGAAGACTGGTTTTGGAGCAGCTGGACGGCGGTCTGGTAGCCTTGCCGGGCGGTCTGGATGGTCTGCCAGGCGAGCATCTGCGGCTGCACAGGAGGAGGAGGCGGCGCGTTGGGATCAAGCGGGGTGGCGGGAGCGGCGACCACCGGCGCGGGCGGGCGGTTGTAAACGTCCCAGAGCAACTGTTCCGCACGCGGGAAGTCGCGGATGGTGATGAAGGCGGTGGCGAGGACGAAGTCGCGGTCGGCGGGATCCACGACCGAAGAGGCCTGGGAGCGGAGACGTTCGATGAGCGGCGCGGCCAGATCACGGGCGGCGAGGGCCGGGAGGATGCGCGGGAGCAGCGTGGTATCCGTATAAAAGGACTCGGGGTGGGCGAGGAAGAGTTCGAGGGCCTCGGGGCCGGAGTCGGCCTCGAGGAGGGCTTCGCCGAGTTCGGTGGCGTTGGCGGCGGAAGGATCGAGTTCGTGGCGGAGGCGGACGAGGCGGGCGACTTCGGCGGAGTCGCCGGAGCGGCGGGCGAGTTCCACGAGGCGGGCGAGCAGGCGCTGGTCGTTGCGGTTGAGGTCGAGGGCGCGGTTCCACGCTTCCCCGGCGCGGGCATAGTTGGAGGCGTTGAAGTAAATCTCGCCGAGTTCGACGTAGTAATCGGCGGTGTCGCGACGCGGACGGTTGCGGTCGGCGAAGCGGGTCAGCAGTCCATCGAGATCGCCGGCCTGGACGGCGGCGTCGGTGAGCGGGGCGAGGACGGAGCGGCGGGCGTTCTCGTCGGCGGCGGAGTAGAAGGCCTCCTCGTAGATTTCGAGGGCGGCGGCCGGGCGGCCTTGTTCCAGCCAGGCGCGGGCGAGGCGGGCGCGCACGGGGGCGGGGTCGGAGGCGAGACGGAGGGCGCGTTGAAGGGAGGCGATGCCGGCGGCGGTGGCGCCGGCGTCGAATTCGAGGTCGGCGGAGAGCACGTGGTTTTGGGCGTCGGCGGGGGCGAGGGCGACGAGTTCGCCGACGGAGCGGCGGGCGCCGTCGAAGTCGCCCTCGTAGCGGTAGATGTTGACGAGACGGCGCAGCCACTCGGGGGAGCGTTCGGGGCGGAGGGCGAGCAGGCGGCGGATCGCGGCGACGCGGTCGGCGAGCGTGGCGGAGCGGTCGCGGTAGTCGGCCTCGAGCTGGGCGACGGAGAAGGAGTTCGGGAAGCGTTTGCGGGCGGCGGCAAAGGCGGCGTCGGCATCGGCTGGCACGGTTTGCGCAAGAACGAGGCGGATGTTCAGGCGGTAGTCGGCCTCGGTGAGGGAGGGATCTTCGGCGGCGACACGTTTCGAGAGGGCGGCGAGGGCGGCCTCGAGTTTTCCGGCGGAGCGGAGGGCCTGCACATGGCGGGTCTCGATGGTCTCGACGGCGAAATCACCGGGGCTCTGCGCGAGGAGTTTCGGGAGGAGGGCGATGGCGTCGTCCCAGCGTTCGAGCCCGGCGAGGACCTGCCAGCGGAGGTCGAGCAACTCGTAGCCGGCGGGGGCGAGGGCGAGTCCTCGATCGACGGATACGAGGGCCTCGGCGAGGAGGTTGTTGCGTTTTTCGAGGGAGGCGAGGCGGCGGTATTGGCCGGCGTCGGCGAGACCGGACTTGCCGCCGCG
This sequence comes from Elusimicrobiota bacterium, assembly GCA_041660925.1. NCBI lineage: Bacteria > Pseudomonadati > Elusimicrobiota > Elusimicrobiota bacterium. The sequence continues at coordinate 10,017 of JBAZVI010000015.1, forward strand.
GGCGATGGTCCAGGCCTCGTCGTCGCGTTTCATGGCGAGGAGCTGGAGGGCGAGGCGTTCGCGCAGATCGTAGGAGGCGGGTTCGGTGGCGAGGGCGCGGGCGAGGGTGGCGCGGGTTTCCTCGTCGAGGGCGTGGGTGCGGTAGATCTCGGCGAGGGCGAGCAAGTCGGCGACCGGCGCGCGGCCGGGTGCGAGGGCGGCCCAGGTGTCGAGGGCGAGGGCGCGTTCGGAGGCGGCGGCGGGACCGGCGGCGGCCTTGGCGCGGTTCCAGTGGAGCTGGCCGAGGGCCTCGCGATAGGAGGATTCCTTGGGCTGGAGTTTGACGAGTTCCTGCAGGCGGGGAAGGGCGTCGTCGCCGCGGTTGGCGGCGATGAGGGCGCGGATGTAGGCGAAACGGAGAGGGTAGTCGTCGGGCGACCAGCCGGTGGCGCGCCCGAACCATTCGAGGGCCTTGTCGGTGCGGTTGAGCTCGATCAGCAGTTCGGCGAGACGGCGGGCGGCGATGGGATCGCGGGAGGTGCCTTGGAGGCGGCCCTCGCGGAAGGCGATGAGGCCGTCGAAATCGCCCTTTTCGCGGAAGAGGGCGTCGACGCGCGTCTCGGCCTCGCGGTGGAGCCAGCTGTCGCGGTGGGTGCCGTCGAGCGCGGCGGAGAAGCGGGCGAGGGCGGCTTCGCGGTCGCCTTTTTTGGAGGCGACTTCGCCGAGGCGGAGGCGGGCGAGGACGGCGCGGTAGGCGTCGCCTGCGGAGGCTTTTTCGAGGGCGGTGAAAGTGGCGGCGGCCTCGTCGTAGGCGGCGGCGTCGAGCAGGGCCTGGCCGACCTCCTCGAGCACGAGGGCGTCGTCGGGGAAGCGGGTGGCGAGGGTTTTCCAGGCGGCGAGGGCGCCGGTTTCGTCGAAGGCGCGGCTGCGCGCGCGGGCGAGGTCGCGGAGGACATCCTGGGCGTCGGCGGGTCCCATGTCGAGGGTGGCGGCTTTTTCGAGGGCGGCGATGCCGGCGGGCAGTTTGCCGTCGCGGATTTCGAGGCGGCCGAGGCGCTGGAGCGGGCGGTAGTCGGCGGGAGCGGAGGCGGCGGCCTCGGTGTAGCGGGCGCGGGCGGTGGCGGTGTCGCCGATACGCTCGGCGAGCTGGCCGAGCAGGAGACCGTAGACGGCGGCGGCCGGGCCGGCGGGGGCGGCGTCGCGCGCGGCGGTCCAGCGCTGGCGGAGGGAGGCCAAGCCTTCGTTGGAAAAATAGTGGGCGAAGACCTCGTCGAAGGCGCGGCCGGGTCCGGGCGAGCGGACGAGCATTTGCTCGAAGCGGACGATCTTGTCGGGCAGCGGGGCGGGGGCGGTCGCGGAAGGCGCGGGCGATGTGGCGGGTTCATCGGCGCGCAGGGGGAACGGGGCGAGGCCGGCGAGGGCGAGGAGGAGGAGGCGGGAGGAGGGGAGCATGGGGGAATGACCAATGACCAATGTCCAATGACCAAGGGGACGGAGGTCGGGAGTTTTATTGGAGGCGAAGGGGAGGGAGAAAGAGAAAGAGGAAAGAGAAAGAGTTAGAGGCGAAGAGGGGAGGGGAGGCGTTTGAGGGAGACGTCGACGAGGAAGGTGAGGAGGGCGGCGGCGGCGAGCCAGGGCCAGAGCGGGTGCTCGTGGCGGGCGGCGCGCGGGTCGGCGGCGAGGAGCGCGGCGAGATCGGCGGGGTCGCGCACGCCGCGGGTGGCGGCGGCGATGCGGTCGAGCAAGGCGGAGTCGGGAGGGGCGAGTTTGTATTCGTCCGGAAAAGACGGCGCGGCGGCGGCGTAGGCGCGGACGGCGCCGTCGGGGAAGGCGGGGGAGTCGAGGCGGATGTCGAAATGGTGGTTGCCGCGGGCGGGGGCGGGCACGCGCACGGTGAAGCGGCCGGGGCCGGCGGGGGCGAGGTCGAGCGAGCGGCGTTCGCCGGAGGGATCGAGCACGAGGACGCGGCCGGTGGCCTTGGTGACGAAGTCGCCGGCGGGGTCGACGGCGTCGAGCGTGATGCGGAAACCGTCGCCGTCGGCGCCGGGCTCGGGGGCGACGGCGACGGCGAAGGGCGCGGCGGCGTCGGTGCGCATGAGGTGGCGCACGGTCTGGACCCAGAAGCGGCCGTAGCCGTCCCAGCGCAGCCATTCGGTGGCCCAGCGGGCGCGGGCGTCGGAGGTGAAGGCGCCGGCATGGCCGAGGCCGTGGCGCCAGGTGGCGAGGAGCGGTTCGCCGCGCTCGGTGGCGAGCCAGAGTTCGGCGGTGGGGCGGAGCTCGGTGCGGACGTAGCCGTAGAGGAACGGGGCGGCGGCGAAGTCGATGCCGCCGAGGAAGCCGGCGTCGCGGGAGCGGCGGGGGGCGAAGGGGAACTCCTGGAGGGCGGACTTGGCGGCGGTGACGGTTTCCTTGGCGAGGATCTGGGGGACGTCCTGGCTGTTGGCGGTGTAGTAGTAGCGGCCGTTGCCGCGGCGGGCGATTTCGGTGAGATTATCGACGTCGATGCCCTCGCCGAGGCCGACGGTGGAGACGGTCATGCCGGCCTGGGCCATCTGGGAGGCGATTTCGAGGATGTTGCCCGGCTCGGACTGGCCGTCGGAGAGGACGATGACGTGCTTGAGCTTGGCGGGGACGGGGGCGAGGCCACGGTAGGCGAGGTCCATCGCGGGGGAGAGGTTGGTGCCGCCGTCGGCCTCGATGGAGGCGATGCGCCGCCGGAAATCATGGCGGTCAACGACGGGCTGGATCTCGGCGGCCCAGGAGGCGTCGTTGTCGAAAATCACGATGCCGGCGTAGTCCTTGGGGGTGAGCAGATCGATGGCGCCGGCGGCGGCGGCGCGGGCCATCTCGATGCGTTCGCCGGACATGGAGCCGCTCTTGTCGATGATGAGGACGAGACCGAGCGAGGGGGCCTCCTCGTCGGCCTGGAAGTCGCTGCGCAGGGGAAGCACCTCGTCGATCGGCGTGCGGTGGTAGCCTCCGAGGCCGAAGCTCTGGTCTCCGCCGAGCATGAGCAGGCCGCCGCCGAAATCGGTGACGTAGGAGGCGTAGAGCTTGAGTTGCGGCGCGCCGAGTTCGACGGCGGAGACGTTGTCGAGGATGAGGAGCGCGTAGTTTTGCAGGTCGCCGAGGGAGAGCGGGGCGCCGCGGGCGGGGCGGATGTCGAGGCGGATGCCTTCCTGCTTGAGCGCCTGGGAGAGGTAGCGGGCCTGGGCGGGCGCGTCGGTGAGCATCAGGACGCGCGGCTCGCCCTCGGCGCGGACGAGGGTGGTGAGTTCGTTGTTGTCGGCGAAGGTGTCGTCGCGCGCCTCGACGCGGAGAACGTATTCGGCGAGGGCGTCGGACTCGATGACCTGGGTGAACTCGAAGCGGTTGGCGCCGACGGCGAGGGTGACGGGGGAGGACTGGACGAGGATGCCGTTGCGGAAAACGCGCAGCGTGGCGGGTTGGGCGCGGTTGCTGGAGATGTCGGTGGAGATGCGGAACGGTTCGCGCTGGCGCACGCGGGCGGGGGCGCGGAGGGCGCGGACGAGGGCCTCGGGATCGTCGGGTCGGGCGACGGTGACGGGGATGACGCGGATGTCGTCGGCGGCGAGCGATGCGAGGAGGGAGTCCCAGGCGGCGGGTTCGGTGACGCCGTCGGTGAAGACGACGACGCTGCGGACGCGGTCGGCGGGCAGGGAGGCGTGGGCGAGGCGGAGGGCGGAAGCGAGATCGGTGCGCGAAGGCACGAGCGGGCGGCGGTCGAATTCCTTGAAGGCGGCGGGACCGGCGACGACGCGGGTGGAACCGGCGAAGGCGAACCATCGGGAGGAGTCGGGGTCGCGGGCGGAACCGGCGGAGGCGAGCGCGGGCGGGAGTTTTTCCGCGGTCTTGGTCGCGGCGGCGATGGCGGCGGCGCGCACGCTGTCGCTGGTGTCGACGAGAAAGGCGACGGATTGTTTGCGGGTGGCGCCGAGCCAGCGCGGATCGGACAGGGCGAGCACGAGCAGGAAAAACAGGACGAGGCGGGCGGCGAGACTGGCGCGGCGGCGGCGCGGGGAGAGCGGCGCGAGGGTGCGGCGGGCCTGCCAGACGAGAAAGGCGGCGAGCGGGGCGAGGGCGAGCGCCCAGGGGTGCATGAATTCGACGGGGATCATTCGGTCACGCGTCGGGCGTAGAGACGCCATTCGATGAGGGTCCAGAGCAGGGCGGCGAAGAGGACGAGGCGCCAGGGCTCGATCGCGGCGAACCAGGAGCGGGCGGGGGCGGCGTGCGGACCGGGGTCGGCGACCCCGGCTACACTCGGAGCGGGGGCGAGGCGGCTGACGATGGCGCCGGGCAGACGCGCGGCGGCGATGCCGCCGTCGGCGGGGGCGTCGAGCAGGAGATTGCTGAGCAGAATCGGGAAGGCGGTGCGGAAAACGAGGTTGCCGCCCGAGAGATCGAAGGGGGCGACAATCCAGCGGGCGCGTTCGTCCCAGCGTCCGAAGAGGATGGGGTTGCCGAAACTCTCGGCGAAACGCTCGGCGTCGGCGGACGGTTTGAAAATACGGACGCCGCCGGGGCGGACGCTGGCCAGATCGACGTGGCGGAAGAGCGGGTGGGCGCGCTGCCAGTCGGTGACGAGCGGGGAGTCGGCGCGCGGGGTTTCGACGTTGGCGGAGCCCCAGAAGCCGGCGGCGGCGGGCAGGTCGAGGAGCAGGACGCGGCGGTTGAGCTGGAAGTCGGCGGGCGGGGTGGTGTTGGAGAAAATCCAGAGCGAGGCGGGTTCGGGGGTGGCGAGGGCGGAGGGTTCGACGAAGGCGAAGTCCACTTCGGGGAGGGATGTGAGCGAGGCTTCGAGGAACGGTTGGCGCGCGCCGACGACGCGGACGACCGGGCGCGGCAGGGCGGGGACGGTGAGCTCGGCGGCTTTGTCGAGGGAGAGGCGCTGGCCGTCGGTTTTGTCGAGGACGAGGCGGTAGGTGGAGGCGGCGCGGTTGGTTTCGGTCCAGGCGAAGGTCCATGCGCCGCCGGCGGGGAGGTCGAGTTCGCGGGCGTCGATCAGGCGTCCGTCGCGGTGAAGCAAGGCCTCGCCGCGCCACGGGGCGGCGGGGGAGACGACGACTTCGGCGGTGACGGTGTAGGCGCCGGGGGCGGAGTAGGAACGACGGGCGTCGAAGCGGGCGATACCGGCGTTGGGGCCGGGATGGCCGACGGGGACGATTTCAACGTCGGCGAGGAGTTCGGGGGGAGGAGGGACGGCCCAGACCTGGTCGGTGACAAAGACGACACGGCCACCGGTGGCGGTCGCGGCGAGTTCGCGGGCGAGGCGGAGGGCGGCGGAGGGATCGGAAGGCGTGGCACCCGGGGCGAGGGCGGCGAGGGCTTCAAGGGCGCGGCGCTGGTTGCCGGTCCACGGGCGGGCGATTTCGGGCGCGGCGCCGGCGTAGATGATGGAGACCCGGTCGGTGGCGCGGAGGTCGGTGAGACGTTCGCGGGCGGCGGCGAGCAGGCGGTCCCAGGCGCGGGAGCCGTCGGGGTCGGTGGCGCTGAGACTGGCCGAGCCGTCGAGGACGAGAACGGTGGCGGTGTCGCCGACGGATTGTCCGTCGCGTGCGGGGCGGGCGAGGGCGGCGATGAGCAGCAGCAGGCAGAGCAGTTGCAGCAGGTAGGAGAGCCAGCGGCGGAGACGTTGCCACAACGGGTGGGCGCGGAGTTGCGGAGCGAGGGTGTCCCAGAAAAGGAGGGTGCTGACGGTGCGTTCGCGGGCGCGCTGACGGACGAGGTAGAGCAGGAGCAGCGGGAGAATCGCGAGCAGGGAGAGCCACCAGGCTTCGGGGGCGAGGAAGTTCATTGCACGAAGCCTTTCTCGCGGAGGGAGCGGGTGAGCAGGCCGATGACGTCCTCGGAGGTTTCGGCGCGGAGGAGCGGGATGCGGTGGCGGCGGCAGTGGCGTTCGATCTCGTCGAGGTAGGCGGCGTAGCGTTCGCGGTAGGCGCGGCGCAGGGAGGCGTCGACGACGACGGTGCGGACGGCGCCGGACTCGCGGTCAACGAGACGATATTCGCCGGCCTCGCCCGGGTCTCCCTCGGTCGGGTCGGCGATGTGGATGACGGACAACTCGTGGCGGGCGTAGCGGAGGCGGTCGAGGGCCTTGAGCGCGTCGCCGGGATCGGAGCCCCAGAGGTCGGTGATCCACACGGCCATGCCGCGGGCGGGACGGGCGGCGAGCCAGCGGCGGGCGGCCTCCTCAAGCGAGGCGGCGGAAGTCGTGGCGGTGCGGGCGGATAGAAAACCGAGCACCTCCTGGAAACGCTGGCGTCCGCGGGCGGGCGGGAGCGTGGCGGGGGCGGCTCCGTCGAGGGCGACGAGGCCAAGGCGGTCGTGGTTGCAGAGGGCGATGTAGGCGAGGCCGGCGGCGACGCGGCGGGCGTGGTCGAACTTGCGCGGCGCGCCGAAGTCCATGGACGCGGTGGCGTCGAGCAGCAGGTGGACGGGGAGGTCCTGTTCCTCGGAGTAGAGCTTGAGGACGAGGGTGCGCCAGCGGGCGTAGGCGTTCCAGTCGATGTGGCGCCAGTCGTCGCCGGGGCCGAAGGGACGGTAACCGGCGAACTCGATGCTGGCGCCGCGCTGGACGGAGCGGCGCTCGGCGCGCTGGCGCGAGCTGACGAGCTGGCGCGCGAGCAGGGCGAGGCCTTCCAGGCGGCGAAGGAAGTCCTCGTCGAAGAGCTGGGGCGAGTCAGCCATCAGATCGTGAACTCGCCGACGATGGGCTGGCCTGCCGCATCAGAAAACGCGGTGTTGTAATGAAGCGGAAACAGGTTCGGAAGTTGAAGCACTTTTTCGGCCTCACTTTTTATCGATAACATCATCGAGTTTAAGAGGGGGTGACGGCTAAAAATGAACCTTTTGTCGGCGGCGAAGAGACATATGCAGAACGCATCTGCATTCATGACATACCCGTGAAGTTTAATGCCGCTTGGATTATCAAACGTGGCCTTCAGAAATATGCGTATGTTGTCGTGCGGTAATTTCTTTAAATCCAAAATCGTGTAATGCGGGTGTGAACCTCCTGTATCGAGATCCTTGAATCGTTGAGCCACCCAGTTCCGTTCAATACCCCAGGAGGCGATGACTTCGAGTTCGTCGTAGTCGTAATGTTCAGACCAAGCGGGCCATTCATCGAAGTCTTCACGAGTGAGTGGATCGTCACCTGCTTTGATGCGAAATGTGGAAGCCTGTGTCATTGGTTACTCAGGCCTTCCAGGCGGCGCGGCGGGTTTCGATGAGCTCGGCGAGGAGTTTGTCGATGCCGACGCCGTCGGCCTGGGCCTCGAAGTTGAGGATGACGCGGTGGTTGAGCACGGCGGGGGCGACGGCGAGGACGTCCTCGGTGGCGACATGGTAGCGGCCGGCGAGGACGGCGCGGACCTGGGCGGCGAGGAGGCAGGCCTGGCCGGCGCGAGGGCTGGCGCCGTAGCGGGAATAGCGGCGGAGGCCGGGCGAGGCGTATTCGGTTTCGGGATGCGTGCCCATGACGAGCTCGACGGCGCGACGGCGCACGGTGTCGGGAACGGGGACGCGGCGGGCGAGCCGGCCCATGCGCACGAGCTCGGCGCCGTCGAAGACGGGTTGCACGCGCGTGGTGACGGCGCCGGTGGTGCGGGCGAGGATGTTCTCGAACTCCTCGAAGGAAGGGTAGGGCACGACGAGGCGGAAAAAGAAACGGTCGAGCTGGGCCTCGGGGAGCGGGTAGGTGCCTTCCTGTTCGAGGGGGTTCTGGGTCGCGAGCACGAAGAAAGGCTCCTCGAGAAGATGGGTTTCGCCGCCGGTGGTGACGGATTTTTCCTGCATGGCCTCGAGCAGGGCCGACTGGGTTTTCGGGGTGGCGCGGTTGATTTCGTCGCCGAGGAGCAGGTTGCAGAAAAGGGGGCCGCGGGAGAACTCGAAGCGGGAGGCGCCCTTGCCGTCCTCGACGAAGATGCGTGTGCCGACGAGGTCGGCGGGCATGAGGTCGGGGGTGAACTGGACGCGGCCGAACTTGAGGTGAAGGGCGTCGGCGATGGTTTTTACGAGGAGGGTCTTGCCGAGGCCGGGGACGCCCTCGAGGAGGACGTGGCCGCCGGCGACCATGGCGGTGAGGCAGTGGTCGATGATCGCGTGCTGGCCGACGATGACCTGGCCGAGGGTTTCCTTGAGGAGCTTGAAGGCGTCGCGGAAGCGGGCGAGCTCGGCCTCGGTGGCGGGATCAAGATCGGGCGCAGGGGCGGCCGGTGCGGGATGGGAGGCGGGCGGGGGAAGCAGCGGATCGGTCATGGCGTTTTGGAGACGGGAGGGGCGGAATCCTGGGTTGGGCGGATGAGTTGAAAATAGCGTTGGATCGCGCGGCGGTGTTCCAGCGGGAGCGATTCGTCTTCGACGGCCTCGCGGGAGAGCCGGGTGAACTCGGCGAGGTCCGCCTCGGTGGCGGCGCTGGCGAGGGTCGGGGCGGACTCGGAGGAGCTGACCGTGCGCTTGGTGCTTTCGCCGTCGGCGTTGGCGGTGCCGGAGAGGGATTCCTTGCGGGTGGCGTCGGCGAGGGCGTTTTCCGCGCCGGGCGAGTGATCGCCCGGGCCGTTGCCGATGCCGTTGCCGGGGGGGCCTTGACCTGGTCCGCGGGCGGGAGACTGACTCTGGCCGGCCATTTCGAGTCCGCCCTCTTTGTCGCCGGGCTTCCTGCCCTCGGCCAGCGCGAGACGGGCTTCGGAGAGGGAACGGGCGACGGACGAAAGAGCGGAGCGGGCGGCGTCGCAGGAGGCGGCTTCGCGGGATTGGTCGGCGAGCGAGGCGGAGCATTTGGCGAGCGACTTGGCGTCGCGGGCGGAGGCGGCCTCGCGCATTTTTTTGACGGACTCGGCGAGCTTGGCGTCGCCTTTTTTGGCGGCCTTGTCGGCGAGTTTATCGAGGCGTTTGGCGGTTTCGGCGGGGGTGCCGTCTTTGAAGGCAAGTTTGGCGCTCTCGGCGGCGAGGGCGGAGGCGGCCTTGTCGAGGGCGGCGGCCGCCGCGGCGAGGTCGCGTTCCTTGAGGGCCTTGGTGGCGGCTTCCATGCCGTCGATGCCGGAGAGGGCGTCGGAGAGGTCCTCGGCGTGGTTGGAAACGCCGGCGGAGGCGAGGGTCTGGGAGGCCTCGGCCAGGCGGGCCTCGACGCGGGCGAGGGCGACGAGGAGTTCGCGGTCGGAGAGATTGGGTTCGCCGAGCTTGGACTTGAGTTCGGCGATGGTTTCGCGGAAGGCGTCCCACTCTTTGCCTTTTTGGTCCTTGGCGGTTTTGTCCCAGTCCTTGGTCAGCTCGGCGAGGGCGGTCTGTTGCGCGGCGCGCAACGCGGCGGCGGAATCGGGGCCGGCGGGAATGGACTGGGGCAGCAGAAAAAAGGCGAGGAGGGCGGCGAGGACGGCGGAGCCGGTGGCGAGTCCGGTGCGACGCGGCCAGTGAAGGGGCCATGCGGTGTTCCAATCGGCGGAACCGGTGTGGGCGACGGCCTGGCGGAGGATGGCGGCGCGCCACGCGGGGGAGGTGCGATGGGCGAGTTCGCGGGCGGCGAGGGCTTCGTCGGCCAGGCCGAACTGGCGGTCGATGCGGGCGTGGACCAAGGATGGCGAAAGCGGACGGAGACGGCCGATGAACCAACCGAGCAGAGGGCAGGCGACGGCGGTGGCGAGAAGGCCGAGGGAAACGGAACGCGGAAGATTGATCGCGGCGGTCGTGGCGGCCAGAGCGGAGGCGGGAACGGCGAAGAGGGCACCGGCCAGAAAGCCCGCCCGGGAGCGTCCACTGCGGAGGCGACTGGAGGCGCGGCAGACGAGTTTGGCCCAATCCTGCTCGAGAGCGGAGGAGTCTGAATGGATGGGCTGGGGCATGGGTAAGGCGGCGATCCGTGGCGGGTTACGCGAGGTGACGCGATCCGCGACGGTTGCTCATAGATCGAATGCAATAGTCATGCAGATCAATCTTTACCGTCTTTAATAATGTAAAATTAATGTCATGCCCTCTGCCATTCAGGGAAAAGGCACGGGCTCCCGGCGTCGCGCAGGAGGACTGGGGCGGGATTTTAATGCCCAAGTATTCTGGAGAGTAATTCAGACCGGGCTTTTGCCCGCATGCGTTCCAGAATATCACCGGCTTCCGGATCCAGCGCACGCGCATGTTCTTTGGCCGCGTCTGCGGCTTGGCGATCGGCGTGTTTTTCGGAAAGTTGGGCTCGGCGGTCCAGCAGGTCGGCGTAAAAATAGGCGGCGGCCACATCGTCGGGGGCGGCGGCGTGGATGCGTTCCGTGGTCGCATCAAACAGTTCCTCGGCGTTGGCGGGTTGGCGGCTTTGCGCGGCCGCCCGGGCCAGGGTTTCATATGCGAACCAGTCTTTGAGGGTGGGCCGGATCTTTTTCGGGGCGACCGCAAACGCGCGGGCATAGTAGTCCATCGCGCCTGACAGGTCGTGCTGGTCGTAGACTCGGGCGATTTCGAGGAGCACGATGGGTTCGTTCGGGCGGATGCGCTCCATCAGTTTGAGGTATTGGATGTAAACGCCGAAGATTTGAGCGCGTGCGACGATGGGGCGGTGACTCGACAACCACTCGAAGTCGTCGGCATGCGACGGGGTTTCCTTCATCGCGAGGGTGGCCGCAAGGTGGTGCCGGCTCGCAAGCGTGGCGAGGTCGATGAGCCGTTCGCGGATTTCGGCCGTGTCGGACGGATCTTTCCACCTCAAGGCGATGGCGGCCCGTGCGTGCGGAGCGGAGCGGGCTTGCAAGGCGGCGTCCATGTAATCGTTGCGCACGGAGGAAAAGCGTTCGTCTTCCGGCGATATCAACGCGGCGGCGCGTGCGATCAGGTGGACGTAAACGGGCGCGAACTGCGGATTGTTTTTGGCGGCTTTGGAGAGGGCGAGCCACGCGGCGCCTTTTTTGTTTTCGGGCGCCAGCTCGATGAGGCTGGCGTGCAGTTCCCAGAGGGTGAGTTCGGCGGCGGGCAGGGTGTTGCGCGTGCGCAGGGCGGCGATCAGGTCGTTGCGCAAGGCGGGAGTGTCGAGGGCGAGCGCGAGGGCCAGACGTGCCAGCGGGGCATTGAGGGGACGCAGCGCTGTCAGTTGCACGGCGTAATCAGCGGCGAATGCGTAGCTGAGATCGAGGCCGGCATCGATACCCAGCGACAGAAAACGAGGATCGAAATCGGGATGGGCGCGGGCTTGGGCAGACGTGCAGGCGACAGTTGCTGTGAGCAGGTCGTGCTTGGCGTTGCCCATCATGGGCTGGCCGAAATCCGCATCCGTGTCCGCCAGGCGGGCGAGAATGTAGCGGGCTTCGAGGTAGGGGACGATGGGACTGGATGGATCACGATTTTTGAGGGAGACGGCGAGCAGGTCGGCGGCGGGCCAGTTGCCACGGGCGTAGAGCAATTCGGCGGCAAGCCAGCGGGGGACGGGATCCGGCGAATGCGTGTAGGCGGCCTTGGCGAAATTTAACGCGCGGGCGGTGTCCCCCAGAAACAGCCAGGCGCGGGCCAAGGTGGTGTTGAGCGGGGCGTGCGCCGTATCGGCGACGGGCTCGCGGTAGGAGTGGGAGAATTCCGCCAGCTGGGCGGCATTTCCCGTGGCGATGGCATCTGTGATTTTGCGGATGACTTCGGAGTCGGTGCCGGGCGGCGTGCCGGCGAGTGTCTGCGTGACGACGGAGACGGTGGCTGCGAACGCGAAGGCGAAGACGAGGGCCAGACGTCGCGGGAATTGCATGGAGGCCAAGGCGAAGGGCGAAAGGCGAGAGAGCAAGGCTGAAGGGATGGAAGCATGCGGACGGATTGAGGGAGTCGTCCGCTTCTCAATGATAACAAACGTGAACAACATTGAACTTGCACGTTCCGCCAGCTTGATGGGGCGGAGATGATAAAAGCGGCGAAGATCACCCTGCTGACCTTGGCGCTCTTGCTGATCGGCTGGCTGGGGCTCGTTATTTGCGATCAGGAAGCCGCGTTCAGGGTTCCTTTGGAATATATTAAATTTCAGCTCTTAAAATCCAGAATCTCCACGGTGGATGTTCCTGCGGGCGTCGACAGTTACCAATATAAAGTTCAGTTGGTTTTCGCCGAGGCGTTTAAGCCGGATGTTGAGTTGAGGGCTCTTATTACGGGAGGAACAATGGAGACCGTTGTTTTTTTGAATAGCAGCGGCGAGGCGGTTACTCTTGTTGCAGCGGATCCATCTATTTGGGATCACGAGTCACGGGAGTTTGCACTCGAAAGAGGCGGACATGGCGATGGAACCGGACAACTTCTCTCCAGTTGGATGAGCATGAAGGATTATGATAATGTCCCGCTGAGGCTTGAGGATTATAAGGTGTCGAGGAAGTCCCGGCAGCTACCGGCGGGATTAAAAGAGAAACTGATGAAGGTTTGGGTGGACGCGTTGATACACGCGAAGCGCGATCAACACAGGATCGGTTTGGACGGAGGAACTTTTGATTATTTCGTTCAAACGAGTGCGCGAGGAGCTTTGAGAGGCAAAATATGGTCACCGGATGAGGGCACCATTCCCTATGCACTGCTTCCAATCACGAACACGTTAATTGAATATCTTTTCCGGGGTATCAGCGAAGAAAAGATCGAAGAGGCCATCAACAACTACTGGACACTGGCGGCCAAGCGGACGCCCGAGTCCCTTGAACTCGAATGGTTGGGGCTGGATGCGCATGGCTTTCCCCTGAGAGCGAACTGAGGTGCGCTAAGCCGTAACCATGCAGTGGAAAAGAGCCGCCGATTGGGAACTGATTGATGGTGAATGAAACCTAAACAATCGGAGAGCGGAAGCCCGGTTCACCAATCGGTGGCCGGAAAAATCCAGTTCCAA
>JBAZVI010000016.1 GCA_041660925.1 Elusimicrobiota bacterium
CTTCGGCCGTCTGCGGCGTCGCTCCTCGCTCACATAGCTTCAGCTATGCTCGCTCGTCGCTCCTTGCATCCAATCCGAAGCTGGGCCCCCAAAACGCACGCTATTACTCGGACGGACTCCTAGACGGTCTGGTCGGCCTTCGCCTTCGCGACGGTCTCGGCGCGCCGGGACGCGAGGCGGCGCGCGAGCGCCGCGTCCTCGAGCGCGAGGATGCGGGCCGCGAGCCAGGCGGCGTTCTTCGCGCCGTCGACGGCGACCGTCGCGACCGGGACCCCGGGCGGCATCTGGACGATCGAGAGCAGGGCGTCGAGCCCGCCGAGCGACTTCGTCGCGACCGGGACCCCGATGACGGGGAGCGGGGAGAGGGCGGCGAGCATCCCCGGCAGAGCGGCCGCGCCGCCCGCGCCGGCGATGAGGACGCGCAGCCCGCGGGTCTGCGCCCCGCGCGCGTAGTCGACGAGGAGCTCCGGAGCGCGGTGCGCGGAGATGACGCGCGTCTCGCAGGAGACGCCGAGCTCTCCGAGGAGCTTCGCCGCCTCGGACATGATCCCGAGATCCGAGCGGCTGCCCATGAGGATCCCGACCTTCGCCGGCGCGCGCTTCTTCATCGTCCCTCCGCGGACCCGTCGAGGTCCCCCGGGATATTAGAAAATATCGACCTCCCCTTTCCCCTCTCCCGCCACGCCGGGAGAGGGGATGGCAGGGGTGACCCAGGTTGACGGACTGCGCCCGGGCGTTCTATAGTACCCCTGACGCAGCACCACGGAGGACATCGATATGGGCAATAACGTTTTGATCGCCGATGACGAGCCGGACATGGCGGACTTCCTCAAGACCGCCCTCGAAGCCGACGGGTACGTCGTGGACTCGGCGGCCTCCGCCGACGGCATCTCCAACAAGCTCAAGACCTTCGCCGCCGACCTCATCCTCCTCGACATGGGCATGCCGGGCCTCAACCCCGTCACCCCCGCCGTCGACGTCCGGACCAAGACGAAGACGAAGGCGAAGATCCTCATCATGACGGGCCGCGACATCGTCAAGGAGCAGAAGGAAGGCCACCTCAAGGGCTCCGACGGGGCGATGCAGAAGGGCTCCGGCATGGACGCCATCGTCAAGAAAGTGCGGGAGCTGCTGCCGAAGTAGGCGGCCGCCCTTTTTCGCGGAGCGACCCATGAAACGCGTGCTTCTCTTCATGGGCGTCAACATCCTCGTGATGCTGACGCTCTCCCTCGTCGTCGGAGTCCTCGGCCTCGACCGCGGGCTCTACGCGCACGGGCTGGATCTCCCCCGCCTGCTCGCGTTCTGCGCCGTCTTCGGCTTCGGCGGCGCGCTCTTCTCGCTGGCGATCTCGCGCTGGACGGCCAAGGTCACCCTCGGCGTCGAGCTCATCGACCCGGCGAACCCCGGCGGCAACGCCGAGGCCTTCCTCGTCGAGAAGGTCCGCCTCCTGAGCTCGCGGGTCGGTCTGACGACCCTGCCGGAGATCGGCGTCTACCCGAGCCCCGAGGTCAACGCCTTCGCCACCGGCCCCACCCGCGACCGCGCGCTCGTCGCGGTCTCCGCCGGGATGCTCCAGCGCATGGACCCGCAGGCCCTCGAGGGCGTGCTCGGGCACGAGCTCTCGCACGTGGCCAACGGCGACATGGTGACGATGACCCTGCTGCAGGGCGTGGCGAACACCTTCGTGATGTTCTTCGCGCGCGTCGCGGCGTTCTTCATCGACCAGGCCCTGCGCTCGCGCGACGAAGAGGGCCGCCGCGGAGGGCTCGGCCCCATCGCCCATTTCTTCCTGGTCTGGGCGCTCGAGGCCGTCTTCTACCTGCTGGCGGGCATCCTCGTCAACGCCTTCTCCCGCTGGCGCGAGTACCGGGCCGACGCGGGCGCGGCGCAGTGCGCCGGCAAGGAGAAGATGATCCACGCCCTCGAGCAGCTCCAGCGCGCCTCCGGCCTCGTCGACGAGAGCCACGCGGCGCTCGCGACGATGAAGATCCACGGCCGCGGCGCGGGCCTGCTCTCCCGCCTCTTCTCGACCCATCCGGCCCTCGAAGCGCGCATCGCCGCCCTCAAAGCCCTCCCCTGACATCCGTATCACCACCTTCTTGCCCCTCTCCCGCCACGCCGGGAGAGGGGCAAGCGCGCTCCGCGCGCGGGGTGAGGGGGCCGAGCGCCCCCGCAAACGTCCAAATTGCTAACATGGCGCTCGGCCCGCCGCGCTTATGAACAGACCCCTAAAAATCCTGCTCTTCGGAGGAAGCTTCGACCCTCCCCACCTGGGACACCTCGCGCTCCTGCGCGCGGCGCTGAGGCGCGCGCGTCCCGACCGGGCGTACGTGCTCCCCGCCTGGCAGTCGCCCCTCAAGGTCCCCTCCGGCACCCCGGCGCGCACGCGGCTGGGACTCCTCGACCGCGCCCTTGCCGAAGGCCTCTCTCCCGCGGAGCGCCGCGCCGTCGTCGTCGACCGTTTCGAGCTCCAGCGCGGACGGCGCACCTACAGCTACGAGGCCGTCCGTCGCCTGCGGCGCCTGCATCCCGGAACGGAGATCCTGTTCCTGGCCGGCAGCGACTTCCTCGACGACTTCGCGCGCTGGCGCCGCCCCGAGGAGCTGCTGCGCTCCTGCCGCTTCCTCGTCGGCGCGCGCCCGGGCTCCAGCGCCCCCGCGGAAGCCGCGCTCCTCGGCTTCGAGCGCCTGCCCGGGGACTTCCCGGAGATCTCCTCGACCGAAGTCCGACGCCGCCTGCTCTGCGGAGAGGACCTCTCCGAGCTGCTGAGCCCCGGCGTGCGGCGCGCGCTGCGCGCGCAGGGCCTCTACGGGACCGCCGTCCACCGCCTGCTGGCCGCGCGCCTCGAGCCCAAGCGCTACCGCCATACGCTCGCGGTGGCCCGCATCGCCTGCGAACTCGCCGCCCGCCACGGCCTCGCCGTCGAGCGGGCCGCCCTCGCGGGCCTCCTGCACGACTGCGGCCGCATCCTCTCCCCCTCCGCGATGACGCGCTACGCGCGCGCGCACCGCCTCGAGGTCCCCTTCTTCGACGAGGTCGTCGCGCGCCGTCCCGGCCTGCTCCACGCCTACGTGGGCGCGGACCTCGGTGCGAAGCGCTTCGGCGTCCAGGACCCCGCGGTGCTCTCGGCGGTGCGCAAGCACACGCTCGGCGACCCGCGCATGACCCGCTTCGACCGCCTCCTCTACACGGCCGACGCCTGCTCCGAGGACCGCTCCTACCCCGAGGCCGTGCGCATCCGCCGCCTGGCCCGCCGCGACCTCGACGACGGCTTCCGCGAGACCGTGCGCGTGAAGCTCACCTGGGTGCTGACGCAGGGAGACTGGATGCACCCCTACGGCCCCGCGCTGTGGAATCAGGCCTGCGCGGGATGAACCGGGGCCTCCTCGCCGCGCTCGCGCTCCTCGTCCCGGCGCTCGCCGCCGCCCTCCTCGAGCTCTCCTCCCCCTTCTGCGCGGGGCTGCGCGCGGGGCGCCCCTCGGCCGGCTTCGTCGCCCTGCGGACGGCGGGGAGCGACCCCTCCGCCCCGCCCGCCCTCTACGCGGCGGTCCTCGGCCCGAGCTCGCGCACCCTCGACCTCCTCGAGCTCCCCGCCTCGACCCCGGCCCCCGGCGGGACGCTCGCCTCGGCCTGCCGCGCCGCCGGCCCCCGCGCATGCGCGCGCGCCATGGCCGGGGCCGCCCGGGGCTTCCTCGACGCCCAGCCGGGCTGGGCCTGGCGCACCCCGCCCCCCTTCCTGCTCGAGATCGACCTGCCCTCCGGCGCGGCGAGCGACCCGTTCGGGGCCGCGTCGCGGCTGACGTCGGCCGTCTCCGACCCCCTCTTCGTCGCGCGCCTGCCCCTGCGCCTGCGCGCGCTGCGCGCCGTGCGGCGGGAGGGGTTGGGACGCTACGACCTTCTGCGCCTGACCCTCGCCGCCGCCCGCCTGCGTCCCGGCGGGGTGGCGCTCGCGCGCCTGGTCGACCCCCGACTGGCCCCTACGCTCCTGGCGGGGGTCGCCGCTCGGCTCGAGGGGCGCTCCCTGGCCGAGGCGACGCTCACCGTCGAGGTCCTCAACGGCTCCGACTCCGGCGGGGTCGCCCTGCGCGCCACAAAAATACTACGATGGCGCGGAATCGACGTCGTGCACTTCGGCAACGCTCCGACGATGGAGCCCCGCGTGCGCGTCGTCGTCCGTTCGGGCCGCTCCGAAGCCGCGGCCGAGGTCCTGGACGCTCTCGGCTGCCCGGACGCGGAGGTCCTGACCGAGCTCGAGCCGGAGCCGCGCGCGGCCGTGAGCCTCGTGATCGGCCAGGACTACGCGCGCTGCGCGCGCCTGACCGAAGACTCGCCGTTCTAGCAGCGACGCATCGGAGGAGCCATGGAACTCGTCGACATCCTCAAGCAGGCCGTCAGCGCCGGCGCCAGCGACATCCACCTCGTGGTGGGCAAGGCGCCGATGATGCGCCTCGACGGCATCATCCAGGAAGTCCCGGGCTTCGCCGTACTCTCCGGCGAGGACACCAAGCGCCTCATCTACTCGATCCTCTACGAGGAGCAGCGCGCCCGCTTCGAGGAGAACTGGGAGCTCGACTGCTCCTTCGCGGTGCGCGGCTTCGCCCGCTTCCGCGTCAACGTCCTGCTCCAGAAGAACGGCGTCGAGGCCGTCATGCGCGTCATCTCCTCGAAGATCCCCACCCCCGAGCAGCTGCGCCTGACGCCCGCCGCCATCGGCTTCTCGGACCTCCCGCGCGGCCTCGTCCTGGTCACCGGGCCCACGGGCTCGGGCAAGTCCACGACGCTGGCCTGCATCATGGAGCTCATCAACCAGAAGGAGCCCTGCCACATCCTGACCATCGAGGATCCCATCGAGTTCGTCTATGACTCGAAGAAGAGCATCTTCCGCCAGCGCGAGGTCGGGCAGAACACGAAGAGCTTCACCAACGCGCTGCGCAGCGCCCTGCGCCAGGACCCCGACGTCATCCTCGTCGGCGAGCTGCGCGACCTCGAGACCATCTCGCTGGCCATCACCGCCGCCGAGACCGGACACCTCTGCTTCGGCACGCTGCACACGCAGGACGCCCCCTCGACGATCGACCGCATCATCGACGTGTTCCCGCCGCACCAGCAGACGCAGATCCGCGTCCAGCTCGCCGTCACGCTCCAGGGCATCGTCAGCCAGATCCTCCTCCCGCGCAAGGACGGGCAGGGCCGCGTGGCCGCACGCGAGATCCTGGTCATGACGCCGGCCATCAGCAACCTCATCCGCGAAGGCAAGACGCACATGATCTACGGCGCCATCGACACCGGCGCGAAGTTCGGCATGGTCCCGATGGACAAGTCGCTCGCCGACCTCATCAAGCAGGGCGTCATCGACCCGGACGACGCCCTCAAGTACGCGCACAACCCCAAAGTCCTCGAGCAGCTCTGCGGACTCAAGCCCAAGGGCGAGACCGCGACGATGATGAGCTGAGCCATGGAAAAGCTCCAGCTCCTGCGCCAGCTCAAACTCTTCGTCGGGGTGCCCGAGGACCAGCTCGCCAAGCTCTCGGACTTCCTCATCCAGGAGACGCGCAAGGACGGCGAGACCGTCTTCCACGAGGGGACCCCCGGGGACGCCCTGTATTTCGTGGCCGCCGGCCGCGTGCGCATCGCCAAGCACCTGCCGCGCGCCGAGGGCGGCCAGGAGCTCAAGGACCTCGCCATCCTCTCGGCCGGCGACTGCTTCGGCGAGATGGCCCTCATCGAATCGGTCCAGCGCTCGGCGGACGCCATCGTCTCCGGCGACGCCGTGCTGCTCAAGCTCGAGCGCAAGGACCTCGACCGCTGGCTGCGCGCGCACCCCCTGCTGGCGCTCGGCTTCTTCAACCGCCTCGTCCAGACGCTCTCCGGACGCCTGCGCCGCTCGTCCGCGGAGCTCGCGATGCTCTTCGACCTCAGCCGCATGCTCCTCGAGAACTTCGAGAGCACGCGCGAGCTCGTCGCGCGGGTCTTCGAGCGCATCGTGCCGCACCTCGAAGGCGACTGGGCCGCGGGGGCGTGGGTCTACAACGAGTTCAACGACGAGATGGACCTCGCCGCCTCCCGCGGCGGCTTCGAGTCCGTCCCCGCCGAGGTGAAGGCCGCCGCGCAGGAAGGGAAGTCGGGCTGGCTCGACGCCTCCACCTACGCCGTGGCCTTCCCCGGGTCGAAGCGGCCGCGCGGGGCGTTCCTCCTGCGCCGCGCCGCTCCTCCCACCGAAGAGGAGCGCGTCGAGCTCGACCGCGCCCTCACCACGACCGCGCTCCTCATCGCCACCGCACTCGAGAACATCGCCTATCGCGCCGAGGAGGGGTTCCGCTCCCGCCTCAATACCGTCAAGACCACGAGGATCTAGATGCCGGACTCCGAGAAGACCGACGCCGCCTCCCGCCGCTTCCGCGCGCTCGCCGTGACCGCGGCCAAGGCGGCCGACTCCAAGAAGGGCGAAGACCTGCTGCTGCTGAACATCCACCGCTTCACCTCGCTGACCGACTACCTGCTCCTCGTGAGCGCGGACTCCGCGCCCCACATCAAGGCCCTGCAGGACCACGTCGAGGAGGTCCTCGAGGAGAAGGGCGTCGTCCCGGTGCACCGCGACGGCCGCGAGAGCGGCACCTGGCGCGTGCTCGACTACGGCGGGCTCATGATCCACTTCCTGAACCCGGAGACGCGGCGCCTCTTCGCACTCGAGCGCCTCTTCCACGGCGCGCGCAAGATCGCCGTCCCCTGAGACTCCGACCGGAGGTCCCGCCGACATGCCCGAACTCCCCGAGATCCT
This sequence comes from Elusimicrobiota bacterium, assembly GCA_041660925.1. Taxonomy (NCBI): domain Bacteria; kingdom Pseudomonadati; phylum Elusimicrobiota; species Elusimicrobiota bacterium. Next base: position 6,779 of record JBAZVI010000016.1, read on the forward strand.
CGCCGCCGCGGTCCGACTCGGCGCCAGCGACGTCCACCTCTGCGCCGGCCGCCCTCCGATGCTGCGCCTGCGCGGGGAGATCACCCCGCTCGAGGGCGGGGAGACCCTCGACGCGGACGCGGTCCGCCGTCTGATCTACACGGCCCTCTACGAGGAGCAGCGCGCGCGCTTCGAGCGCGACGGAGAGCTCGACACCTCGTTCGCCCTGCCCGGGGTCTCGCGCTTCCGCGTCAACGTCTTCCAGCAGCGCCGAGGCCCCGCGGCCGTGCTGCGCGTCATCAACGCGCACATCCCGACGCCGCACGAGCTCGGGCTCATGCCGTCCATCACGAACCTCGCGCAGGAGGCGCGCGGCCTCGTCCTCGTCACCGGGCCGACGGGCTCGGGGAAGTCCACCACGCTGGCCTCCCTCATCGACTCCATCAACCACACGCAGAAGAAGACGATCCTCACCATCGAGGACCCCATCGAGTTCGTCTACGAGGAAAAGCTCGCGGTCATCCACCAGCGCGAGGTCGGCCAGCAGACCCGCTCCTTCGCCGAGGCCCTGCGCCGTGCGCTCCGCCAGGATCCCGACGTCCTGATGGTCGGCGAGATGCGCGACCTCGAGACCATCGCGCTCGCCATCACCGCCGCCGAGACCGGCCACCTCTGCCTCGCGACCCTGCACACGCAGGACGCCCCCACGACCGTGGACCGGATCATCGACGTCTTCCCTCCCCACCAGCAGCAGCAGGTGCGCGTGCAGGTCTCCACGGTGCTGCGCGCCGTCGTCAGCCAGACGCTGCTCCCGCGCGCCGACGGCCGCGGCCGGGTCTGCGCGCGCGAGGTCATGACCCTGACCCCCGCCGTCGCCAGCCTCATCCGCGAGGGCAAGACCCACATGCTCTACGGCGCCATCGAGGCCGGAGCGAAGTTCGGCATGCTCTCGATGGACCAGCACCTCGCCTTCCTCGTCCGCCAGAAGGTCGTCTCACTCGAAGACGCCATCGTCAAGGCGCACGACCCCCAGAACCTCCGGCAGCTGCTCGCGGCGCCCGCCGGAGTCGCCGTCCAGGAGACCGCATGATCCTCGAGAAGCTCAGAGTCCACGCGCAGAGCCGGGTCGCCGACTGGGCCCGCGCCCAGGGCCTCGAAGCGCCCGGGCCCCTCGTCGTCAACCCGGCGCCCGCCCACGTCCGCGCGGACGCCTGCCTGCCCTATCCCCTCCAGGCCGCCAAGGCGCTGGGCCGCAAGCCCCTCGAGGTCGCCGCGGAACTCGCGAAGCTCCTCGAGGACCCGGACCTCTTCGAAAAGGTGGAGGCGGCCCCGCCCGGCTTCATCAACGTCCTCTTCACCCCGAAAGCGCTGGGCTGGACCCTCCAGGGCCTGCTCTTCCCCGACGGCGCCCCGCCCTACGGCTTCGACCCGGACCTCCGGAAGCGGCGCGTCCTCATCGAGTTCATCTCCGCCAATCCGACCGGTCCCGTCCACGTGGCCTCGGCCAGGGCCGCGACGCTCGGAGACTCGCTGTCCCGCATCCTCACCCGCCGCGGGCACGGGGTGAAGACCGAATACTACGTCAACGACGCCGGCCGGCAGGTCGAGCTCCTCGGCCTCTCCGTCGCGGCGCGCTACGCCGAGCTCAAGGGCCGTCCCGCCGCCTTCCCCGAGGAAGGCTACCGGGGCGAGTACATCAAGGACGTCGCCGCCGCCGCGCCGGCCGAAGCCGACGGCTGGGGCCCGGCCGACTTCTCCCGCTTCGCCATCGAGCGCATGCTCGCGGCCCATCGGGCCGACGTCGAGCTCTTCGGCGTGCGCTTCGACCGCTGGTACCTCGAGACGGAGCTCCACGCCGCGAAGGCCCTCGACCGAACGCTCGAGAAGCTGCGCGCGCGCGGGGTCGTCTACGAGAAGGAGGGCGCGGTCTGGTTCGGCACGAGCTCGACGGAGGCCGAGGACGACAAGGACCGCGTGCTCGTGCGCGCCGACGGACGCTCGACCTATTACCTGGCCGACATCGCCTACCACGAGGACAAGTTCTCCCGCGGCTTCGACCGCCTCATCGACATCTGGGGCGCCGACCACCACGGCTACGTGCCGCGCATGAAGGCCGCCGTCGAGGCCCTCGGCCACCCGCCCGAGAGCTTCCACGCCATCATCCACCAGCTCGTCCACCTCTTCCGCGGCAAGGAGGCGGTGAAGATGTCCAAGCGCGCCGGGGAGTTCGTGACCCTGCGCGAGCTCGTCGAGGAGGCGGGGCTCGACGCCTGCCGCTTCTTCTTCGCGCTGCGCGGCCCCAACGCGCACATGAACTTCGACATCGAGCTCGCGCGCAAACAGTCGCAGGAGAACCCGGTCTTCTACGTGCAGTACGTCCACGCGAGGATCCATTCCATCTTCGCCGAGGCGGCGAAGCACGCTCTCATCGGGGACCCCAAGCTCCCCACCCCCGAACCGGCCGCGCGGGCCCTGCTCGTGAAGCTCGCCTGGTTCCCCGAGGTCCTGCGGGCCTGCGAGCGCGAGCTCTCGCCGCACCCGCTCGCGACCTATCTCATGGAGCTGGCCGGGCTCTACCACCCCTTCTACGAGCAGTGCCGCGTCGTCGACCCGGCGGCCCTGGAGCCCTCCAAGGCGCGCCTGGCGCTCTGCGCGGGCGTCGCGGCGCTCATCAAAGACGGCCTGGGCCTTCTCGGAGTCTCCGCCCCGGAGAAGATGTAGCGCCGGATCGGTGCGTCTGGGCCTTTAGGCCTACCGCCCTCTGAGCCGCAGGACCCTCCCTGTAAGTCCGCGGTTTCCCCACACTTATGGAGATGAAGGCCCTCTTCGCCCTCCTCCTCCTGCTGCCCTCGTCGTGCCTGGCGGCCGACGCCGCCCTCGAAGCGGGTCCGACGCTGACCCTGGCGCAGACCGAGCGCCTCCACCGGGAGGCCTCCGCCTTCACCGACGTGCTCCTCAAGCGCCTGGCGGCCAACGGGACCGAACTCAAGCGCCTCCCCTCCGGCTTCCGCTCCCGCGTGTACTCCACCGCCTTCGAGGCCGCGCGCTGGGCGCCCGAGCACTTCGTGGCCTTCGCCGCCCTCGCGCCGAAGATGACGCCCGAGGACTGGAAGCCGGTCTTCGCGGCGGTCGCGGACGGGCCGCAGACCCTCACCGCGCTCGTGCGCGCGCGCGTCGAGGAGGCGGGCGCGGCGCCGAAGGTCCCGACGATGGATTATGAGCGCCGCGACGACCCGGAATGGGTGGGGAAGGTCTACGTCGACGGCGACACGGTGGACGTGCGGAGCGGGGCGCCTACCGCGGCTGCGGCGGACGCCCGCCTCCGGGATTCCAAGGCCGCGCCCGCCTCCCTCCAGAAAGAGCGCTGACGCACGGACGCGCGGACCCGCTCGACGAGCGCGTACCAGCCGCGGGGCCTCTTCAGCAGCCAGCCCGCCAGCCCCTCGCGCCGGCACAGCGCCTCCAGCGCCTCGTCGATCTCGCCGGTCAGCATCCACACCGCCGTCCTTTCGAGACCGGGAAGGGAGCGGAGGATCCTCAGCCCCTCCAGCCCGTCCATGCGGGGCAGGCCGAAGTCCAGCAGCACGGCGTCCGGGCGCGCCTCGAGAGCGTGGAGCACCGCGAGCGGAACGCTCGTCGCCGTGCGGACCTCGAAGCCCCCCCGCGAGAGCATCCGGGACAGCCCCCTGAGCAGCTCCTTGTCGTCCTCGACGATCAGCGCCGTCGGCCGGCGCGGGACCCCGGACTCCGATCCCGGCAGCAGGAGATGCCGGGCGGCGTCCATGAAGCCGCGCACGGGTTCGTCCTTCGGATAATAGGTGTCCGCGCCCGCGCGCAGGAAGGAGATCTTGGCGCTCACCGGATGCCCCGCCATCGTGCTGACGATGATGCGGGTCGGGCCGGCCGACGCGCGGCGCACGGCGCGGCAGAACCCCGCCCCGTCCGGCCCGCCGTCGAGCGAGGGGTCGAGGGCGATGAGGGCGGGGGACTCGCGCGCGGCGAGCGCGAGCGCCGCCTCGGCCGTGTCGGCCTCGACGACCCGCTCGGAGAGCGAGGAGAGGCAGCGCGCGAGCAGGCGGCGCATGGGACCGTGGCCTTCGGCCACGAGGATGAGCGGGGAGTAGGAGGTGTCGTGCATCGTCCCGTCGCCTCCGCGCGAACGCGGAGATGACGGGACGATACCCTATCGATGCGGCGGAATTATTACGGCGCCGCCTTCTGCGCTTCCAGGGAGGCGATGATCTTGTCGGCGGCCGCCGCGGCCGCCGACGCGAGGACCGCGAGCGTGCCCGCCTTGCCGAGCGCGGGCAGGAAGGCGTACTGCATGATGAAGGCCGCGCGCTGGGTCATGGCCGCATGGTCCGGCGCCCCGGCCGCGACGGCCTCGAGGATGCGGATCTGCTGCTCGAGGACGACGCGCGCGGCCTCCAGCGCCTCGGTAGAAGGCGCCGCAGCGGCGACCTCTCCATCAAGACGGGCGGCCGCCTCGCGCATCAGCCCCCCCAGCTCCCCGAGCGGGACCTTCTCGGCCTCGAGCGCGCGCTCCAGGAGCAGGGCCCCGAGAGCGCTCTCCAGCCGCGCGGGCATCCCCTGGGCCCAGTAGAGCGGCAGCCGCGAAGCCGCCGCGAGCGCCGCCTTCTCCGCCAGCACGACGTGCGCCTGGGCCTCGGAGAGGTCGACGGCCGCCTGCGCCGCGGCCAGCCAGTTGCGGACGTCGTCCGAGTTCAGGGCCGCGCGCAGGGTGTCGAATGCGGCGCCCGGCGCCCCGGCGACGATCTCGAAGATCCGGACGAACGCCTCGGCGAGGGTCTGCGCGACCTTGAAGGCCTCCGCGTTCGGGGCGTCCGCTTCCCGCACGCTCCCGGCCGCCTCGCGCATGAGCTCGGCGTAGCCGCGCACGGGGATCGCGGCCGGGTCGAGGCCCCGTTCGGCGATGAGCCGGTTGGCCGTGTTCATCACGCGCGTGAAGACGGTCTTCGTCCAGAGCCGCGGCAGGCCGGCCGCCGCCGTCGCGGCGACGACGGGCGCCTCGGCCTCGAGGGCCTGCGCCTCCCCGAGCGAACGGGCCGCGTAGACGCGCTTGCCCCAATCCATGACCCCCGCTCCCGAGAGGCCCCCCATCGCGAGTTCGAGGTCCGTGCCCGCCGCGTCCGCGATGGCCTTGACGATGCCGTTGAGTCCGCGGGCCAGCGCCCGCGCGGACGCGAAGGCTTCGTCGCTCGGGGCGAGTCCGCGCCCTTCCGCCTCGAGCTTCGCGAGCCCGGCCGCGTAGCGTGCCGCGAGGTCCGCCGGGGTGCGGATCTCCGCTCCCCGCTCGGCGTCCGAGCCTCGGAGGAAAAAGTCGTACATCGTCGCGAGGGCGTGCTCGTAGTACGCGGGCTCGGCGAAGGAGCGCTCCAGCGCGCCGTCGGCGATGGCCCGGACGGCCGTCCCGTACTCCTCCATCGAGCCGACCTTCTCTCCCAGCGCGCCGACGGCATGGAAGGAGGCCTTGAGGATGTAGTTGTCCTCGAAGCGGAGCTCGGGGTACGCCGCGGAGCTCTCCTTGGCGACCCGGCGCAACTGCGCGAAGGTCTCGATGGCCGCGTCGTAGGCGCCGGGCGACGGAACGCTTTCCGGACCCTTCAGGATGTAGCCGGTCAGCACGCTCCCGAACGCGCGGTCCAGGAGCACGGCCCGCTCGGCGGAGGTCTTCGCCGCGTCGTAGCCGGAGTTCCGGAGGGCGCGCTGCACCGCGCCGAGGAGGCGGCCCTGCTCTCCGAAGACGAACATCGCCTCGTCCGCGAAGCTCGCCTCGGGGGCCGCGGCGAAGACGACCGGGAGCGCTTCGACTTCCGCATCGAGGGCCGGGAAGCCCGAAGGGTCCATGGCGAAATCGAGGCCCGAGCCGTCGAAGACGAACTGGAAGTCCGCGACGGCCTCCGCGGAGTCTGCCGAGCGGCGGCTCGCGGCGAGCGCGCGCAGCGCGCCGGACTCGAGCGTCGCGAACGCCGTGGGCCGGGCGGCGGCGGGCATCTGGAAAGCCGCCGCCCCCTCACCCCCGACCCCTCGCGCATGGGTCGGGAGACGGGAGGAAGGCAGGTGGAGCGCAGGCGCCGCGGAGAGTCGGGGAAGCACGACGGACGGCGAGAGTACGGGAAGGAGCGGACCGAACGACGGGGTCCGCGAGATCGGCGCGAGCAGACCGGAGAGGACCGGAAGGCCGAAGACCCCGGGCCCCGCGAGGGGAGCGGGCGACTGGACGACCACGGCGGCGGCGGGCTGCACCGCGGACGAGGCGACGAGGAACGCGGCGGCGATGCGGAAGATCGGACCGGGCATGAAGGCCTCCCCGTGTATGAGCACGGTGGAGTCAGCATAGCGCGAGGCGGCCCCCTCCATCGTGGGAAGGGCGGGCAAGGCCGCTCCATCATTGGGACTATGCGGCCGGGTTCCGTGACGGGCCCCGCGGTCAACCTCCCGGTTCTCCCGCGGAGTCGGCGCTCAGGAACGCCGGGCGAGCAGGAGGAGGCGGGAGGCCGAGAGGTCGAAGGTCTCCTTCGCGGGGTTCTTCCAGCGGTGAAGGACGCCGAAGCCCGCCTCTTCCACGAGGGACTCGAGGTCGCCGGGGAACAGGAGCGCGGATCCGCTGCGGGCCCGGGAGGAGCGCAGGAGGCGCCCCTCGTCGTATTCCTCGAGGAGCGCGTCCTCGCTCACGGTCTGGCGGACGGGGTCGAGGCGCGCAATGACCTTCTCGACGAGCACCCGGCCGCGCAGAGGGTCGGTGAACTCGAAGGTCCGCTCCTTTCCGTCGATCTCCCGATAGAACTCCAGGTCCGGGACCACGGCGTCGAGCAGGACGCGTCCGCCCTCCGCGAGGTGGGCCCGGCAGCGGCGCAGGACGGCGAGCCGCTCCTCGCGGGAGAGCAGGCCGTTGAGGGTGTTGCAGGAGAGGTACGCCAGCGTGAAGCGCCGGCCCAGCTCGAAGTCCTCCATGCCCGCGCGCACGAGGGTCGCGCGCGAGCGCGCCTCCTCGCCGCAGTACGCGAGCTTCCCGCGGCAGACCTCCAGCATCGCCGCGCTGGCGTCCAGGCCCGTGACCTCGGTACCGGCCTCCGCCACCGGGATGAGGAGCCGGCCCGTCCCGCAGCCGAGTTCCAGCACGGGCGCGCCGGCCTCCCGCGCCAGCTCCGCGTAGAAGGCGGCGTCTCCGCGGTCGGCATGGAGGAGGTCGTAGTACTCGGCGAAGAGTCCCTCGTACGAGGACTCGGGAGGCCCCATCTCAACGTCCGGGCACGGCGGAGGCCCGGGAATCGAGCCATTTCAGCAGGACCAGCGCGGGATTGGGGGTGGGCGCGCCGTCGGGGTTGGGCGCGTCGACGACCTCGTAGACCGTGAGCCAGCGCGGGTTGTCGCCGGGGTCCTCGCGCTCCTCGAAGAGGGGCTTGAGATGGCGCGCCCAGAACTCGGCGAACGCGGAGGAGCGGACGGCCTCTCGGGGAAAGACGCCCGGGGAGTTCTCGCGGTAGAGCAGCTGGCGCGCGCTCAGCAGAACGTGCGTCACCCCCATCGCGCGCACGCGCCGGAGCAGGTCCGCGCCGTCCTTCGACTCGCGCGCGGCGAGCCAGAAGGGGTTGTGGTCGAAGACGGTCGAGGCGACGGCGTCGCGCTCGAGGTAATAGGTCCGCGACTCCCCGAGCACGAGCACGCGCGCGTCTTTGGGCAGCGCGCGGTCGGCGAACTCCGCGGCGGCGTAGTAGGGCAGCCCGTAGGTCGGATGCTGGCGCTTGAGGTACTCCGCGCGCGGCGTCATCCCGGTCAGGTACTCCCGCTGCCCGATTCCCCCGCCCTGGAAGTAGGCGGCCTGGAGGCAGAAGAGGCCCGCGTAGAGCGCCGCCGCCCAGCCGACGCGCCGCAGCCAGCGCGGGAGCGACGGATGCTCGACGGCGAGCGCTGCGCAGAGCGCCAGGAAGGGGAAAGCCGGCAGAAGGTAGCGCACCAGGCGGCTCGACAGGGCCCAGAGAAGATAGCCGCCGACCGCGGCGGCGAGCAGGGCGCGCTCGGACTCCCGGCGCGGGCGCACGACGAGGAGCAGCGGCAGCAGGAGGATGTACACGGGGCCCGGCCAGTCTCCGAGCGGCCAGGTCCCCACCGAGGTCGTCCAGGGCTGGAGCAGGAGTTCCTTGAGACCCGACGTCGTCGTGAAGGTGCGGACGAGGTCGCGCGAGCCCGACGCCTCCAGGAAGGCGACCGGGTCGGCGATGAGCTCCCGGCCGCCCAGGACGCCGGCGAGAAAAGGATAGAGCGGGTTCCCGAAGAAGAACATGTTCTTGAGGAGCCAGGGCGCGAACGCCCCTGCGGCGGCCAGCGCCATGAAGACGGTGTCGCGCAGGCCGCGTCCGTTCGCCCGCGCGCGCCAGCCGTGCACGAGCACGAGCATCCCGGCGACCGGAAGGACGTTGTACTTCGTTCCGCAGGCGGAGCCCGCCAGGAAGCCCGCGCAGAGCGCCCAGCCGCGCCGCTCCCCCTCGGGCCGCTCGAGCCCCTGCAGCAGAGCCAGCATCGACAGCGCGCAAAAGAGGGAGGACTGGAGGTCGACGCCCGCGTTCCACGAGGCGTAGAGCGCCGCCGGACAGAGCGCGAAGGCGAAGGCCGCGAAGGCGCCGGCGGCGGCGCCGAGACGGCGAAGCCCGATGAGCAGGACGGCGGCCGTCGTGAGCAGGCCGAAGCTCCAGTGCAGGACCGAGGCGAGCTTCTCGTCCTGGAGCGCGAGGGCGAGCCCGTAGAGGGTCTGCCCGGCCAGCGGCAGGCCCGAGTAGATGTTGTGGGGCGTCGCCCCGATGCTCCCGCGCAGCAGCCAGAGCTTCGGCAGCGCCAGGTGATAGACGAGCGAGTCGTAGAAGATCTCGGGGCAGAGCGAGGCGAGCAGACCCATGAGTAGCGCGGCGAAGGTCACGGCCGCCGCCCCCTGCGCGAGGGCTCCGGGGCGCTCGACGGGGGGAGCGCTTTCGGCCGGCAGGGCTTTCCACCACCACGGCGCCGAGAGCAGGGCGAGCGCGGCCGCGCCGAGCGTCGCGGCGCGCAGAAGCTCCGGTCGGAAGCTCCAAAGGCCCGCGGCGAACGCGAGGAGCGGCAGCAGGCCCATGCCGAGCCCGGCCGCGAGCAGGAGGGACTCGGCGCGCGGCGCCTTCACGCGCAGCAGGCGCAGGAGTCCGGCGCCGAGCGCGGCGGCGAGGAGCCAGAGCGCGGCCGCCCCGGCCAGACGCAGGGCGAGCGCTCCGCCCATGTGCGCGAGCGCGGCGGGCAGGAGCCGCGCGAAATCGAGAGCCGCCGAGGGGTAGAGCCGGACGCCCTTGAGCCGGTACTGCCAGGCGAGTACGAGGAGCCAGGCGAGGAAGAGCGCGCTGAGGACGGGGACCGGCAGGCGCGTCGCGGGAGCCGGCGCGGGCGCCTCGACGCGCCGGGCCGACGCTCCCCGCGACTTGGCTCCCACTAGCGCTCCGACCGTATAATTATGGGCGTTTTGACCGGTCGATTTCGGCCGTCCGGCAAGGCGCGAGGAGCGAGGATACCTTGAGGTATCTGAGCGACGAGCAACGCAGCTGGCGGCCGAAATCGCCCTGCCCCTGTCGGGGGAGTTTCGCTGCCTCCGGCAGCGAAACTATTCGGGAAGGGGAGGCCCGCCCCTGGGCGGCTTCCGCGTCGCTCCGCCCTCAGATAGCTCAAGCTATCTTCAGTTGTCGCTCCTCGAATCCGCCTCAGGCTCGGGCCTCCAAAACGTCCATAATTATACGGTCGGAGCGCTAACGCGCTTTCGCGAAAGCCGCCGACGCGGCCTCGACCGTGCGCTCGACGTCGGTCTCCGTGTGGCGGGAGGAGAGCATCGCGGTCTCGAACTGCGCGGGCGGGAAGTAGACCCCGTTCTCGAGCAGCCCATGGAAGAAGCGGCCGTAGGCCGTGCGGTCGGCGACGCTGGCCGTGCCCCAGTCGCGCACGCGGGTCTTCGTGAAGAAGACGGTGAGCATGGAGGCGGTCTGGTGCACCTGCACGGGCACGCCGTTCTGCGCGGCGGCCTCGACGAGACCCGCGGCGAGCGTGCCGGCGAGGCGCTCCATGCGCCGGTAGGGGTCCTCCCGCTTGAGCGCCTTGAGCGTCGCGAGGCCCGCGGCGACGGCCACGGGGTTGCCCGAGAGGGTGCCGGCCTGATAGACGGCGCCCAGCGGCGAGACGAGCTCCATGATCTCGCGGCGGCCGCCGTAGGCGCCGACGGGGAAGCCGCCGCCGATGATCTTCCCGAGGCAGGTGAGGTCGGGCTTCACCCCGCAGAGGGTCTGCCAGCCGCCGTAGGCGGCGCGGAAGCCCGTGATGACCTCGTCGAAGACGAGGAGGGCGCCGTGCTTGCGGGTGAGCGAGCGCAGGAGCTCGAGGAAGCCCGGCTCCGGCGGCACGAGGCCCATGTTCGCGGCGGCGGGCTCGACGATGACGGCCGCGATGCGGGAGCCGTGGCGCCGGAAGACCTCGCGCACCCCCTCGGGGTCGTTGTAGACGGCGAGGAGCGTGCTCTTCGCCCAGTCGGCGGGCACGCCGGCGGAGTCCGGCCTCGAGAGCGTGGCGGCGCCGGAACCGGCGGCGACGAGCAGGCTGTCGGCGTGGCCGTGGTAGCAGCCGGTGAACTTGAGCGTGAGGTCGCGGCCGGTGAAGGCGCGCGCGGCGCGCAGGGCGCTCATGACGGCCTCGGTGCCCGAACTCGTCAGGCGCACGCGCTCCATCGAAGGGAGGGCGCGGCGGATCTCCTCGGCGAGGAGGTGCTCCCCCTCGGTCGGGGCCCCGAAGCTCGAGCCGGCGTAGAGCGCCGCCTCGGCGGCGCGGGTCACCGCGACGTGGGCGTGCCCGAGGATGAGCGGGCCCCAGGAGAGGCAGTAGTCGAGGTAGCGGTTGCCGTCGGCGTCCGTGAGGTGGGCGCCGAGGCCCTTGCGCATGAAGACCGGCGTGCCGCCGACCCCCTTGAACGCGCGGACCGGGGAGTTCACGCCGCCGACGAGGACTTTCTGAGCCCGGGCGAAGAACGCCTTGGACTTCGTCATGCGAGCCATCGCGCGGCCTCCAGGGCATGGTAGGTCAGGATGAAGTCGGCGCCGGCGCGCTTGATGGAGAGGAGCGTCTCGAGCACGGCCCGCTTCTCGTCGAGCCAGCCCTTGCCCGCGGCGGCCTTGAGCATCGCGTACTCGCCGGAGACGTTGTAGGCGGAGAGCGGGAGGCGGCTCGCCTCGCGCACCGCCCTCACGATGTCGAGGTAGGGCAGGGCGGGCTTCACCATGAGCATGTCCGCGCCCTCGGCCTCGTCCTCGAGCGCCTCGCGCACGGCCTCGCGCGCGTTGGCCGGGTCCATCTGATAGGTCGAGCGGTCGCCGAACTTGGGCGGGGACTCGGCGGCGTCGCGGAAAGGGCCGTAGAACGCGCTGGCGAACTTCGAGGCGTAGGCGAGGACGGCGGTGTCCTTGAAGCCGGCGGCGTCGAGCGCGCGGCGAGCGGCCCCGACCTGACCGTCGGCCATCGCGCTCGGGGCGACGACGTCGGCGCCGGCGCGGGCCTGGCTCACGGCGGTCTTCGCGACGAGCGCGAGGGTCGCGTCGTTGTCGAGGACGAAGCCGCCCTTCGCGCGGCGGAGGGCCCCGCAATGTCCGTGGTCGGTGTACTCGCAGAAGCAGAGGTCGGTCATGACGACCAGCCCGGGCGCGGCGTCCTTCACGGCTTTCACCGCGCGCTGGACGACGCCGTCGGCCGCGTACGCGCCGGAGCCCCGCGCGTCCTTGCGCGAGGGGATGCCGAAGAGCAGGACCGCGGGGATCCCGGCCGAGCGCGCCGAGCGCGCGAGCTTCGCGGCCTCGTCGGCCGAGAGCTGGAACTGCCCGGGCATCGAGGCGATGGGCCTGCGCACGCCCTTACCGGGGCGGATGAAGAGCGGGAGCACGAAGTCGCCGGGGTCGAGGCGCGTCTCGCGCACGAGCTCGCGCAGGGCGGAGGTGCTTCTCATGCGGCGGAGGCGTCGGGTCGGGAATGCCATAGGATGCGGGATTCTACCAAAGAATCCCGGACCCTCGACTTCACTCGCTAAATGTTACAATCGAAAAGTCACCGGGAGGTCCCCATGTTCAAGGAATTCAAGGAATTTGCGATGAAGGGCAACGTCGTCGACATGGCCGTCGGCGTGGTCATCGGCGGCGCTTTCGGGAAGATCGTCAGCTCCGTGCTCAACGATATCATCATGCCGCCGCTCGGCCTCATCACCGGCGGAGTGGACTTCACCCAGCACGCCTTCACCCTCAAGCCCGCCGAAGGAGCCGCGAAAGCGGTGACCCTCAACTGGGGCGCCTTCGTGACCCACTGCGTGGACTTCTCCATCGTCGCCTTCACGATGTTCATGGTCATCAAGGGCATGAACGCGCTCAAGCGCTCGGAGAAGGCCCCGCCCCCCGCGCCGACCGAGAAGAAGTGCCCGGAGTGCTGCCTGCACATCCCCCTCGAGGCCAAGCGCTGCGGGCACTGCACGTCCGCCCTCGCCTGAAAACACCGCGGCGGGCTCTCTCGAGCCCGCCGCGTTTCAAGACGGCCTATACCCCGGATTCTGTCCCCGGCTCGCGCCGGTCGAGGATCATTTCTCTGATGCGGCTACCGGGCGGCCGCCTCCTTTCGGAGACGCGCGCGGACCGCGCTGCCGCCCAACTGCCTTGCTCCCGGTGGGGTTTGCCTGGCCCCGGGGTCGCCCCCGGGCCGGTGGGCTCTTAACCCGCCATTTCACCCTTACCCTCCCTTGCGGGAGGGCGGTATCTTTTCTGTGGCACTTTCCATCGAGGAGCCCTTGCGTGCTCCCCGTCCCGCCTTTCGACGGGCACCGCGTCCTATGGAGTCCGGAAGTTCCTCCCCCCCGCTCGCGCGGGAAGGCGACCCTCCAGCCGTCTTGAATCTGGCCTGTCCGGAATCCCCCACGGGGATTCCGGAGGAGTGCTTAAGCCCGCTGAAAATTCGGCGCGAAAAGGGATGTTGGAAGATGCGCCGAATTTTCAGGCGGGCTTAGGACCGAAGACCTGGTCGGCGCTGTAGAGGATGCGCTGGCAGCTCTCGCAGCACACGAGCTTGGCCGCCTTGGCCACGTAGACCATGACCTGCGGCGGCTGGACCATGCGGCAGGCGCCGCAGGTGTTCCCGTCGAGCTTGGAGAGCGCGATGCCCTTGCGGCGCACGCGGATGGCGTCGTACTGGGCGACCATCTCGGGGGCGATGGTGCCCGCGAAACCGTCGCGCTCGCCCTTGCGGGCGGCGAGTTTCCCCTCGATCTCGGCCTTGCGGGCCTCGAGCAGGCCGACCTTCTGCTGCACGCGGCCCTCGGCCTCCTTGAGCGAGGCGGCCCGGACCTTCTCTTCCTTGGAGAGCGCGTCGCCCTCCTCCATCAGCATCAGGATCTCGGTCTCGATGTCGCCGGCCTGCTTCTTGCAGCCGTCGATCTCGTGCTGGAGCGCACGGAAGGCCTCGTTGGTCTTCACGTTGTTGAGGTCGTTGCCGAACTTGCGGGCCTCGGCCTCTTTCGCGGCGAGCTGCTGCTCCTTCTCCTTGCGCTTGAGCACCGACTTCACGACGTGGTCCTTCGCTTCGGCGAGGGCGCGCTTCTCGGCGTCGGCCTCGTTCTGCAAAGCGGCGATCTGGCCGGGGATGGCGTCGATCTCGGCGCGCAGGGCGTCGAGGACGCGGTCCTGCTCCTGCAGGCCCACGAGCTTCGCGACGTCGTCCTTGTTGAATGCCATGGTGGTCTCTACGCCTCTTCGATTATACAATTTTGATAGCATCATCGGGATGAAGTCCTCTCCGATCCCCTTTCGCCGCGCCGCCTTCGTCTGCACCCAGACGCGCGAGGATGGTCGCACTTCCTGCGCGAATCCCGGGCGCGCGGGGGCCGAACTCGCCGCCGCCCTCAAGGCCGCCGTCGAGGCGGCCGGGCTCAAGGGGAAGGTCCGCGTCGTGCGCGCGGGCTGCCTCGGCCTCTGCGCGCAGGGGCCCAACGTCTTCCTCTATCCCGAAGGGACGCACTGCGCGGGGGTCGGCCTCGCCGACGTGCCCGAGCTCGTGCGCCGGCTCGGCGAAGGCCTGTGACGCTGCCCGAGGGCCGCTTCCGCATCCGGATGTCGGAGCGCTGCTGGCGCTTCGCCCCCGACACGCTCCCCGCGCACGCGCCCAAGCGCCCCGGGGTCTACGAGCTCATCGACGCGAACAAGGGCTCCGAAGTCCTCTACGTCGGCCTCGCCTGCCCCGAGACCCTCTACGCGCGGCTCGCCGCCCACGCCATGGGCAAGATCCGCCCCACCTTCGACGAGCTCGTCCGCGCCCGCGGAGAGGTCTTCTTCGACTACGTCGCCGAGCCCGCCGACGCCGCGCCCGAGGACCTGCGCGACATCGCCGGCGCGTTGATGATCCAGCACAATCCGCCCTACAACCTGCGCGACAACCCCCCCGCCTCCGGCCGCTTCGGCCGAGTCCTAGTAGAGGAAACACCCTAGCCATACCCTTCCTTAACTCCCTTCCCCTCGGGGGAGGGCAGGGTGGGGGAGATTTTCCGTCGACATTGTGACAATGTGGAGATTCCCCCTCCCCCAACCCCCTCCCGCAGGAAGGGGAGTTAAGGAACAAAGAGGCCTTCCTTTCGGAAGGCCTCTTGTCTCTAGATGGTGGGCGCTATAGGATTTGAACCTATGGCCCCTGTCGTGTGAGGACAGTGCTCTACCGCTGAGCTAAGCGCCCGTCGACAAAGAGTATAGCAAAATGTATCTTGAGTCGTGGCCAAAGCCAAGCCTAAGCCGAAAGCGATCTTCGAATTCGTCGACGACCGCGGCGTCACGCGCCGCGTCGGGACCCTCCAGGAGGTCCCGAAGAAGTACGTGCGCAAGATGCTCGTCATCGGCGTCGAGGAGAACGCCGCCTCGACGGCGGCGCCGGCGCTCCCGTCCGCGGGCGCCGCGATGCCGGCGATCGCGCCCTGGTCCTGGGCCCTGCCCGCGGTCTTCATCCTCCTGCTCGCCCGCTCGAAGAACTTCGTGTTCCGGGCGCTGGGCGCGACGGGACTCCTCATCTGGCTCTTCTACTACGGCTACGGCTGGTTCATGGCCTCCGACTACTCGCATACCTATGAGAAGCCGGCTCCGCCGGCTCTGAGCGAGCGCGGCGAATCGAAGGACGGCTCGAAAGACCCCTCTCCCGCCGCGCTCCAGGCCGCTGAAAAGCTCGAGGACGCGATGCTCAAGCGCCGCCTCAGCGAACAGGCCCCGTCCAGGAACCCGTCCCAATAATCCCTCGGACGGTCTCTCCCGGCGTTGACACCTCTTTTCCTCATAGGGTATAATAGAGGAGTCGTCAGTCGGTTTCTGGAGCAGTTTTCAGCGATGCCGGCGTCTCCGGCGTCGTTTTTGTTGCGGGCGTAGTTCAATGGTAGAACACGAGCCTTCCAAGCTCGATACGTGGGTTCGATTCCCATCGCCCGCTCCAGATTCGCTCTTTTAAAGAGTCGCCCTCTTATAAAGTCGCGGCGGCATGGCCCGCCGCACCTTACGAGGGGTAACAGCCGTCCTGGGACGCGCGAGCGTCCCGACGGCGCCATAGGGGGCGCAAGCCCCCTTGGGGAGGCCCCGAGCGAGCAGACTTCCTCTCTCGCGAGGGCTTCAGCCCCGCGCCGTTGCGCGGGGGCCGACAGGTGCTGGGGTAGCTCAGTGGTAGAGCATCTCCATGGTAAGGAGAAGGTCGAGGGTTCAATCCCCTTCCCCAGCTGAGTTTTGACGCGATTGACGGGAAACGCCGTAAATTGTTGAATCAGGCGCACTCTCAGAGGAGAGAGCATCGGGAGACCCCTCTAAAGGGGCACCGGACAGGAGAAAGCAATGGCCAAGGCGAAATTCGAGCGCAACAAGCCGCACGTGAACATCGGGACGATCGGTCACGTGGACCACGGCAAGACCACTTTGACGGCGGCGATCACGCACGTGCTGTCCCAGAAGGGACTGGCGC
>JBAZVI010000017.1 GCA_041660925.1 Elusimicrobiota bacterium
GCTCTTCCGATCTGAGAGGCCGTGCCCGTGGCCGTTGTCGCCGGTGCCGCCGGGCCCCTTCGGCGAGAGGTAGTCGCCGAAGCCCGACTCGTGCGCGATGGTCGCCGCGAGGAGCGCGGGCTTGATGCCGACCCGCCGGGCCTCGCGCCAGATGATCTCGCCGTACGGCTGCCCCGCGGGCGGCAGCGCCGCGAGGAAGCGGGCCTTCGGGATGTACCGAGCGAGCGCGATCACGCCAGCCGCAGCCACGAGGCCCCCTGCTACGAGGGCGATGAGCTGGCCCCGCGTCACGGCTTGTCCACCAGGCTGAGGAGCGCGAACTCCTCGAGGCTCTGCTCGTGGAACATGACGCCGACGATGGCGCCGGCGACGTGAGTGATGGTCGCTGGGGCCGTAGCCGGATCGATGAACGCGCGGAAGATCAGCGTGTGGTTCGGCGCGACGAGAATATTGCGACCCGCGGGCGTTCCGTCGGTGAAGGTCCAGACCTGGTCTTGCGCGGCTGCGCCAGGCCCGAACGCGACAGGCTTCGGGCTCTTGCCGCCCTGGTCAGCGATGTACAGGCGCCACGAAAGGCCCGTCACGAGGCGACTGAGCACGGTCGTCGTGGGGTTGAGCTGCACCGCCTGCAGCACAGACACGAACGCATACTGACCTGCGGCGGTCACGATCTGGCAGAGGTCGACCTCGCCGGCAGCGACCGGGCGCGCCACCGCCGCCCCGTAGACCTCGAGGCGCTGAAACCGGCTGTTCTCCGCGTAGATCGGCATCGATGCCTACAGCTTCCGGAGGAGGTGGCCGTGCAGCACGAAGTCGAAGTCGCAGACCGCGCCAACGGCTACCGGCAGCACGACTCGAAAGTTGATCGTCGTTCCCGCGTTGAGCGTGAGGGGAATCGGGAACTTCCATGCGGTGCGGGGCTGCGGCTCACCGACGGCCACCCACCGCGAAACAGGCTCGCTGAAGAAGATCCGATCGGTATCGAACCTGATGAGCGCCAGTCCGATCGGGTCGGGGCCTGGTGTGAAGGGCCAAGTATCGGACGCGACACCGCCCTCGAACACGTTGAGGGTGAAATCGTCGGCCAGGAAGTCGCGATCGAAGGTGAACTGAAGCGACGTTTCCTGCCCCGAGGGAGTTGCCGCTGGCACCGTGACGCGACCACCGTACGTGTACGGATCGAAGGCGAAGCCGAGCTGGGCGTATTCGGCCCGGGTGAGCTGCGCCGGATTGAGCGAGCCCTTCGGCCACTCGCGATAGCCCCGCCCGGCGAGGTGGAGCTGCAGCCCCTGCGCGCCAACGCCGGCCGCGCCGAGCGCCGCGACGAGATTTGCCTGCATCCGAACGATCTCGTTCGGCGCGTAGAACGCCCCTGCGCCGAGTCCCCACCAGCCGTTGTTGGCGCTGCCGACGAGGCTGATGTCGGCGAACTGGCTCACCGATTGATTGGTGCCGAGGGCGCCGATGGTCGGCATGAGCATCGTCGACACCGGGCCGTACGCCAGGATGCCGCCGCCATTCTGCTCCTGCGCCCCCGCGATCGTGAGGTCCTGCAGATCGATCGCATAGGGGCGTTTGATCGACAGGTTCACCTGGCTGCCGGCCGGCGACGCCGGAGGGAGACAGCCGAGCTGACCGCCCTGGTACAGCTCCATCCACGGCAGCAAGTCGACGACCTTTCGCCGCTCCATGAGGCGCCGTAGATAGGAGTCTCCGGGCACGTAGACAGGCATGATGACGTCGCCTCCGTCGGGCTGTTCCGTAGGGTCTGGGTGGTCGTCGATCGCTGGAGCCTGGCCGCACCCGACGCCGGCGGTCGCGAGGACCGCCAGCGCCGAGCACAGGACCAGTGAAGCGAGGCCGCGCACGTTACCGCTGCGCGCCGATGTTGAACTCGCCGACGCCGTACATCACGACGCCGATGATCGCGCCCTCGGTGGGGAAGTTGCCGGCGAGCGCCGCGAGGGCCGTGGCGCCGTTCGCGGTGGTGCTGAGGAAGGCGTTGAGCGCGGTCTCCTTGTCGAACACCACGCCCTTCGGGATCGGGAAGAGGCCCTGCGTCCCGAGCTGGCCGTTGCGGCTGCGCCAGAACGGCCCCAGGCCACTCGAGTCGGTGATGACGCTGTCGACGCCGACGCCCGGAGGCACCGTCAGCAGCGGCTGGCGCAGGATGACGCCCTGGCTCTGCTTCTGGAGCGTGAGCTGGCAGGTCTCGACGAGGATCTTGCCGACGTCGTCGGTGGCCGAGTCGCCCATGCCGCCCACGTACACGCCGATCGCTTCCGGAAAGAACTGGAAGAGCGGCTTGGCCGAGATGTCGAGCCAGTTGTTGTACGGGTGCTGGCCCTGCGGCTGGAAGGCCGCCGCCGCGCGGAAGATGTCGAACCCGTTGTTGTTGGCCGTGATCTGCGCGAGGCCCGTGGCGGCGCTGTTCCGGGCGCCCGTGAACTCGGCCGCCGCGAAGAGCCTGACCTTCATCGGGTTGCGGAGCTTCGCGATCGCGGCGTCGTCCGGGCCGGGCCGGTAGGTGTTGGGGTTCGGGTTGCTGGGTTCGGGCATCTGACCTCTCCTTGGGTCCGCGCTGCGCGCGGGGTTGTGGTGCGTCTGTCGGGCCTCGCGCTGCGCTGTCGAGTGTGTTCACGAGGTCGAGTGCAGACGTCTGCACTCGGCCCCTGGATGGTCGCTAGGAGTAGCGGTCCTCGCTGTAGTCGTTGCCGGAGAGCCCGTCGCCGCCCTGGTACGCGGGCACGATCGTTCCCTGGCCGCCGCCGATCGCCTGCGGGTTCGGGTACGCGTCGACGACGACGCCGGCGAGCATCCGCACCTCCCCCTCCTGGTCGAGGATCAGCGCGTCGTTGCCGAGCTGCCCGAGGAGCTGGGCCGGCCGCCGGCTGCCGTCGTCCATCTCGAGCTCGATGGCGCGCGGGCTGAAGCCCAGGAGGAGCTGTTCCTTGCCGGCGGCGTCGAGCTTGTAGAGCACGCCGTCCTTCGCGTAGACGCCCTCCGGCAACGTCTTGATCGCGAAGCCGGCCTTCTGCAGCACGTTCGCCTTGCCGTCCTTCGAGATCGCGGCCTCGGCGAGCAGGTGCCGCACGATCTGCGACCCGCCGACGCCCGCCATGCCCTTGCCCGCGGAGGGGCTGAACATGCCGACCACGGTGCCGAGGCCGATGCCCAGGACGCCGCCGGCGCCGGCCTTCACGGCGGAGCGGCCGAGCCCGTCCTTCTTCACGAGCTTGCCGGCGAAGTGGGCGCCGACCGTCGTCACGACCTCCGCGGCCGCGCCGCCGAGGGCCGCGACGCCCATGCCCATGATGTCGACGCCCGGGTTCTTCCGGCGCGACCGGCGGCGGTGCTTGGGGGCGGGCGCCGCGCTGCGACGACGGCGCTTGCCGCTCGTCTTCGCCGCGGCCTTACGGTGGCGCTTCTTGCCGCCGCTCTTCTTCGCCTTCTTCGCGCCGGCGCCCTTCTTGCCCTTGTTCACCGCGACCGTGTCCTCGATTGACTCGCTCATCCGTCGATCCCTCCTGGGGTCACGCGCAGCGTGCTCCCGGTGATTCGGTACACCTCACCCGCACGCTCGATGCGAGGCGGCCGCGTGAAAATGTGCTCGTACTCGTCGAAGCTGCCGTTCCATTTGCTCGAGCGGTAGCCGATCACGTTCACGTGCCCGCGGAACTCGGCCGAGCTCGTGATCCGCACCTGCACCCGCGTCGCACCGACGGGCACCAGGTCCGACCACCGCCGGTAGAGCTTCGCGGCTGCGCGCAGGTCCTCGTCGAAGTCCTCGAGCGGCTCCGGCTCCTCGGCGGGCATCGGCAGGATCCAGAGCCGCTGCGTCCCGGGCTCCGCGCAGAGCCAGTGCGGCCGCTTCCACGAGAGCGTGGAACGACGCCCGTCCTGTTCGACCCGCAGGTCGAGGACCTCGCCCAGCACTGCGACGGATGGCGGGAGCCTCACGCATGAGCCTCCTGTCGACGTCGCTTCCTGGGCTTGGCCGGGGCCTTGCGCGGACGCGGGTTCACCTTCCGAGCGGGCTGCCCCCGTTTGCTCCAGAGATAGAGCCCGATCGCCGTGGCCGAGAGGGCGCCGATGGTGGCCAGCACGATGACGATCGTCGGGGTGCCGTCCGCGCCTTCGTCCTTGAAGATTCCGGCGAGCTTCTTCGCGGCGTCGGGGTCGGTCTTCGCCAGCTCGATGATCGCCTTCTGCCGCTCGACCCGGGCCACCTCGTCGGCGTGCTTGAAGAAGGCCCACAGCGACACGGCGATCGACGCTGCGATCGCGATGACAGCGAACGCGCCGGCGACACCAACGAACGGGTTTCCGAGCCCTCCGCTGAGCTTCGCGAGGTTGGCGAAGTCCGCCGAGCCGCCGCCGTGCAGCGCGCGCAGCCCGGCCTCGAGGCCCTGGACGATCGTCTGCAGCGTGCCGAGGCTGGCCTTTGCCTTCGCCGCCGGCGGGCCCCAGTACAGATCCCGGACCTCGACCGAGAGCTTCTTGCGGATGGGCTCGAGCGCCTTCTTGTCGGCGTCGAACTTCGCCTGCGCCACGAGGAGGCCGTTGAGGTCGCTCCGCAGCTCGGCAACCTTCGCGTCGAGCGGCCTGAGCACGGCCTGCGACGCTTCGCCGAGAGTGTCCGCGAGGGCCGAATACCGGGCGACCCAGTCGATCTGACCCTGGAAGAGCTCCGCCTGTTTCTGCAGCTCGTCGCCGTAGGTCTGCCAGGTCGCGAGGGAGCGCTTGCCGGCGAGCACCTCGTCGCGTTGCTTGCCGGCCCACGCGTCGACGATCTTCGCGAAGGTGTTGTATGCGCCGAGGATCTGCTCCTGCTGGTCCTGCGCGGACACGTACGCGATCGCGGTGCGCCACGACGCCATCGCGGCCCGCACGGTGAGGATCTTCGGCTGCAGCTCGGCGGCGGTCGTCATCGGCGACGGCTCCGCTTCTTCCAGGCGCGCCGAATCAGCTCCTCGATCGTGACGGCTACAACCGTGACGCCCACGCCGATCATCACCTTCGCGCCGTTGCTGAGGCCCTTGGGCTCCTCGGTGACGAGGCGCTCCGTCGACGTGTCGAACTTCTCCGCCGGCGTCTTCTGCGTGAGCTGCGGCTGCGACGTGTCGCTGTATGCCGGCAGCACGCTCGGCAGCGAGCTCGAGGGGCCCGGCGAGCTCGGCGTGATGAGCTGCGTCGTCGGGGGCGCCTGCACGAGCGGCGGCGAGGTCGGCGGCGCCTGGACCACGACGGGCGGCGTACCTGGCGGAGCCTCGACCGGCGGCACGAGGGGCGGCGAAGCGGGCGTGACGGGCAGCACGAGCGGCGGTGTCTCCAGCGTCGGAGGAGGCGTTCCGGGCGGCGGATTCGTCGACGGCGGAGCGCCGCCAGGCGGCGGTCCAGAATCCATCGAGACCTGCATCCAGTCGAAGCGGCTGAGCGGTCGTCCGTCCTCGAATCGATAGTCCTCGCCGTCCCAGACCAGCCAGGCATTCAGATGGGGTGAGAAGAACCTCGCTCCCCTGCTTGCTGGCGGCCTGTCTCGCCTCTTCGGGGGCGGCGGCTTGTCGGCCGGCTGCGTCGTGTCCGTCGTCGTGGTCTTGAGCTCGCGAGCGATCGACGCTTCCTTGACCGAGACGCCCGGCTTCGGATCTTGCTTCTTCGAGCGTGTTTCCCGCTTCTTCTCGTCGTCGAACTGTTGCAGGGGCGACTGCCCGCCGTTCTTCCTGATGGTCGTCCGCTTCTGTGCAGACGTCTGCATGGGCGTCTTTTCGGACGCCTTCGCCGGGGTGCGCGCGGCGACGACTCGTCGTCCGCTGCCGCCCTTCGCGTCCGCGGTGGCGGTCGTGCGCGTCTGCTGCGCCTGCGCACGGGCTTTCTCGCCACCCGACTGCACGGTCGTTTGCGACGCCGCGGCCGGCGTCGAGGCCGGAGTCGTGCGGCTCGTCGAAACGGTGCGGCTCGGCCCCGTCTTCGGCAGGGCTCCGAGGCCGTCGCTGTAGGCGCGGACCAGCATCAGGCCGCCCGCCTCTTGCCCTGGCTCTTCTTGCGGCGCGGGTTGGCGCGCCGGGCCTTGGGCTTCCGGGTGAGCGCGTACAGGAGGCCGGCCACGACCGCGGCGCCGGCGACGCCCGCGACGACCTTCGTCGTGGTGCTCATGCCGGGCGCGGGAGCCGGCGGAGGAGGAGGCGGCGCGGCGGTGGTGGTCGTCGTCCCCTTCTTCTTGATGAGGCTCGACCGGCCCGTCGCGATGCGCGGCTTCTCCGAGGGCTGGCTCTTCGCCGCCGCAGCGGCCTGCGCAGCGGCGGCGTCCTTCGCGGCCTTCTCCGCGGCGGCCTGACGTGCCCAGGCCTCTTTCTGCACGGCAGCGGTCGCGTCGGCGGCGGCGACGATCGCGCTCCCACCAGGGATGAGGCTCCAGGCCGCGCGAACCCCGGTGTTCTCGGGCCGCGTGGGGTCGAAGGGCTTGATCAGGTCGTTGTAGAGGTCGAACCCGATCGGCTGCGGCCGCCGGCTGCCGTTGTACGCAGGGCGAAGCATGTAGGTCCTCCTGGCGCGGTGCGCTGGCTCGGTACCGACGTTGGCAGCGGGCCGACGAAACGACTTCGTGACGGGGTCGAACGGAACCCAGGTCCCGCGGTCCTTGTTGAAGACCTGCAGGTACACGTGGTGGTAGCCGGCCTCGGCGCCGAGCTGCGCGCGCTGGTCGACGACGCGCACCTTCACCGGGTGGCCGAGCGCCTCGAGGATGGAGCCCGCGACGATCGTGTACTTCTTGCAGTCCACGCCGCTGAGGCCCTCCCAGGCGCCGGGCGTGGTGAGGAGCTGCACGTCGACGGGGTCGGCGCGGTAGGGCGGCGCGTTGAGCCCGGTGAGGTAGTCCCAGGTCGCCTGAATCTCGGCGGTCGCGTCCTGCGGGGGTGCCAGACGCACGATGCGGCGCGCGAGCTCGCGCACGTCGGCGCGCTTCGCCTGGTCACGGATGATCGTGGTGATCTTCTCCACGAGCTGCTCCGTGCCAGCGAGCCCCGCCTGCAGCACCTCACGCGCGCCGACGACCCTCATGCCGCCTGACCTCCGCCCTGTGGGGTGCTCGGCAGGTGGATGCGCAGGACGCGCGGGCCGGTCGACTCCTCTTCCTTCGGCTGCTCCGTGGTGGTGGTGGGCTGCGTCGCCGGCGGCGGCGGCTGCGTGCCTCCGAGCTTGGCGGACTGGAGGGCGATCAGCTCGGTCTGCTTGCGCAGGACGTCGGCGCCGAGCTCGATGCGGTCGACGATCGCGTTGCCGAGTCTCGCGAGGAGGGTCTTGCCGCTCTCGCTGACGAGGAATTCCGCGGTGCTCTTCACGAGCGACTCGACGGCCTTCTTGTCGGGGTCCTTCTCTTCCTCGTCGTCGTCCCCCTTGGCGCTGCCTTTCTCGTCGGTGCCCGGCTCTTCGTCTTCCTCCTCCTCGTCGTCGTCGTCTTCGGGGCCGAGGAGCATCTTCTTGTACGCGTTGCGCTTCGTTTCGACCCGGATCAGCCGGTCGAGCTCCTCCTCTTCCGGTGAGACCGTCTGCGCGCCACGGTTCACCGCCCTCGAGGAGACCTCGTCGTCTGGCGGGGAGCCACCGGGGAGCCCCCGGGAGTCGCGGGGAAACGCAGAGGAACGGCGGGGAGTCTCGCCGGGAGCCTCGCGGGAGTCGGCGGGGAACTCGATATTGACCCTCGCGGACCCGATGTGAGCCCCCTTCGCCTTGAGCTTCACCTCGAAAAGGCCGCCGCCCTCGGTGGAGAAGGCGAGGACGTGCTCGACGAGCTGGTCGAGGACGGGGCGATCGCGGCGGAGCTCCAGGGAGCGGCCGACCGAGATCCGGGGCGACGCGCCGCCGAGCCGGGTCACGTACGCCCGCACGAGCTCATCGCCGGCGGAATCGAGGGCGGCCTCGAGCGTTTCGACCGGCTCGAGGGGCGTTTCCTCGCTCATCGCGACCCCCCAGCCAGGCGGCGGCGCTTGCGAGGGGCCGGCGAGCCGACCTGGACGTCGATTGTGACCTCGTCCCGCAGCATCTCAGCGATGCCAGCAACCACCTCGCCGGCGTCGGCCTGCATCTCGGGGGGAACGAGGTTCTTGACGGCGAGCCTGCCGAGGCCACGGAAAACGGATGCCGTGCCGGTCGACAGTTTGATGCGCCGCGAGCTCGCCATACGCGACAGGTTGGCGCCCGTTCGCGATCGTCGTCAACCCCTGCGTTTTCAGACAGATCCGTGATTTCCACGCATGATCCGCATGCATGGATCCGGATGACAAATCGGGGGTCGGTCAGACTGCGATGAACCGCACGTACACCACGCCGCCGATGACGAGGCCAGCCGTCTTCGTGACCTCCCAGACGGCTCCACCGTGCCCCGTCACCGTGAGGACGAGGGCGCTGACGACGAGCAGCGCTGCGATCGCGAAGTACCCGCGTCGCCGCTCGATGCGCTCGCGTGCGGCGAGTTCCTCCATCTTCATGGTGTGGCGACGCTCGCTGTCGATCGGCATGGCAGGTTCTCCCTGCCTGGGATCATAGCCTGCAACGATCCGCGGTGTTCGGTGCGCACGTCGGGGGTCGGTCGGGGCTACACGTCGGGGGTGCTGTCACCATCCTCGGAGGCATCCCGAAAGAGCGAGCCGAGAGCGACGCGAATCTTCCCGCGCACGGACTCGTCGATGCCCTTCGACACCCGCCAGAGGAAGCGTTCCGGCGAGATCGACAGGGTCCGCACCTGATGGCATTCCACGTACGACGGCGTGAGAGGAATACGGGCCTGGTGGCCGTCGAACTTGACCGTCCAGGGGCCGTGCTCCCCTGAGGTGATCGGCGCAACCGTCGCGAGCCCAAGTTCGTCAGGTACCCGGCTGCAGGACAGCACCACGGCGTAGTGCTCGCCCTTCTGCTCATGCCCGACCGGCTCACCGAGCCAGACCTTCCAGACTTCCCACTGTCGCGGAGGACGATCGCTCACGACTTGAGCTCGCGCTCAGCGACCTCGTCAGGCCGGAGATACAGCGGGCCCGACACGAAGCCGTACGCGTCCCGCGAGCGCTCCATCGCAGCGTGTCCCAGCAGCCTGAAGAACTCGGGCGTGCGTCGCTGGCGACCGCGCGCGTACAACGCGGCACGAGCGATGCTCACTGCGAAGTCGACGAAGAAGACGTCGTCGATGACCTGCGGCGCCTCGAGTCGAACTCGAACGCCCTGGGCTCGTGCCGAATCGCTGCGCATCGCCTTCTGGGCCAGCGTCGCCAGCATCAGCCGGGCGCGCTCGGCACTTTCGAAGAGGAGTGGCGCGTCAGTGCCGAGCCGACGCGACGCGCTTGGGCGATCCCACATCGACGCGGCAGTTCGTCGATGAACCTCGATATCCCGAGGTTCGAATTGCGTATGGAGGATCCCGCTCAGTGCCAGGAGCAACTCGGCGTGCTTCGGTAGAAGCTCCGCAACGAGGCCCTCAGCGTCATCGTCCGACTTGGCGCGAAGGATCGGAAGGATGCAGTCCTTGTGCATTCGCTCCGCGTACCAGGTGGCCGCCTGACGGAGCTTCTCGGGCAGACGATCCTCGATGGGCGGTGGCACGAGCCACAGCGACGTGCGCGGCACCACGGTCCGCGTCTGCCCAGATTCTCCGCTGAAAGACTTCGCGTTCATGTCCCCAACCCTACCACCCCGGCCCGCCGGCGTTGAGCCCCCCGCTCAGCCGCGGCGTCGGGTCTTCCGACGGCCCGGGTTCACCTGACGCGTCTCGCTGACGATCAGGTCGGGGTCGCTTTTGGAGGGGGGCACTCCGTACACCTTGAAGCCGGTGGCGGGGTTGATGCAGTCGTCGGGCACGTCGACGACGATGACCGCGTTCGGCTTCGCGGGAATTGGTGGATCGGGCTGGAAGAACTGCTCGATCGCGTCTTTCAGCATCGCAGCCGCTTCCTTCTCCGTGCGGCCGTTGCTGGCGATGTTGAGCTCGGCGCTGTGCGCGAGCCACCACTTGCCTTCGCGCCAGATTCTTGCGGGGAACTCGCGCCTCATGGACAGCCTCCGGTTCGATGATAGCGCTTCACGCGTCGAGCAACTCGCGGAGCCGCTCCCGCGAGATACCTGCGAGCTCGAAGATGCTGCGCAGCGTGCCTGGCGGAACGTCGCCGGTATGGACAGGCACTGGAACGAAGAGCCCTGACGGATGCCGATAGCCCTCGTGCTTGCCGTGGCGAGCACGCTCGAAACCTGCGCGCTTGAGGACTCGCACGACCTCTCGCACCGTCATCGTCGGCCACCTGTGGCTCACGGCTCCCCCTTCCGCTTCCCGTCGCCCTCCACCCCCTGCGCGGGGGCCGCTGCAGACGTCTGCACTTGCCCGCCCGGGGCGGCGAGCTGGAACCCGACGAGGCCCTTGAGGAGGGTGGCGGCGTGCTCGTCCTGGGCGGGGCTGAGCTGGCGGCTGAGCTCGCGGGCGGTGCGGGTCAGCGTCGTTTCGACGTTCGGGAGCTCAGCGACGTCATCGACCGAAACGCCGGTGATCCGCAGCACCTCGCGCAGGCACACCACGTCGAAGTGCAGCGCGTCGAGATGCACCTCGAGGGCCTTGGCGATCTTCTCCAGGTTGTAGCTGCGGGGCTGCGGACCGCCGGCCTCGATGTGGCTGATCGTCGGACCAGAGAGCTGAGTCATCCGAGCCACGTCGGCCTGAGACATGCCGCGTGCCGCTCGCAAGATCCGCAGTCGGTCTCCGATCTTCACGAAGTGCCCGTAACTGATTGAGGAATCATGGATCCGGGGACCGCCGGGCGCTTAACGGAACCGTGGCGTCCGATCACGGGTCTATTTTCCTGTTGCGCTTCTTCTATTTTCCGTAGATCATCGATTTTGGGTAGGGAGCGGAGGTCGCGATGGGCGGTCCGGGCAGCGGTCGGAAGAAGCACGGTCAGATGAGCTACCCGCGCGCGACGGCGAAGGCGAAGGCCGTCAGCTACGCCGTGATCGACAGCGGGATGACTCGACGTGAAATCTCGGCCCTCGCCAAGGTGAGCGCCGGTTGGGGAAGCGACATCCTCGCCGGACGGGTGAGCTGCAAGAAGGAGATCGCCGAGCGCTACGCCGACGTCCTCAAGCAGCCGCTCCTCGTCCTCTTCTTCATCGAGGAGGCACCACCCGCGAACCAGCCGGTGACCTCGGCTCCTCCGAAGCAGCCCCGCAAGGTGCGTCCTCCCGCCGAACCGCCGGAACAGGGTTCGCTCCCGCTCGTCGACACCGACGCGAAGACAGGGCACGCGGCGTGAGCACCACGCTGCGACTGGTGCCGCCGCTGCCGGCCGTCGCGACGTGCCGTTTCTGCGGCGCGCACGTCCAGGGGCCTGACCTCGCGCTGTGGCTGCTCGACAACGTGTGCCCGGAGTGCGCGCCGCTGCACTGCGCGGCCGAGCTGGAGCTCCTCACGTCGCGGCTCGTGGCGACGACCTGCCGGCGTCTGACGGGCCACACGCTCGAGGAGCTCGTCGACGAGTACGAGCGGCACTCGTATATCCCGACGTTCCGCTTCGACTGGCACGACGACCAGGACCTCGAGCGGTGGATCCTCGCTGAGATCTACGACCTCTCGATGTCGGCCGCCGGCTACGACGCGCGGTGCCACCGACTCGGCTCCTACACGGCGCCCGAGCCCCGACGAGGCGCCCACCCATGAACCCGAACCCCTGCCGTGCAGACGTCTGCACAACCGCCGAGGCACGCCCATGAGCTGGTCCCGGATCGATAACGACATCCGCTTCCACTACAAGGTGCTGCAGCTCGGCGTGATGATCGGCCGGCCGAACCTCGCGCACCGGTACCTGATCGATCTCATCTGCTGGCTCAGCAAGACGAAGCCCGACGGGTACATCAGCGACCTCGATCCCGCGGTCATCGCGAGCGCAGCGTTGCTCGACGCGGACATGGTGCCCGGCGAGTTCGTTCGCGCGCTCTCCGACAGCGGCATCGTCGACCCCGACGGCCAGCTGCACGACTGGGACGAGTACCAGGGCATCCGGCGCGAGCGGCAGGAGCGCGACACCGAGCGGAAGAAGGCGCAGCGGGCGCAAAAGCGTCCCAAATCCGACACCGGACAGCGTTCCTTCGAGGTGTTGCCGGGGAACGGCGGCGGCAACGGCGTCGGACGTCCGCAGGACGTCCGCACGATGTCCGCGGGACAGGCCTCGGACGTCCGAAGTGTGTCCGACGAGAATCCGCAGGACGTCCGCACGACGTCCGCGGGACAGAATGCGGACACGTCCGGAGGTGAACAGAAAACAGGCGCGGCGAACCTTGTCCGCAGGACGTCCGAAGGACATCCGCAGGACGTCCCGCGGACGTCTGAACCCTACGTAACGGTACGTAACGAAGATCTTACCCCCCTACCCCCAACGCCAGCCCCGACGTCGGCTACCCCCCCGACGAGGGTTGCCGAGGGGGTGGGGGGGCAAGGCTACGCACCAAGGGCCGGTCCGTCGGCGCGCTCGACGCGTGGAGCGCTGGCCCTGGACGGCCGACCGCGAACGCAGCTCGTGGCGGTGCCGAGCGGCGACGTCGCGGCCGTCTGGAGCCTGTTCGCCGAGGTCGCCGCGGCCCGCGGACTCGCGGTGCTTTTCACGCCCCACGAGGGCCAGGTCATCCGCGAGGCGCTCGAGCGCGCCACCGCCGAAAACCTCTGCAAGGCCGTGCTGGGCGTGGCCGGCGACCCGTACTACCGCGGCCGGCCGCTGCCCGCGCTGGTCCAGATGCTCAAGCCGGCGCACCTCGCGTGGAACGTCCAGCGCAACGGCGATCGAGGCTGGGTCGACCCGCGGCCGCGGTCGAAACCCCCGCCGGTGGTGAGCCCCGCGCCGGCGCCGCTGCCGACGTCGGAGGGCCCGCGGCGGCCGCTGAGCGAGCTCCTCGGCGGTGAGGGCGACAACGAATTCGTGCGGGGATTCCTGCGGAAACCGCGCGGTCCGGAGTCGACGTGAGCGACGCGGAGCCCAGGGCGACCTCGATCGTCGACGAGCGCGCCTACGAGGCCGCGCGGGTGGCCTGGTCCTCGCTGCGGCTGCTCCCACCCGAGGCCATCCGTTGGGCGATCCGCGTGCTGATCCGCCAGTACGAGACCACGACCGGCAAGACGTTCGACGCCACCTGACCCCTGAAATCCCGGAGGAAACGATGCAGGCCCAGTCAATCGCGATCGCCGATCTGCACCCGTCGCCGCTGAACCCTCGCAAGACGTTCGCCGCGATCGACGAGCTCGCCGCGAGCATCAGCTCGATGGGCATCCTCGAGCCGCTCCTCGTGCGGCGGAACGCGAAGGGCTACGAGATCATCGCCGGCGAGCGCCGGTGGCGGGCGGCGACGAAGCTGCACCTGGCCGAGGCGCCGTGCATCGTGCGCGAATTCAGCGACGAGCAGGCGCTCGAGGTCATGCTCATCGAGAACGTGCAGCGCGAGGACCTCAGCGCGCTCGAGCAGGGCGACGCGTACGCGCGGCTCCAGACCGACTGCAAGCTCACCATCGACCAGATCGTCGAGCGGACCGGCAAGTCGAAGGCGACGGTGTACGCCCGGATCAAGCTCGCGCAGCTCGGCGTCGAGGGCCGCGCGCTGCTGGCCGCCGGCCGCTACGACGCATCGACGGGGCTCGCGATCGCGCGCCTCCCGCTGAGTGTGCAGAAGCGGGCCGTCGAGGCGCTCCTCGCGCTCCCTGGCACCGAGCCGCTCCCGCACCGCGAGGCGGTCGAGGTCATCGCGCGCGACTGCTACCGGGAGATCGGGCAGGCGCAGTGGGACCTGAAGAAGCCCGACGTCGCGCCGAACTCGCCGGCCTGCACGACGTGCCCGAAGAACTCGCACAACTTCCCGGCGTCGGAGCGCCAGGCGCGCAGTGCAGACGTCTGCACTGACCTCGAGTGCTGGGACCGGAAGGCCAGCGTGCTCTTCCAGTTGAGCGTCAAGAAGGTCGAGCAGACGGGCGGCGGCGCGCTGTCGAAGAGCGACACGAAGAAGGCGTTCAACCAGTGGGGCGGCCTCAACTACGAGTGCGGCTTCGAGCTGCTCGAGCGCTCGAAGAAGGACGGACCGATCTACGTCGCCCTGGTCGAGGGGAGGATCTACCACGTCGTGAAGGTCGCCCAGCGCGCGGCGCGGAAGGAGCCCACCGCGCAAGACTGGGAGAAGCGCAACCGCGAGCTCGAGAAGAAGCACGCGGCCGAGCGTCAGGCGAAGGTCGACCAGCTCGAGGCGATGCTGCCTGGGCTCCAGAAGACGCACCAGCTCCCGCCGTGGTTCTGGGATGCGCTCCTCGAGGAGTACGGCGGGGCCATTCCGCAGCAGCTCTTCAAGAAGCTCAAGCTCGGCGGGGACGGTACTCGCGTCGCAGCGGTCCTCGGCTTCGTCGCCGCCGACATCACCGGCGAGGTCATGGAGGTCGCGGCGAAGACGTGGGGCGCGCCGCCGGCGGCGAAGGCTGCAGCGCCCGTGAAGGCCCAGCCGGCGAAGGTCGCGGCGAAGAAGGCCACGAAGAAGGCCACGAAGAAGGCCACGAAGAAGAAGGGCGGTCGCTGATGGCGGTCTTCCGCTTCGGCGCCGTCCTGACGCAGACGGTGCGACTCACCGGAATCAGCGTGAAAGACGGCAAATTCACGATCCTCGCGCAGGTGAAGAAGGCCGACGACGCGAGCTTCGAGCTCACACGCGAAGAGGCCGAGTCGATCCACCGGAACCTGGGCGAGCTGCTCGGCAAACCGAAGACCTGACAGGGAAGGGGGCCACGATGGCGATCGGCAGCGATCTCGAACTGAACGCGGACGCGGAAGCCGTTGACCTCTCGATGCAGTACGAGAAGAGCCTCCTGGCGATGCTCGAGGCCGCTGCGCGGGACTACTTCGCGTTCCCGGAGTCCCCGCGCTTTCGAGAGGAGATGGCCGGGCACCTCGAGCGCCTCGACCAGGTCCGGTCGGTGTGGCCCTGGTACAGCGAGCGATTCAAGGCGAAGTACCCGCGGGACTGCATCGCGGTGCGGATGTATCAATGACCGCCGCAGCCGTCGTCGACTGGCGCGAGGCGATCCTCGAGAAGTCGATCGCAGATCGGCGGTACCGGCTCGCGCACTGGGACATCGAGCTTCGGAGCGGCGACGCGCTCTCCGTCTACGACCGCGACCACTGGGAGCCCGGGCGCGTCGAGTACTCGCACGACCTGCGCGCCTACTACTTCACCGAGCCGCTCGACTGCCTCGACGGCCTGGTCACGCTCGCGCAGCTCGCCGAAGCGCGAGTCCTCGTGAGGGAGTGCCTGCCATGACCGCGCCCGCCGATACGAAGCGCCTCTACAGCGTGCGGGTCACGATCACGACGATCGTCGAGCTGCCCGACCACTTCCCGAAGCGAATCCCGGGGTTCGTCGAAGCCGCGGCACGGTTGGGCGTCGTGATTCGTGCGTCCCAGTTGAACGAGATCACCTCGCTCGCCGACCTCGACGCCTTCGCCGCTGAGCAGGGCGACGATCCGCAGCGATGGCGTCGAATGGCGCCGCTCTCGTTCGACAACCACAGGGAGCCGGGAACGCCGTGCGAGTCGATTCTCTGGCGGAAGCCATGACCGCCGCCGCCGACACGAAGAAGGCCACCTTCGACAAGGCCCTCGCACGGCGCACCGCGCTCCTGCCGCTCTCGCCGGAGCACGTCGCCGCGCTCCTGGACGTCACCCGCCGGTGGGTCGATCGTCACCTGATACCGTCGATGCGCGGCAGTGGCTCGCAAGGTCGGGTCTGGTTCGAGTGGGCGGACGTCCAGCGTCAGCTCCGAGGTCACGCATGCGGGAAAAACGGTTCCGGTACTCGTCTCCTGCAGGCGAAGAGTTCACGCTCGTCGAGCGCGGAAAAGACTGCTGGTTCCTCGACTGCCGAACCCGAGGAAGCCGTCGCATCCGCGAGGCCGTTGGCCGAGGAGATCGAGGAGAAGCTGCGCGCGTCGCCGGCGCCCGCGTCGACGCGGCGCGGCGGCGGACGGCCCTCTCTGACGCTCCACCGCTCGCGCGAGTAGCCGCGGAAATGCTCGCGTCGAAGATGTGGCAGGCCAAGGCGGCGAGCTACCGCTCGCACATGGTCTGCCACCTCAAGCACTACGTGCTCCCGGCCCTCGGCGCCGACACGCCGATCGACCGGATCACCGCCGACGACCTGCGCCGCTTCAAGCACGAGCTCGCCGACGGCGACCTCACCCTGCGCACGTGCAACCGCATCCTCGTGACGATCCGGCAGGTGCTCAAGTACGCCGACGACTCCGCCGGGTACTGCAGCACGCCCTCGCTGCCCCGGAACTTCCGCGAGAGCGCGCAGGAGCTCGCCGACGCCTGGCACCGGCTGCAGCCCGCCGAGGTCGCCCACCTCCTCGCGCACGTCGGCGACGACACGCGGCCGTTCTTCACCTACGTCGCGAACACGGGTCTTCGCGTGGGCACCGCCCTCGAGACCCTCGAGGACTGGGTCGACCTGGACCAGCGGATCGTGCGCTACCCCGCCGGCGTGATGAAGGGCCGGCGTCCGCACGTCGTTGAGCTCAACGACGACGCCCTCGCGGCGCTGCGCGTTGCCCTCGAGCGCTCGCCTGGTGAGCCGTGGCCCTGGACGTACTGGTTCGCGCGCACGCGCTGGCTCGAGGCCCGCGCCGCCGCCGGCCTGCCCGACGTGCGGATCCACGACCTGCGGCACTCCTGGGTGAGCAACCAGCTCGACGCCGGCACGCCGATCCACGTGGTGCGCGACATGGCGGCGCACGCCTCGCTGTCGACGACGCAGCTCTACGCGCACTCGAGCGACGAGGCCCGTCGAAAGGCCGCCGGCGCCGTGCGGGTGCCCGTCGACCTGACCCTCGGAGCTGCCGTGCAGACGTCTGCACAGGCCCCGGCCGCGGCCCCCGCGGACACAAGGACGGACACACGGAAGCGGGCAAAGAAAGAGCCCCTGTCCCGCAAGGTCGCGGAAACAGGGGCTCAAGTGGTGCCCAGGGGCGGAATCGAACCACCGACACGGGGATTTTCAGAAGAAGCCCGCCTGTACGACCTGATCGCGAAACGCCGGATTTCCAGCGGATAGCGCCTCTTTCGCGGTGCTCGCCGGGCGTCAGCCGTGGACGAAAGACACCGTCCGGGACGCACCGTCGGCCACTAGGACCTGAACGCCTGAGCAACGCAGCCACGAGCTGCAGGAGTTGCACGATGCTGGACCAGAAGGTCGTGCTGGAGCGGGAGGTGTGGTTCATCGTCGTTGGACACCCCCAGGAGCGACACTGCATGATCTCAGTCGATCATGATTCACCGTGCTTTTCGGAGGCTCAGGCGCGAAAGCAGTTGGAGCGTCTGGAGAGGCAGGCACGGCCCGACGGGAATCTCGAGTACGGGATCGTTCGCTTCGTCGTGGAGTCCGGCCGATGAGCGACCTGATGCAGCAGCTCTTTCCTGGTCTTGGCACCGCGGAGGCTGACGCGAAATTCGCTGCTGCTACGGCTCATGTCCAAGCGTGTCTGCAATGCCGGACGGCTGCAGAGCACAAGCTCGGGCCCTGCCTATACGGGGCCAAGCTGGCAGGCGACGCACTCGCGTTCGCCATGCGCGGTTCGGCCAAGACGGACGCCGCGGTCACTCCCCTCGCTTCCGGTCCTTCCGTATCAGCTCGTTGATTTCCTCGCTGGTGATCGGCCGCTTCGGCTTGAGTGGCGCCACGTCGTCTTCGGTCGGAATCGGCGCGGCGACGGACGGCGGAGCCAGGCTGCGTACGTCAATCACGCGCACCCGCAGCGGCCGCGCGTCGTTCGACTTGAAGAGGTGGCCGCGGCTCTCGCTGGTAATGAGCTCGGCGCAGTTGCCGAGGTGAGCGGCTGCCAGGTGCAGGGCATCGATGCCGGAGATCCCGCTCTCGCGGCCGAGCTCCCGCGCCTTCCGGTAGATGTCCTCAAGCGTCGCGTCGACAGGGCTGCATTCGCGAAGGAGTTGGAGGCGAACCGCCAGCTCGTCATGAAACCGGCGTTCGGCCTCGACTGGTGGCAGGACCTCGAGATCGATGAACGGAGACGACACGAACACGCGACTTCTCTCGCCGAGGGTCTTCCACGCCCCCGCCCATTCAGCCCGGTCACGATGGAAATTGGCGGTGCGATCGCGATAGCGCGCATCCGTCGGCGAGGGCTTGGCTTTGCTGGCGGCGATGAACACGCCCGCGTCGAGAAACGTGCGGATCATCAGGTGGTCGGACGGCCGAGCTGCTCGAGCTCCTGTGCGACCTCGCCATAGTTGCCGAGGCCGCCGTTCCGCTCTGCGGTCCGCCGAAGCGCGAGGAGGCGCTGAGCCCTTTCGCCGAGGCTTCCGCCGTCCGAGTCCCGAAGCATCTGCTCGAGCTCGTCCGTCTCCGGGGTGTCGCTCACCGGCGGCGGCTGTGCGACGGTCGGTGCTGCGTTTCGAGCGCCCATGCGCGCCTCCCGGGGCGATTGTACCACCGGGTTCCGTCGACGCCCACTCGCGCCGGCCGCGAGCCGCTTGAGCTGCCGCGCCAGGGCGGTCCGGAGCTGCGGCATGGCGCCCTTGGTGCCGAACACCCGCCGGGGCAGCCCCTTGCCGTTCAGCTCGACCTGCAGGAGGTGCGGAGC
Source organism: Elusimicrobiota bacterium (assembly GCA_041660925.1). Taxonomy (NCBI): domain Bacteria; kingdom Pseudomonadati; phylum Elusimicrobiota; species Elusimicrobiota bacterium. Next base: position 18,653 of record JBAZVI010000017.1, read on the forward strand.
TGAACGCCGGACCACGCGCACGGTCGCCCCGGGAAGGCCGCTCCCAAGCCCCAGGACGAGCTCCCGGGCCAGTTGCCGGGTCGTGCGGGCCTCGGAGAGCAGGACGGCCACCAGACGCCGCGGGTTCGACTTGCGGCCGCCGCGGGGGTCGATGAGGAGCCCGCCGGCGTCGATCGCCAACCCCTGCGACCTTGCGAGCCGCTTCGCCGCGTCGAGGGCTGTCTCCAAGGCGGTCTTCGTCGTCTCGCCGCGGGAGTACACCTCCACCACCTTGCCGGCGTCGTTCACGTGGGCCAGGGCGGGCCGGTAGAGGTCGACGCCGGCGGCGTTCTTGCCGGCGTGCTCGATGACCACGCGCAGCTCCCCGCTGCTCTTGCTTCCCTCCGGGTTCGGCCGCCGGCGGGCCCCGTCGCACGCGCAGGGGTTCACCGCGCGGCGGAACAGGGCGTGCGCGACCTCGTCGTCGGTCGGGGGCTTGCCGAACAGGACGGCCTGGCGCGGGTCGAACGCGGCGACGTTCGCCCACCGGCGGAAGCGTTCGGCGATCGCCTTCTGCCCGTCCTCGAGGAGCACCCGCGCGAGCTCCTCCGCCTCCGGGTTCGGGGCGCGCTTCTTGAACATGTTCGGCTGGTCGAGGAGTTGCTCGAGCGTCATCTTGTGCGCGGCCGCCTCGTTCACCAGGTCGACCGCGGCCTGCAGCGTGCCGAGCCTCGAGAACGACGGGTTGACGCCCTCCACCTTCACGAGGAAGGGCACGGCGCGCTCGACCTTGCGCAGGATCGCCGGCGACGTCGTCGAGAGGCGCTGCGAGGTCCCGAGCACTCGGCCGAGGAACATGCCCTCGAGCTCGTCCTTCGCACGGTCGGTGAGCGCTCCGCTGATCGTCCAGTCGGCCCGGTTCTGCGCCGTGATGATGCCGTCCGCCTCGAGGACCCGCAGAAAGGCCTCGGGAGAGTCGCGCATCAGGTCGCGCAACGACTTCTCGCCGGCGCCGGCGAGGAGCTCGCCGAGGGTCGCGATCGTGTTCTCGGAGAGCTGGCGGGCCTTCGCGACGGCGCGGGCGCGGTCGTCGAGGGCCGCGGTCATCGTCTCGTTGTACCGGCGCACCGCGGCCGAGAGCTCGCGCACGGGTGACGCAGCGGTGAGGCCCTGGACGACCCGCACCAGGATCGGTTGGTGGAGCTTCTTCACCTGCTCCACCTGCAGGCCGAACTCAGCGGCGCGCCGGACCAGGTCCTGCCGGTACGCGGTCGCGGCGGGCGTGTCCTCGGCGTAGGCGCGGCGGATCATCATGCTGCGGCCGTTGCCGCCGAGCACGATCGCGCGGTCGCCGGCGGTCACGAGGGGCGGACCAGCCTCCGGCGTCGGCGAACGGTTGATGACGACGGCGGGGTTGAGCGTCTGAGCGCCGACGATCACCTTCCTCTGTTCGTTGGGGTCGCGGTCGTAGACGCGCTCCTGAACCTCGGCGGGGTACTGCGGATCGGCCGCGAACGACTGCGGGTTGTGCGACGACACGATGAGCGCCGCCTCGCGCGCCTCGAAGCGCACGGGCTCACCCTGCGGCCGCTGCGGCGTGAACACGACGGCGTCGGCACTCTCGAGCTTCGGCGGGCACGCGACCCGCAGCTCGCGCTCGAGCTCGCCGTACCCGGTCGCGAGGAGCTCCTCAGCCGCGGCCTTGTGCTTGCGAGCGGCGATCGGCTTCTTCGCGCCCGGCTCGAGGAGCGCCCAGCGCTCGCCGTGCCGCTTCAGCTCCACCGACTTGCCCTCGCGCAGCGCGTCGAGGAGGCACACGGGCACCCGAGGGCAGGCTTCCACCTTCCGTGCAGACGTCTGCACAGGGCGCTTCTTCCCCTTGTTCGCGGCCCGTGCGTCCATCGCAGCGCTCCTCTACCAGCGGCGCCAGCCCGCCTTGTGCGCGAATCGGTGGATTCCCGTCGCGTCGACCTCGAGCTCGCAGCGCGAACCGTCGGCGTGCACGACCTCGCAGCGCGGACCCCTCGAGTCGACCACCGCCTGCGGGGCGCCCGGCCGGAGCTTCTCGTGCAGATCGGCGCGCAGCAGGTGCGTGCGCTCGACGGGATTGGCTTCCTTGTCCTGCAGCACGTCGAACACGATCCGGAGCCGATCCGAAAAGTGCAGCAGGATCGGGGCGTACGGGCCGGGTGGGGTCGGTCGCTTCGCGAGCTCCTCGAGATCGCTCCTGACGTCCTCGAGGAGAACGCATGCGTTCTGTCGCGAGAGCTGCTGGCCTTGGATGAAGTCCGTTGCGTCGTGCAGGCCGCCCCACGGCGCCTGATCCTCCGGCTCGTCGACGAGCTGCTCCGCCGGCTTGTCCTCGACGGCCGCCTCGAGCTTCTCCTCGACGGGATGCTCGGCAGGCTCCTCGAGCTTCTCCTCCACCGGCGCCTCGAGCTTCTCCTCGACGGGATGCTCCTGCGGCGGCCGCTCCTTGTGGTGCTTTGCCATGGTGCTCTCCCGACTCCGAGGAGGGCCCGTGCAGACGTCTGCACGAGCCCCCTCGAGGTGCTGTTACGCCACGCGCACGCAGTGGATGACGACCTGGCAGGCGGTGTTCGCGGCCGCCATTTTGAACATGTTCACGCGGATCGTCCCGAGCGCGGCGATGTCGTTGGTGGTGTCATCGATGGCGCCAGCGCGCACGATCGTCTGATCCATCACGTTGATGCTCATGGCGTCGGAGATCGGGGCGCCCATGCCGGTCTGGACCTGGATCGTGTCGCCCATGCCGCCAGCTCCGACCTTCTTGATCACGTGCACGTCGAGGATGCGCACCTTGAACGTCGTGACGAAATCGGTCGGCGCGGACGGGCCGTCGGCGATGTTCACCGTGAACTTCAGAGCGAGGCCCGCGATCGCGTCGCCGTCCGCGAGGTTCTTGGCCACCGTGGCGTCGAGCGAGCCCGCCACGAGCATCGCCTGCGTGATGGTGCCGGGCGGGATGACCGGCAGGGCCACCAGGCCCCACACGCCGCCGGCCTTCACCGCGAAGCCGTTGTCGGCGATGGACCACGCCACAGAGCCGTTGGGCGAGGCGGCGGGCATGCCGGCGACATTGGCCCACGAGCGGACTGCAGGACGGTTGAACGGTGCCATGGCCTTGCTCCCGTGCGCCTCCTACGGCGCCTGGAAAAACCGGCTCCGCGGGGTGCGGAGCTCGGGACGTGTCAGGCCTGCGCGCGTGCCTGCAGGCGATCGAGCTGGGCCGCTACGTTCGTGACGTAGCTGCGCCCCTGCTTGTCGTGGGTCGTGACGCTGGCGGCTTCCTTGCCGGCTGCGAGGGCCTGCCGAACGCGGCTCACGCCAGCGTTGTAGGCGGCGACGCCGGCGGCGACGTTGCCCGGAAACGCCTTGAGCGACGCGGCGAGGATCTCCGCGCCTTTCGCGATGTTCACTGCCGGATCGCGCCAGTCGTGCGTGTTGAGCCAGGCGGACCAGGTGCCGTCGTCGATCTGCGAGAGGCCGTGCCCGTGGCCGTTGTCGCCGGTGCCGCCGGGCCCCTTCGGCGAGAGGTAGTCGCCGAAGCCCGACTCGTGCGCGATGGTCGCCGCGAGGAGCGCGGGCTTGATGCCGACCCGCCGG
>JBAZVI010000018.1 GCA_041660925.1 Elusimicrobiota bacterium
GCGCCAGTCCCTTCTGGGACAGCACGTGCGTGATCGCCGCCGTCAAAGTGGTCTTGCCGTGGTCCACGTGACCGATCGTCCCGATGTTCACGTGCGGCTTGTTGCGCTCGAATTTCGCCTTGGCCATGTCGTTCTCCTTAATGTCTCTCGATCACTTGTCGTCGGACTTCTTCATCCCGCGCTTCTCCACGATCGCGGTCTGGACGTTCGAAGGCACCTGCTCGTAATGGCTCGGCTCCATCGCGAACGCCGCGCGCCCCTGGGAGATGGAGCGGACGGCCGTCGCGTAGCCGAACATGGTCGAAAGGGGCACGGTGCCGCGCACGAACTTGACGTTGTGGCGGTCGCCCATCTCGATGATCTTGGCGCGGCGGCTGCTGAGGTCGCCGATGATGTCGCCCATGTACTGCTCGGGCATGGTGACCTCGAGCTTCATGATGGGCTCCAGCAGGGTCGGGCTGGCTTTCTGACAGCCCGCGCGCAGCGCCATGGCGCCGGCGATCTTGAAGGCCATTTCCGAGGAGTCGACCTCATGGAAGGAGCCGTCGAAGACCGAGCACTTGATGTCGACGATGGGGAAGCCCGCGAGCGCTCCGCCCTCGAGGGCCTCGCGGCAGCCCTTCTCGATGGCCGGGATGAACTCGCGCGGGATGCGCCCCTGCTTGACGTCGTCGACGAACTCGAAGCCCTTGCCCATCGGCTGGGGCTCCAGGCGCAGCCAGCAGTGGCCGTACTGGCCGCGGCCGCCGGTCTGGCGGATGAACTTCCCTTCGATCTCGACGGCCTTGCGGATCGTCTCCTTGATGGCGACCTGGGGTTCGCCCACGTTCGCCTGCACGTTGAACTCGCGCTTCATGCGGTCGACGATGATGTCGAGGTGCAGCTCGCCCATGCCGGAGATGATGGTCTGGCCGGTCTCGACGTCGGTCTTGATGCGGAAGGTCTGGTCTTCCTCGGCGAGGCGCTGCATCGCGTTGCCCATCTTCTCCTCGTCCGCCTTCGACTTGGGCTCGATGGCGACCGAGATGACGGGCTCGGGGAAGGAGATCTGCTCGAGGATGATCGGCTTCTCCTCGCTGCAGAAGGTCACGCCGACGCCCGAGCTCTTCATCGCCACCGTCGCGGCGATCTCTCCGGCGTAGACCGTCTTGATCTCCTCGCGCTTGTTCGCGTGCATGCGCAGCACGCGTCCGATGCGCTCGGAGGTCCGTTTCGCGGGGAAGAAGACCGTGTCGCCGGCGCTGACGACGCCGGAATAGACGCGGAAGAAGGCCAGCTTCCCGACGAAGGGGTCGGTCTGGATCTTGAAGAAGAACGCGGTGAGCGGCTCCTCGTCGGCCGGCTTTCGCTCGAGCGGGGCGGCCGTGTAGGGATCCTCGCCCTTGACCGGCGGGCGGTCGAGCGGGCTGGGGAGGTAGTAGGTCACGGAGTCGAGCATCGGCTGCACGCCCTTGTTCTTATAGGAAGAGCCGCAGAGCACGGGGTAGATCTTGCCGGCGATGGTTCCCTTGCGCAGGGCCTTTCGGAGCTCTTCGACGGTGAAGTCGTGCTTGCCCTCGAGGTAGCGCTCCATGAGGCCGTCGTCGAACTCGACGATCTTCTCGATCATCTTCTCGTGCCATTCCTTGGCCATCTCCGCCATGTCGGCGGGGATGTCGAGCACGTCCCACTTCGCGCCGAGCTCCTCGCCCTTCCAGACCAGCGCCTTCATCTCCAGAAGGTCGATGAGGCCCGCGTACTTGGCCTCGGCTCCGATGGGGAGCTGGATGGCGCAGGCGTTGGCGCCGAGCTTCTCGTGGATCGAGTTGTACGACATGTAGAAGTCCGCTCCGAGCCGGTCCATCTTGTTGATGTAGGCGACGCGGGGGACGTTGTACTTGTTGGCCTGGCGCCAGACGGTCTCGGACTGCGGCTCGACGCCCTGCACGCCGTCGAAGACCACGACCGCGCCGTCGAGCACGCGCAGCGAGCGCTCGACCTCGGCGGTGAAGTCCACGTGGCCGGGGGTGTCGATGATGTTGATCTGGCAGTCCTTCCAGGCGCAGTAGGTCGCGGCGGCCGTGATCGTGATGCCGCGCTCGCGTTCCTGGGGCATCCAGTCGGTCGTCGTCGCGCCGTCGTGCACCTCGCCGATCCTGTGGATGCGGCCGGTGTAATAGAGGATGCGCTCGGTCGTGGTCGTCTTGCCGGCGTCGATGTGCGCGATGATGCCGATGTTGCGCACCTTCTCGAGCGGGTACTGCCTCGCTGCGAGCGTCTCCTTCGACGTCGTCTGTGGGTTGGCCATGTCCTTTCCGTTTACCAGCGGTAGTGCGCGAACGCCCGGTTGGCTTCCGCCATCTTGTGCGTGTCCTCGCGCTTCTTCATCGCGATCCCTTCCTTCTTGAGAGCGAGGGTGATCTCGTCGGCGAGCCGTTCGGCCATGCCGCGCCCGCTCTTGTCGCGGGCGGCGTTGATGAGCCAGCGCATCGCCACGGTGTAGGAGCGCACGGGGCGGACTTCGCTCGGGACCTGATAGGTCGCGCCGCCGACGCGGCGGGGGCGGACCTCGAGGAGCGGGCGGATGTTCTCGATGGCCTGCTCGAAGGCGCCGAGCGGGTTCTCGTTGCCGCGCTTCTGGATGAGCCCGAGCGCGTCGTAGAAGACCTTCTCAGCGGCCTGCTTGCGGCCCTGGAAGTTCAGCTTGTTGATGAAGCGGGACACGAGCACGGAGTTGTACTTGTAGTCCGCGGCCGGGAAGTCCCGGCGGTCTCTGGGTCGGAGTCCTTTTCTCGGCATATCGTTACCTTAGGCCTTGGCTTCGGCGGCCTTGGGCCGCTTCGCGCCGTATTTGGAACGTCCCTGCTTGCGGCCCTCGACGCCGGCGGTGTCGAGGACGCCGCGGATGATGTGGTAGCGCACGCCCGGGAGGTCCTTCACGCGGCCGCCGCGCACGAGCACGATCGAGTGCTCCTGCAGGTTGTGGCCGACGCCCGGGATGTAGCCCGTGACTTCGAGGCCCGAGGAGAGCTTCACGCGCGCGACCTTGCGGAGCGCGGAGTTCGGCTTCTTGGGCGTCGTCGTGTAGACGCGCGTGCAGACGCCGCGGCGCTGCGGACAAGAGCGCAGTGCCGGCGCTTTGGTCCGGTTCTTCAGCGGGTGGCGTCCGATGCGGATAAGCTGGTTGATGGTCGGCATAGCGCTCCTTATTTCCCTGCGGCCTTGAGTTCCCGCATGCGGGCATGCAGCCCGGTTCCGGCCGGGATCATGTGGCCGATGATGACGTTTTCCTTGAGACCCTTCAGATAATCGATCTTCGAGGTCGTCGCGGCCTCGGTGAGGACGCGCGTCGTCTCCTGGAAGCTGGCGGCCGAGATGAACGAGTTCGAAGCCAGCGCGGCCTTGGTGATGCCCAGGAGGATCGGCTCGCCCTGCGCCGGCTTGCCGCCCTTCGCCTCGATGGCCTTGCTCTCCTTGCCGAAGACGAAGCGGTTGACGATCTCGCCCTTGAGGAAGCCCGTGTCGCCGGCGTCGATGACCTTGACGTTCTGCAGCATCTGGCGCACGATGCACTCGATGTGGCGGTCGGAGACCGTCACGCCCTGGAGGCGGTAGACTTCCTGGATGGCGTTGAGCAGGTATTCCTGCACTTCCCGGGCGCCCTTGATGTGAAGGACGTCGTGCGGGTCGATGGCGCCGTCGGTGAGCGGCTCGCCGACGCCGACCCGGTCGCCCTCGTAGACCACGAGGTGCTTGCCCTGGGGGATGAGGTATTCCTTGAACATCTCCGTCCCTTCGTCGCGGACGGTGATCTTGCTCGCGCCCTTCAGCGTCGTCTCGAGGGCGACGATGCCCTCGATCTCGGAGATGACCGCGGCGGACTTGGGCTTGCGCGCCTCGAAGAGCTCGGAGACGCGCGGCAGGCCGCCCGTGATGTCCTTGCTCTTGGTGATCTCCTGAGGGATCTTCGCGAGCACGTCGCCGGGGTGCACGGCCTGCTCGTTGTCGACGAGCAGCGTCGTGTCGATCGGGAGCGGGTAGGAGGCGACTTCCTTGCCGCCCTTCTCGACGATGATGCGCGGGTTCACCTTCTCGGCGCGGTGCTCGATGATCTTGCGCTCGATGATGCCGGTGACCTTGTTGCGCTCCTCATGGAGCGTGACGCCTTCCTTGACGTCGCGCAGAAGGACCTTGCCTTCATGCTCGGTCATGATCGGCATCGCGTAGGGGTCCCACTCCGCGAGCAGCTCACCCTTCTCCACCTTCTGCTTGTCGGCGACCTTGAGGCGGCCGCCGAAGAGCACGCGGTGCTCCTCGCGCAGGGCGCCGGTCTGGGCGTCGTGCACGGCGATGAAGCCGTTGCGCGAGACGCAGAGGATGGCTCCGTCGCGGTTCTTGAGGGTTCGGACGTCGCGGAACTCGACTTTGCCGTTGACGCCGGCGACGGCCTGCGAGCGCTTGATGACGCGGGAGGCGGTACCGCCGATGTGGAAGGTCCGCAGGGTCAGCTGCGTGCCGGGTTCGCCGATCGACTGCGCGGCGATGATGCCGACGGCCTCGCCGGGCTCGACCATGCGGCCGGTGGCGTTGTTCAGGCCGTAGCACTTCGCGCAGACGCCCGCCGGGCTCTCGCAGGTCAGCACCGAGCGCACGCGGACGTGCTCGGGGCCGCCCTTCTTGACCTTCTCGACGATCTCGGCCGTGAAGACCTCGTTGGCCTCGATGACGGTCTCTTCGACGATCTTTCCCTTGGGGCCGGTCGGCAGGGCGCAGACGACGTCCTCGAGCACGACGCGCCCGAGGAGGCGCTCTTCGAGGGGCTCGATGACTTCCTCGCCGGAGGTCAGCGCGCCGATGCGGATGCCGTTGATCGTGCCGCAGTCGATCTCGGTGACGACGACGTCATGGGCGACGTCGACGAGGCGCCGGGTCAGGTAGCCGGCGTCGGCCGTTTTCAGAGCCGTGTCGGCCAGACCCTTGCGTCCGCCGTGGGTCGAGATGAAGTACTCGAGCACGGTCAGGCCCTCGCGGAAGTTCGAAAGGATGGGGTTCTCGATGATCTCGCCGACGCCGCCGGTGAGCTTCTTCTGCGGCTTCGCCATGAGGCCGCGCATGCCGGCGAGCTGACGCACCTGCTGACGGCTGCCGCGCGCGCCCGACATGGCCATCAGATAGATGGAGTTGAAGCGCGGGACGCCGGCCTTGTATTGGAGCGTCTCGTCCTTCTTCATCTCGTCGAACATCACGTCGGAGATCTTGTCCGTGACGTGCGTCCAGATGTCGATGATCTTGTTGTAGCGCTCGGACTCGGTGATGACGCCGATCTTGGACTGCTTCTCGATCTCGCGGACTTCCTGGCGCGCCTTCGTGATCAGCTCCTTCTTGATCGGCGGGATGCGCATGTCGGAGATGGAGATCGAGAGGCCGGCCTGCGTCGCCATCCGGAAGCCGGTGTTCTTCAGGGAGTCGAGGAGCTTCACGGTCTCGAAATGGCCGAGTTCCTTGTAGCAGCGCTCGACGAGCTGCTGGAGCTCCTTCTTGCCCATGGCCTGGTTGTAGTAGCCGAGGAGGAGCTTCCCTTCCTCGTCGCGGGGCAGGACCTCGTTGAAGAGGACGCGCCCGACCGTCGTGCAGTCGGACCACTTCTGCGGGGACAGCGGCTTCGCGCTCTTCCCCTCGCCGTCGAGCTCGGACATCTTCTCGGTGATGCCGCGAACCTTGATGCGGGCGTGCAGGTCGGCCTTGCCGTTCTGCCAGGCCGTGACGACTTCCGCGCGGTCCGCGAAGACCTTCCCCTCGCCGATCGCGCCCATCTTCTCCTTCGTCATGTAGTGCACGCCGAGCACCATGTCGTGCGAGGGCGTGGCGATGGGCTTGCCGGAGGCCGGGGACAGGATGTTGTTGGAGGCCATCATGAACAGCCGGGCCTCGAGCTGCGCTTCCTGGGACAGCGGCACGTGCACGGCCATCTGGTCGCCGTCGAAGTCGGCGTTGAAGGCCGCGCAGGTCAGCGGATGGAGCTGGATGCTCTTGCCCTCGATGAGGACGGGCTCGAAGGCCTGGATGCCGAGGCGGTGCAGCGTCGGCGCGCGGTTGAGCATGACCGGGTGGCGCTTGGTCACCTGCTCGAGGATGTCCCAGATCTCCGGCCGGACGCGCTCGAACATGCGCTTGGCGGCCTTCAGCGTGAGCTGGTCCTTCTTCATCAGCTCGCGGATGATGAACGGCTTGAAGAGCTCGAGGGCCATCTCCTTGGGGAGGCCGCACTGGTGGAGCTTGAGGTTCGGACCGACGATGATGACGGAGCGGCCCGAGTAGTCCACGCGCTTGCCGAGGAGGTTCTGGCGGAAGCGTCCCTGCTTGCCCTTGAGGATGTCGGAGAGGGACTTCAGCGGCCGGTTCCCGGCGCCGATGACGACCTTGCCGCGGGCGCCGTTCTCGATGAGGGCGTCGACGGCCTCCTGGAGCAGGCGCTTCTCGTTGTAGATCATCACTTCGGGCGCGCGCAGCTGCTCGATGTGCTTGAGGCGGTTGTTGCGGTTGATGATGCGGCGATAGAGGTCGTTGAGGTCGGAGGTCGCGAAGCGGCCGCCCTCGAGCGGGACGAGCGGGCGCAGCTCCGGCGGGATGACCGGAAGGACCGTCATGATCATCCACTCGGGGCGGGTGCCGGACTCGGCGAAGCTCTCGAGCAGGCGCAGGCGGCGCACGAGGCGCGCGCGCTCGGCCTCGGAATGGGTCCCTTCGATGGCCTTCTTGATGACCTCGGTCTCCTTCTTGGGCTCGATGCGCTCGAGGAGCCCGTGGACCGCGCCGGCGCCGATGCCGGTCTTCAGCTTCGAGCCGAACTCGGCGCGGGCCTTCTGCATCTCCTCTTCGGAGAGGAGGTCGGTCGCCTTGAAGACCTTGCGGCCGTTCTCGTCGACGAGGTCCTCGAGGACGACGTACATGGCATAGTAGACGACCCGCTCGATGTCGGCCGTCTTCATGTCGAGGACGATGCCGATGCGCGAGGGGGTCTTCTTGAGGAACCAGATGTGGGCGACGGGCACGGCCAGCTCGATGTGGCCCATGCGCTCGCGGCGGACCTTGCTCTCGGTCACTTCGACGCCGCAGCGGTCGCAGACGATGCCCTTGAACTTGATCCAGCGGTACTTGCCGCAGGCGCACTCGAAATCGCGGGCCGGTCCGAAGATGCGCTCGCAGAAAAGGCCGTCGCGCTCGGGCTTGAGGGTCCGATAGTTGATCGTCTCGGGCTTCTTGACCTCGCCGAACGACCAGATCCGGATCTGCTCCGGGCTGGCCAGGGAGAGCCGGATGGCGTCGAAGTTCCCGAAGTCGAGGCCGACGTCCTTCTTCTTCTTCTTCGCTCCGCCGAACAGCTTCCGTTCCGCGATCGCCAGATTGTGGGTGGTCATGTTAGGCGGCCTCCACCTTTTCGACCGACTTGGTCACGTTCGCGTCCGCCGCGCCCTTGTGTCCGAGGTTGAGCAGTTCGACGTTCATGCCGAGCGCCTGCAGCTCCTTGATGAGCACCTTGAAAGACTCGGGGGTGCCCGGAGCGGCCGGCGGCTCGCCCTTGATGATCGCCTCGTACATCTTGGTGCGGCCGTTGACGTCGTCGGACTTGACGGTCAGGAACTCCTGCAGCGCGTAGGCGGCGCCGTAGCCTTCGACCGCCCAGACCTCCATCTCGCCGAAGCGCTGGCCGCCGAACTGGGCCTTGCCGCCGAGAGGCTGCCGGGTGATGAGGCTGTATGGGCCCGTCGAGCGGGCGTGGATCTTGTCCTCGACGAGGTGGATCAGTTTGAGGATGTACATCGTGCCGATCGAGACCTTCTCGGCGAACGCCTGGCCGGTCCGGCCGTCGTAGAGGGTGATGCGGCAGTCGTCGGAAGGCAGGTACTTGTCCGGAACGCCCTGCTCGCGGAGCTTCGACTTCGCCTTCTTGACCAGCTCGTGGATGTCGTGCTCCTTGGCGCTGTCGAAGACCGGGCAGACGGCCTGGATGCCCAGGGTGTTGGCGGCCCAGCCCAGCATGGTCTCGAGCAGCTGTCCGACGTTCATGCGCGAGGGCACGCCCAGCGGGGAGAGCACGACGTCGAGCGGCGTACCGTCCGGGAGGAAGGGCATGTCCTCGATGGGGAGGATCTTCGCGACGACGCCCTTGTTGCCGTGGCGGCCGGCCAGCTTGTCGCCGGCCTGGAGCTTGCGCTTGGACGCGACGTAGACCTTGACCACCTTGTTGACGGTGACCGGGAGCTCGTCGCCCTGCTTGAGGTTCTCCTTCTCGCGGACGGCGTCCTCGCGGATCTTCTTCTCCATCATCTTGAAGAAGGTGTTGAGGCGGTCGTCCTCGGCCTTGCCGCGGCCGCCCTTGGCCTTCGCCTCGGCGGCCTGCTCGGCCTTGTACTGCTTGAGGCCCTTCAGAGCGTTGTCGAGCCTCTCTTCCACGTCCTGGAGGCGCTTCTTCTCGTCGGACTTGGAGAGCTTCTCGCGGCGCACGAAGACGCGCACGCCGATGATCTTGCCGGTGACGCCCGGGGGCACGCGCAGCGAGGCGTCCTGAACGTCCTCGGCCTTCTTGCCGAAGATGACCTTGAGGAGGCGCTCTTCGGGGGTCAGCTGCTGCTCGCCCTTCGGGGTGACCTTGCCGACGAGGATGTCGCCGGGCCGGACGTTCGTGGAGGGGATGACGATGCCGTTCTCGTCGAGGTGCTCGAGAGCGTCGGCGCTGACGTTGGGGATGTCGCGCGTGATCTCTTCGGGTCCGAGCTTCGTGTCGCGCGCCTCGATGGCGAACTCGGAGATGTGCAGAGAGGTGAAGACGTCGTCGCGGACGACCCGCTCGGAGATGAGGATGGCGTCTTCGTAGTTGTAGCCCTCCCAGGGGAGGAAGCCGACCAGGAGGTTCTTGCCCAGCGCGAGCTGGCCGTCGCGGGTGGCGGGACCGTCGGCGAGCACGTCGCCCTTGGCCACGCGCTGCCCGTTGACGGCGTGCGGCACCTGGGTCACGGTGGTGTCCTGGTTGGAGCGCTGGTACTTCTTGAGCGGGTAGATGTCGATGTCTTCCTTCGCGCCGTCGACCGCCACGGCGATGATGTCGCCGGTGGCGTAGAGGACCTTGCCCGGGCGCCGGGCCTTGATGCAGGCGCCGGAGTCCTGGGCGACGCGGTCCTCGATGCCGGTGCCGACGCACGGGGGCTCGGTGACCAGCAGCGGGACGGACTGACGCTGCATGTTCGAGCCCATGAGCGCGCGGTTGGCGTCGTCGTGCTCGAGGAAGGGGATGAGGGCCGCGGAGATGGAGACCGTCTGCAGCGGCGAGACGTCCATGAAGTCGATCTTCGCGGGTTCGGCCTGCGGAAAGTCGCCGCGGCGGCGGCAGGCGACGAGGTCGGCCTTGATCTGCTTGGCGTCCTCGTCGAGCGGGGTGTTCGCCTGGGCGATCGTATGCTCGTCCTCGATGTCGGCGGGCAAGTACTCGACGTCGCCGGTGAGCTTGCCCTTCGTGACCTTGCGGTAGGGCGACTCGATGAGGCCGTAGCGGTTGACCTTCGCGTGGCACGCCAGCGAGGTGATGAGGCCGATGTTCGGGCCTTCCGGGGTCTCGATGGGGCAGATGCGGCCGTAGTGGGTGTGGTGGACGTCGCGGACCTCGAAGCCGGCGCGCTTGCGGTTGAGACCGCCGGGGCCGAGGGCCGAGAGGCGCCGCTTGTGCGTGAGCTCCGCCAGCGGATTGATCTGGTCCATGAACTGCGAGAGCTGGGAGGTCCCGAAGAACTTGCGCAGGATGCCGACCAGCGGCGCGGTGTTGAGGAGGCTGCGCGGGGTCAGCGTCGACTTGTCCTGCACGCTCATGCGGTCGCGGATCACGCGGGACATCTGCGCGAGGCCGACGCGGATCTGGTTCTCGAGGAGCTCGCCCACGCCGCGGACGCGGCGGTTGCCGAGGTGGTCGATGTCGTCGACCTCGACCTTGGCCTTGCGGTCGCCGTAGTTGTAGAGGGCGTCGCCGTTGTTGAGGAAGATGATGTACTTCATCGTGACGATCAGGTCCTCGACGGTCAGCGTGCGGCGCTTCTCGGAGGGGACCTCGAAGTGCATGTCCTTGCGGTCGGAGAGGGCCTCGAGCAGCAGACCGAGCTTCTTGGCGATCTTGTAGCGGCCCACGTGCGAGAGGTCGTACTTGCGCAGGTTCTTGAAGATGAGGTTGTCGAGGTACTGTTCGGCCTGCCCGGGGACGATGAACTCCTGGCCGCGGAGCTTCTTATAGATCTCCTGCTGGGCTTCCTTGGCGCTCTTGTAGGGGTCCTTGCGCAGCGTCTCCCAGACGGTGGGGTTGTCCTTCTCCGGGTTGCCCTTGATGAGCTTCACGGTCTTGATGCCCTTCTCGAGCATGCGCTTGATGGACTCGTGGGTGACCGGGTGGCGGGTCTCGAGCAGCACCTCGCCGGTGGACTTGTCGACGACGTCCTCGGCGCAGACGCGGCGGAGGATCTGGTCGGCCGAGTCGTGGGCGACCTTCGCCTCTTCGCACTCGTAGAAGATCTGGAGCAGCTCGGAGTCCGACTCGATGCCGCAGGCGCGCAGGAACGAGGTCGCCGGGAACTTCTTCTTTCGGTCGACGCGGACGAAGAGGGCGTTGTTGAGGTCGAACTCGAACTCGACCCAGGCGCCGCGATAGGGGATGATGCGCGCGAAATAGAGCTTGCGGCCCAGCGACGAGATCTTCTTCTCCTCGTCTTCCTCGAACACGATGCCCGGGGAGCGGTGGAGCTGGCTGACCACGACGCGCTCGGCGCCGTTGATGATGAAGGAGGCGTTCTCCGTCATCAGGGGGATCTCGCAGAGGGTGACTTCCTGCTCGACGATCTGCTTGAGCTTGCCGGAGGGCTGGCGGGAGGAGAGGCGGAGGATGGCGCGCAGGGAGGTCGTGAAGCTCGCGTCGTGGCTGCGGGCCTCTTCGGCGCTCGCGTAGCGGGTCGGGACGAGCTTGTAGCGGACGAAGTCCAGGACCATGCTGCAGTCCGAGGACTCGATCGGGAACACGTCCATGAACGCGGCCTGCAGGCCCATCAGCTTGCGCTCCGCCGGCGTCTCCTCTTCCTGGAGGAAATCGCGGAATGAGCGCTTCTGCATCTCGAGCAGGTCCGGCATGTCCAGGACCTGCGGGATCTTCGAGAATCTGATCTGATTGGTCATCCGTCCCTCGTTTATCCCTGTCTCTCTTCGACCTTCGTCCGTCCGTCCAAACAGCTCAAAAACCGGCGGCGTTTTTTGCGCTGGCACCCCTGCCCGGATCGTTCATCCGGGCAGGGGTGTCGCAGCGCGTCGCGAAGCTACTTCAGCTCGACGGAGGCGCCGGCCTCGATGAGCTTCTTCTTCCACTCCTCGGCCTGCGCCTTCGGCACGCCGTCCTTCACGGTCTTGGGCGCGCCCTCGACGAGGTCCTTGGCTTCCTTCAGGCCCAGGCCGGTCAGCTCGCGGACGACCTTGATGACCTGGATCTTCTTGTCTCCGCCGCTGGAAAGGACGACGGTGAAGTCGTTCTTCTCTTCGGCGGCGGCGGGAGCGGCTCCGCCCGCGGCGGGGGCGCCGGCCATCATCGGCATCGCGGCGGCGGCCTTCACGCCGAACTTCTCCTCGACGGCCTTCACGAGGTCGGAAAGTTCGAGAACGGTGAGGTTCGAGATCACTTCGACGATCTCGTCCTTGCTCATCTTCGTTGCGGTGGACATTTTCTTTCTTCTCCTTTATTTCAGTAGCCCCGGCTTCGCGGCCCGGGCTTATCCCCCCGGCAGAACCGGGGGGACTACCGGCGGTTTATTTCGCGGCCGCCTCCGCGGACTTCTTCTCTTCCAGCGCCTTCAGAACGAGGACCAGGTCGCGGATCGGGGCGGCGAGCACCGAGGCGCTCTGGCTGACGGACATGTAGAGCACGCCGACGAGCTTGCCGAGCAGCTCCGGCCTGCTGCCGATCTTCGAGAGCCGCTCGCACTCGGCCTTTCCCATCCACTGGGAGCCGACGTAGCCGGCCTTGATCTTCAGCTTCGGGAACTCCTTGGCGAATTGGACGAGCACCTTGGCGGGGCCGACGGGATCCTCGCTCTGCGTCACGAGGATGGCGTTGGGTCCCTCGACGAGGGACATATCGACGCCGTCGATGCCCGCCTGCTTGAGCGCGTGCTCGAGCAGGGAGTTCTTGCAGATCTTGAAGCGGCACTTCATGGGCTTGAGCTTCGCGCGGAGCTCGGCGAGCTCCGTGAACTTCAAGCCCTGATAGTCCGTGAAATACAGGAACGGAGACGCTTTAAGCGTCTCCGCCAGCTTCTTGGATTCTTCTTTTTTCTGCTTCTTATCAAGTTTCATCGTTTTATTTGAACCGCACGCTCAAGCCCGCTGCGTAGTGGAACCCGCCCACGAACGACGCCTCCGCGAAGAGGCCTTCGTTCTCGTAAGCCGGGATATGCAGACCGAGGAACGGCGTCACCGTATCCTCGATCCCCCCCACGCGTCCGCCGCCCTTATGATCCCGCAGCCAGGCCTGCGTGCGCACCCATTTGACTCCGCCGTAAGGCTCGACGCCCACGCGCCAGCCCTCCGGCTTGAAAAGATGTCCCGTTTCCAGCGCGACCTGCGACGAAAGAAGGTCGAGGCGCTGATCGATCGCCCCTTCGGCCGCCGTGTTCCCCGCCGGATTCTCCTGAAACCGATGACTCCGCCATCCGAAGCCCAGCTGCGCGGCGAGTCCGGGCGCGACGACGGTGTCGGGCCAGAGGATCGCCTTGACGCCGGCTTCCACCACGGGGCCGACGCTGCGGCCGGAGAGGGTGTTGGTCCGGGTCACCGAGGCGACCTTCAGCGTATAATCGCCCGCGCCGACCGCGGCCCAGTACTGCACGCTCTCGTAAGGCTGCGCCAGGAGCTTCACCATCGCGGCTCCGCCGCTGCCTTCGCCCGTGACCTTTCCCGTGCTCCCGCAAGCGAAGCTGGAGTTCGGGTTGACCGTGTTGTTCGTCGTGCAGGTCCCCTCGCCGGAGAGCGAGAAGTTGAGGTCCTGGCTCTGGGTCCCCTCGTAGTAGCCGAAGACCTTGACCGAACCCGCGGGGAGTTGGCGCCCAGAGCCCACCATGCCGGCGTAAACCGGAATGGCGGACAAAAAGAAAGCGCCCAGGGACATTAGCCCCTGTCTCATGCGTTCCCCTTACTGCTGACGTCGGATTTACCGAGTGATCAAGGAGTCAACGAGGCCGGCGACGACCTACTCTCCCAACGCCGAGTTGGGCGTTAGTACCATCAGCCCTTGCAGGCTTAACTGCCGTGTTCGGAATGGGAACGGGTGTTTCCCTGCCGGAATTATCACCGGCCTCGTTGACCCCTTGATCTCAGGAGGGAGTGTGGCTGACTGGACCGTTCAGACCGGTACCGTCATCGTTGCGGCTACCCGCTACGAACTCCGAATGCTCCCGACACGGACATTGTACCAAATCGGACGCACAAAACGCAAGAACAAGCCTCGCGTCATAAAGATTGAAGAATATGGCCAAGCCGCACGGACGATTAGTACCGGTTCGCTGAACGTGTTGCCACGCTTACACTTCCGGCCTATCAACCCGGTAGTCTTCCGGGGTCCTTTAGTCCCCTTGCGGGGAGGGAAGCCTTATCTTGAGGCGGGTTTCACGCTTAGATGCTTTCAGCGTTTATCCCTACCGAACACCGCTACCCAGCGCTGCCCTTGGCAGGACAACTGGGACACAGGAGGTTCGTTCAACTAGGTCCTCTCGTACTGTAGTCGACTCCTCTCAAGCTTCCTGCGCGCATGGTAGATAGAGACCGTACTGTCTCACGACGTACTGAACCCAGCTCACGTACCGCTTTAATGGGCGAACAGCCCAACCCTTCCCACCTGCTCCAGCGG
>JBAZVI010000019.1 GCA_041660925.1 Elusimicrobiota bacterium
GGCATGACGCTCGACGTGAAGTACCTGCCGGCGGAGGAGGAGGCGGCGCTGCTGCGCATCTTCTTCGACAAGGTGGACCCGGCGCTCATCGACAAGCTCGTGGCCATCGCCAACGACCTGCGCAAGGTCTACCCGGACGTCCTGCCGCTGCCCATCGCTCCGCGCACGCTCATCCACATCGTGGAGCACATCCAGCACTATCCCGGCGACAGCGTCACGGACATCTTCACGAAGACCTACAACCCCTCCTCCATCGTCGAGGACCCGGTCATCGCCGAGACCATCGCCGCGTCCCTGCGCCGCTACGACCTCGAAGGGAACAAGGCCTCCGCGGCCGCCCGCGACTCGCTGGCCTCCATCCTCGAAGAGTTCGCCGAGCAGAAGCGCGTGAAGCTCGCGCAGGAAGCGGAGGCGAAGCGCCAGGCCGAGGCCGCGAAGCCGAAGTCGACTCCCGTCCCCATCAACACCGCGCACGACAGCGACGAGGACGACTGGGACGGCGGCGGCGGACACATGGACTTCGACTCCCCGCGGACGAAGTGGGACGACACGCCCGGCCCCATGTCCTGGGACCAATGGATGAACCGGTCCGACCGCATGCCCCCCATGCCGTTCACGAGCCCCAAGAGCGGCGAGGACGGCCTCCCGTCGCCGACCTTCACCTCCCCCGACGACGGCGCCGCCTCTCCCGAAGAGGAGAAGGGCCTCGTCGACGCCTGGGCGAAGGTCCTCGAGAACGTCGCGCGACTGCTCTCGAGCTACATGGGCCTGCGCCTCTCCCCTTTCTACTATCTCCAGAAGCACGGCGAGAACGAGAAGAACACCCCGCGGCGCTGGCGCGCGGTCTCGGGTCTGGAGGAGATCCAGTACCTCCCCGAGGACCTCGCCGACCCGGACAGGAACGTCTCGCTCGGCCGACTCGCGCACGAGGTCTGGCACCTGATCTTCAGCCGTCCCGAGCTCATCTTCGAGAACAAGCCGTTCATCAAGAACATGGCCTTCCAGGCCCTCTGGTGGGCCGTCGAGGACCCCCGCATCAACAACCTCGGCGTCGCGAAACACCCGGGCGCCCGCGGCTGGCTCGAGGCCGCCTACGCGAAGGACTACGGCATCCAGGACATCGACGCGGAGCGCGCGCGCTGGGCGCGCATCCCGCTGCACCTCCAGTTCAACTACGCGCTCATCTACCAGTGGTGGTCCGGCCGCCCCGACCCGCGCGTCGTCGACTCCCGGGTCCTCGAGGCGCTCCAGAAGGCCGCCAAGCCCATCCGGAAGGCTATCGCCGAGAAGGACGCCCGGCGCGCCTTCGAGATCATCCGCGACGAGATCTGGCCCATCTATCAGGAGCTGATGAAGCAGGCCTACGACCAGGCCATGCAGGACAAGGCCGAGCAGGACGGCGAGCAGCAGGACGGGGAGAAGAGCGACGAGAAGCAGGAAGGCCAGGGCAAGGGTCAGGGCCAGGGAGAGCAGGGCGACGAGCAGCAGGACCAGGACCAGCAGGGCTCGCAGGCCGGCGAGGGGCAGGAGGGCGACGAGCAGCAGGCCTCTGAATCCGAGTCCTCGTCCGGCGGACAGGGGAAGCAGGGCCGGCAGCAGCAGGATAAGAAGGGCAAGCAGGGCGGCAAGAAGAAGCAGCGCCCTCTCACCGACGAGGAGAAGAAGAAGTACGAGGACCAGGTCCGCAAGGAGATGGAGAAGCAGGAGAAGGAATATCGCGACAAGCACGGGGAGAAGACCCTCGACAACCCCGAGGACATGAGCGACGCCCAGCAGGAGAAGGCGAAGAAGGAAGCCGAGGAGATGCGCAAGAAGGTGGAGAAGGCCCGCCAGAAGGGCCAGCCCGGCCAGCAGGACCAACAGCCGCAGGACGGCCAGTCCGGCCAGTCCTCCGACTCCGATTCCTCCGCGCAGGACGGGAAGAAATCCGACCCCTCCGACCCGCAGAAGCAGAAGCAGCAGAAGGACCGGCTCAACAAGGCCGACGAGGAGAAGGAGGTCCGCCAGGCGGACCACGACCGCTACAACAAGTACTTCGACCGCGTCCGCAAGCTCATCCCGACGATGCGCCAGCAGCTCCTGCAGACGCTCAAGCAGAAGATCCGCCAACGCACCATCCGCGGCCGCGACTCCGGGGATCTCGACGAGGACGCCTACCACCGCATCCCCGCCGGCGACCCGGACATCTTCAAGGAGGATTTCCTCCCCAACAAGACGCTCTACCGCATCTCGCTGCTCATCGACACCAGCGGCAGCATGGACGGCGACAAGAAGGAGCGCGCCATCGAAGGAGCCATCATGATGATGGAGGCGCTCGACAAGGTCCCCGGCGTGCAGTTCGAGGTGGTGAAGTACGACAGCGACCCGAAGGTGCTCAAGCCCTACGGCGCGAAGCTCTCCCCGAAGATGAAGGAGTCGATCATCGCCGCCATCTTCTCGGGCACGGGCTCCACCGAGGCGCACAAGGCCCTCAAGGAGGCCATCGAGCGCATCCGCATGGGCCGCGGCGACAAGATGATCATCATGGTCAACGACGGCGACCCGGACTACAACTTCGACCGCGACCAGTACCGGGCGCTCATCAAGGCCGCCAAGGACGTCGACATCCACGGCATCGGGCTCGGCGACCAGGCCCAGCTCGTGCTCGACCTCTTCCCGCCCGGACAAGGGCATTGGCTGAAGGACGCGGCGGAGTTCGCCAACAACCTGCGCAACATCCTGCGCAAGAAGCTGCTGGGGCACTGAGGCCCGCGCCCGGCATCCCCCTCTCCCCCCCTGGGAGAGGGGGATTTTTTTGAGCGCGGGATTCGGATAACGTAATCAGGTATAATCCATCCGTCGAGCCGATCTGGAGAGGTGCGTGAGCGGTTGAAACGGCACGACTGGAAATCGTGTAGGGGTAACACCCTCGGGGGTTCGAATCCCCCCCTCTCCGCCATTTTGCGAGCGCGCGGAGGCCGGACCTGCCGGACCGGCTGAGCACGCTCGTCCCGACCAAAGGTCGGGATCGCCGCCCAATAGTCCCGCGAACCGGGAACGCCGGATGCGAAGCATGGAAGCCGTCACGAAGAAGAAGCCCGCCGCGACCATCAAGACCGGCAACACCGGCCTCACGGTCAAGGTCTACCTCTGGCCGCTGACGAAGGTCCAGCACGAGTTCGATGCCGAGAAAGCGCGCCTCTGGATCAAGGGACAGGTGACCGACTCCGCGACCGGACAGGTCCGGAAGTTCAACGACGCCGGCGAACTCATCTCGCTGCTCGGAAAATGGAACGCGAAGCGCTTCAAGGCGATGAAGCGCGACGACTGGCGCCAAGGCCGCCTGGACCTCTGAGCGCACGGGTCGTCCGAGAACTCCGCAGCCGTCCTCTCCCCCGAAAACAGAAATGACGGATGGACCTTCGCTCCGGCGTTGCCGGAGCGCTTTCTCAGCGATGCTTCGCTTCTACGAAGCCCTCGAGGGATCCCCGCAGGGGATTCCTAGAAAAGCGTGAAGGGGAAGCCCGGCGGAAGCACGGCGTAGAAGTCCAGCAGGGCCGCCGCGCTGAGGAAGGGCCCGAAGGGGATCGGGTCCTGGCGCGCGATGCGCCGGCGCAGGATGAGGGAGAGGCCCCAGGCGGAGCCGAGGAAAGACGCGACGATGAGCGCGTTGAAGGCGCCGAGCGCGCCCGCCCACGCCCCGATGGCGGCCAGCAGCTTCACGTCGCCGCCGCCCATCGCCTCCTTCTTGAAGACCTTCTCCCCGAAGACCGCCAGCCCCCAGCAGAGCGCGAAGCCGACCGCGGCCCCGCCCACGGAGTGCAGGACGCGGCTCCACCAGACCTGGCCGCTCAGCAGCGGGTTGAGCGGAGCCAGGAGGAGGCCCGCGGCGAGGAGCCCGAGCGAGAGCTCGTCGGGGATGAGGAAGGTGTCCCAGTCGATGAAGGCCACCGCGACGAGGGCCGCGCAGGCGAGCAGGGCGGGGAGCGTCCAGAGCATGTGCTCCGGCCAGCGCAGGCGCAGGCCGAGCGCGAGGAGTCCGAGGAGGAGCTCGACGGCCGGGTAGCGCGCGGAGATGGGGGCGCGGCAATGCCGGCAGCGGCCCTTGAGAAGGAACCAGCTGAGCAGCGGGAGGTTGTCGTAGAAGGCGATGGGCTTCGAGCAGAGCGGGCAGCGTGAGCGGGGGTGAACGACGGACATGTCCCGGGGCAGGCGGTGGATGAGGACGTTGACGAAGCTTCCGAGACAGAGGCCGAACACGGTCCAGACCGTCCGTTCGAACGCCGCCGGGATTGCTATCATCGTCACGATGCCGTCCTCGAGCCTGGGAACCCGTCGAGCGGAGCTCGCGCTCCTGCTCCTCTGCGCCGCCGCGTATGCGCTGGCGCTCGGCGCCTACTACGTCGGATTCTTCAACGACGACGCATTCTACATCATCGGAGCCCGCTCGCTCCTCTCCGGCCGCTTCGCCGAGCTCAACGCGCCGGGCGCACCGCCCCTCTCCCCCTACATGCCCGGCTACCCGCTCCTGCTCGCGCCGCTGACGGCCCTCTTCCCGGAGAGCTTCCTCCCCCTCCAGCTCCTCTCCGTCGCCTGCACGCTGGGCTCGCTCCACCTGCTCTGGGAGCTCCTCGACGGGAGAGCCTCCCCCGCGGTCCGCTTCGCCGCGACGGCGCTCGCCGGTCTCAACCCGCTCACCGTGAGCGTCTCGGGCACGGTGCTCACCGACCCGCTCTTCACGCTCCTGACCCTCGCGTTCTTCGTCCAGGCGCGCCGAGCATGGAGGGACGAGGCCCCCGGCCCGTGGGCCCTCCTCTGCGGCCTCTGCGCCGCTTCCTGGTACGTCCGTCCGACGGGAGCGGTCTTCGGAGCGGCCCTCGTCGGGACGCTCCTCCTGCAGCGGCGCCCGCGGCGCGCCCTGGCGTGCGCCGCCGCGCTCGCGGCGCTGGCGGCCCCGTGGCTGCTGCGCGGCGCGCTTCAGGGGAGCCCTCTGATCCCGTACGCGGGAGAGCTCCCGACCGCCGACGCCTCTCCCTCCCTGCCCGCGATCCTCTCCGGCGCCGGCGCGAGCGCGCTCTTCCATCTCCGGGAGCTGTACGCGCGCGCCCTCTTCCGCTGGCCGGGGGCGGCGACCGGAGGCCCCGCGGAGACCCTCGCCGTGCTCGGGGGCCTGGCGCTGACCCTGCTCGGCCTGCGCCGCCTGCGCCCCGGCCCGCTCGCGCTGCTCGCCGCGGCCGGCTACGCCGGGCTCCACCTGCTCTGGGCGAAGACGACCGCCCGCTACCTGCTCCCGGCGCTGCCCTTCGTCTGCGCGCTGGTCCTCCTGGGGACGCAGGAACTCGAGGAGCGCTGGGCTCTGCGCCGGGCCGCGCTCCCGCTGGCGACCCTCGCGCTGGCCCTCGCCCTCTTCGCGCCGACCCTCGGGACGGTCTTCGCGGCCTCCCGCCGCAAGGGGACACCGTTGACGACGCCTCCGGAGAGGACCTTCTCCTGGATCCGGACGCACGCGCCGCCGGACGCGGTGTTCGCCGCGGAGGAGCAGGGACGGGTCTACCTCCTCACGGGCCGGCGCAGCGCGCGCCTGCGCGGCGCCCCGACGTCGCGGGAGTTCGCGGCGGGCCTGCGCGCGCGCGGCGCCGGCTGGGTCCTCTCGCTCCCCGACGGAGGGGCGATCGTCCGCCGGGACGACCCCAACGCCCCCCTGCCTTCGTCGGACCTGCGCCGCCTGGCCGCGCCGCCCCTCTTCGAAAAGGTCTTCGAAGACCCCGCAGAGCGCTCCGCGATCTACCGCCTCCGCTGAGAGTCCATCAAGCGGGGCCCCCCGCCTCTCGAGGCGGGGGGCCCACTTCCTCCGAGCTTCCGCTCAGTACGTCGACCAGATGCTGGTCTTCGTGTCCGTGTGCGTGCAGTTGACGAGCACGGTCCCGAAGTTCGCGTCCGCCGGCCCGTTGTTGTACGACCAGCCGCCGACGTCCGTGATGGCCGCGACGCCCGAGCCCAGCACGAACGTGTTCGCGTCCGCATGGTAGTTCGGCGTCTTACCCTGCGGCATCGCCGACATGTACTTGCCGTTGATGGTCAGAGCATCCGGGGTGTTGGGATACTGCCCCTCCATGTCCCCGTAGTAGATGCTCAACGCGCTGCGGACCGCGCCCAGGTTGCCCTTGGTCGCGCCCTCGTTCGACTTGCGGATCAGCTCGGCGAACTTCGGGATGGCGATGGCCGCCAATATACCGATGATGGCTACCACGATCATCAGTTCGATGAGCGTGAACCCTCGGCTCCCCGAGCTCTTCTTCGTTCTCTCGCGCATGGTCCTACCCTCCTTTGTGCCGGCATGATGTACGAAGGAGGAATCGTGCGGCATCCGGCACGCTTGGCGACCCGCGCGAGCGGGTATATCGGAAGTGTATCCCGCCCCCGGCTCCGCCGCCAGTGGCCTCGGCTGTGACTTTGAGCGGCCGGAAAGACGAAGGCCCCCCGCCTCGAGAGGCGGGGGGCCTTCCGTCACTGCGAGCGTCGGGTCAGTACGTCGACCAGATGCTGGTCTTCGTGTCCGTGTGCGTGCAGTTCACAAGGATGGTGCCGAAGTTCGCATCGGCCGGCCCGTTGTTGTACGACCAGCCGCCGACGTCCGTGATGGCCGCGACGCCCGAGCCCAGCGCGAACGTGTTGCGGTCCGCGTGGTAGTTCGGCGTCTTGCCCTGCGGCATCGCCGACATGTACTTGCCGTTGATGGTCAGAGCATCCGGGGTGTTGGGATACTGCCCCTCCATGTCCCCGTAGTAGATGCTCAGCGCGCTGCGGACCGCGCCCAGGTTGCCCTTGGTCGCGCCCTCGTTCGACTTGCGGATCAGCTCCGCGAACTTCGGGATGGCGATGGCCGCCAGGATTCCGATGATGGCCACCACGATCATGAGCTCGATGAGCGTGAAACCGCGCTTGCTGTTACGCATGTTCTTGTCCCTCCGGGTGCGTCATGCCCTGCGCGTGTCCGTCGTTGCGCGGTCGTCGTCTCCGTCTTAAAACGAAGCCCCTGGTCTCTCGACCAGGGGCTTGTTGTTCACGCTGAGCGAAAGCTCAATACGTGGACCAGATGCTGGTCTTCGTGTCCGTGTGAGTGCAGTTCACAAGGATGGTGCCGAAGTTCGCATCCGCCGGCCCGTTGTTGTAAGACCAACCGCCGACGTCCGTGATGGCCGCGACGCCCGAGCCCAGCGCGAACGTGTTGCGGTCCGCGTGGTAGTTCGGCGTCTTGCCCTGCGGCATCGACGACATGTACTTGCCGTTGATGGTCAGAGCATCCGGGGTATTGGGGTACTGTCCTTCCATATCCCCGTAGTAGATGCTCAGCGCGCTGCGGACCGCGCCCAGGTTGCCCTTGGTCGCGCCTTCGTTCGACTTACGGATAAGCTCAGCGAACTTCGGGATCGCGATGGCCGCGAGGATACCGATGATGGCCACGACGATCATGAGCTCGATGAGGGTGAAGCCCCGCTTGCTGTTACGCATGGTCTTTACTCCCTCCTTTGTGCCGGCATGATGTATTCAAGGAGTAATTCGATCGATCCCGGCACGTATAGGTACGACCTTGCGAACTATGACAGCCCGATTGTACCGCAGGGCCCACCTTGTGTCAACTACTTTATGCGGCGACGTGGAGCACGGGGGAGCCCCGGCCGCTGCGCCGTCAATTCGTAGATCTCCGCGCCGGAGACTCCGTCGCGGAAGGCGAGCCGGTACGGGGGGTTCCGCAGCCCCTCGCGGAAGGACTCCAGCGACCGGCCCCAGGAGAACTCCCCGGGCCTCGAGGCCCCGAGGTCCGGCACGGGAACCCAGAAGACCCAGCGCACGCGCAGGCGCCGCAGAGCCGCCGGCCCGCGCTCGCCGGGGCGCAGGGAGGTGAAGGGGAGGAACGGCCTCCCCGTGTACCAGGCCTCGCGCGCCTCGAAGACCCCGAGGAATAGGTCCTCGGCCCGCGTATTCTCCCGCGCCCAGGCGTACGCCGCGGCCTGCTCGGGAAGGGCGTGCGCGCGGGCGGCCTCGCGCAGCGCGGGGAACTGGACGCAGAAAGACGGCCCCGCCAGGAGAGCCGCCAGGAGGAACGCGCCCGTCCGGCCGCGCAGGTCCAGCGCCAGCGCCAGCAGGCCCGCGAGCAGGAAAGGAAGCAGCGGCGGAAGATAGCGCTCGTACCACCACGGCCAGAAGGCGTGCATCAGGAGCGAGCCCGCCAGAAAGAGCCCCGCCTCCCTCCAGCCGGGGACCGTCCGGCGGCGCCACCAGCCCGCGGCGGAGAGGAGGGTCAGCACGGCGCCCGTCGTCGCCGCGAGAGCGCGCGGAGCCTCGCGCAGCGGCAGGACGGTCCGCCCCCAGAGCTCGACGGCCGCGGAGAGGTTCGCCGCCGCCAGCGCGAAGAGCGCCGCCGCCCCGCGGGGTAGGTGCGCGAAGAGCTCGGCCCCTTCGGGCAGCTGGACGCCCGCCGCGGCCGTCCAGGCCTTCCAGAGCAGGGGGAGCGGAGCGGCCGCCGCGAGACAGACGAAGGCGTCGCGGCGCCGTCCTCTCAGCCAAAAGAAGGCCGGCACCGCGGCCGCGAGCGGGAGCGCCGCCGGCCGGACGAGCCAGGTCGCGCCCAGGCAGAGGCCCGCGGCCCACGCCGGAAGTCCCGCCTCCAGAGCCGCCAGGAGGCCGAACGCGCAGGAGAGGAACGGGAACTCGCACATGGCGATGCCGGCGCGGGAGAGCACGAGGGGGTTGAGGCCGAAGAGGACCAGCGCGGCGAGCGCCGCGGCGGGGCCTTCCCGCCGGCGCATCCAGGCCCAGAAGAGGAACGAGGAGAGCGCCAGCCAGAGCCAGGCCCAGAGCTGGTAGCCGAGGGGGTTCTCTCCGGAGACGGCCGCCGCGGGGGCGAGGAGGAGCGGCCAACCCGGAGTCGTCGTGGCCAGCGGAGGGTCGCCGGGAGAGATGCCGAGCGCGTAGCGGCCCGCGAGCAGGGCCCTGGAGGCGAGGACGTAGACGGCATCGTCTCCCTCGGAGCCGAGGTAACGGGCGGGGACGACGAGCAGCTGTGCGAGGAGGATAAAGACGAAGACCGCGAGGATCGCGGTCTTCGGGTCGAACCTACCGGATGGGCAAGCGGGGACTTGAACCCCGAAGGCCTTGCGGCCACACGGTCCTGAGCCGTGCGCGTCTGCCAATTCCGCCACCTGCCCGTCCTGTAGGTCCGGCCGCCGGCAATTGCTAGAATGATTATAGCGGGTTCGCTGACGACCGTCAATGACAGAGAAAAAGAAGAAGGCCGAGAAGGCCGACGACGGACGGGTCTCCGTCGCCCTCAACCGGAAGGCGCGCATGCGCTACGAGATCCTCGAGACCCTCGAGGCCGGCCTCGCGCTCAAGGGCGCCGAGGTCAAATCGGTGCGCGCCGGCGGAGTCTCCTTCGAAGGCAGCTTCGCCCGCGTCGACGGCGCGGAGGCCTGGCTCCACAACCTGCACATCGCGCCCTACAAGCAGAACACCGTCGAGGCCATCCCCCCCCTGCGCACGCGCAAGCTGCTGCTCCATCGCCGGGAGATCGAACGCCTCGGCGGGAAGCTGCAGAC
Organism: Elusimicrobiota bacterium; assembly: GCA_041660925.1. Lineage (NCBI taxonomy): Bacteria > Pseudomonadati > Elusimicrobiota > Elusimicrobiota bacterium. Next base: position 9,579 of record JBAZVI010000019.1, read on the forward strand.
CAAGGGACTGACGATCGTCCCGCTCGAGATCTTCTTCCTGCGCGGCTGGGCCAAGGTCCTGCTCGGCCTGGGACGCGGCAAGCGCGGCCCGGACCGCCGCGACGATCTGAAGAAGCGCGACCTCGAACGCGAGATGGGTCGCGGCTTCCGCGCAAGAGGGTGACCTCGCTCTTCGGAGACCTCGTCCTCGCCGGCCTCCTCATGGGAGGACTGCGCGAGAGCTGGCAGTGGGCGCTCGCCCTCGCGCTCTTCTGCGCGCTCGCCGCGCGGCGGACGCCCGCCCGGGGGGCGGTCCCCGCGGCGCTCTGGGCCTGGGGCGCGTGGGCGCTGCTCTGCGCGCTCGTCTCCCCCGAGCCGCTCGTCGCGCTTCCCGCCGCGGCCAGGCTCCTCCTCCCCCTTCCGGTCCTCGCCGCCTGCGCGGGCTCCTTCCGCGAGGAAGAACGCTCCGCCTGGCTGCTGCGCCTGCAGCCGGCGGCGCTGCTGTTCGTGTTCGCGTCCTTCTTCCTCTCGCGCCCCGACTACCCCTGGACCGGGCTGCTCCCTCCCCACCACGGCTACACGGGAGCGCTCCTCGCCGCCGCCTTCGCCGCCGCCTGCGCGGCGCTGCTGGCTCCCGGCGGACCTTCGCCCCGGCCCGTCCGCCTCGCGCTCTCCGGAGCCGCGCTCGTCGCGGGCGCGGCCTGCGCGGCCGCCAGTTCTCGGGCCGCCCTGCTGGGCTGCGGGTCGGCGCTCGCCCTCCTCCTCTGGCGCAGCGGACGGCGCAGAGCGCTGCTGGCCGCCGCCGTCCTCCTGCTCGCGCTGGCCGCGTTCGTCCCCGCGGGCCTCTGGGTCGCGGCGCTCAAGCTCGACCATCCCGCCGCGTCGGTGCGCCCGTCCATCTGGGGGAGCGCGCTGCGCGTCGTGCGGGCGAATCCCATCCTGGGGACCGGCCCCGGCCGCTTCGAGCGCGGCTACCTCCTCGAGCGTTCCCCGGCGCCTTCCTCCTTCGCCACGAACTACGGCATGAGCACCGCCTACGCCCACTCGGAGCCCCTCCAGTCCGCCGCCGAGACGGGCCTCGTCGGACTCCTCCTGCTCCTCGCCGGGGTCGGGACGCTCCTGCTGCGCGCCGCCCGCGCGCGCCCGGCCTCCTGGAGCCGCGAGGCCGCGCTCGCGGCGTGCGCGGCGCTCCTCGCGCAGGCCTCCGTCGACGACATCTTCGCGCTGCCGGGCCTCGCGGCCCTCTTCGCCTACCTCCTCGCGGCCGCCCAGCCGCCGGCCGAGGCCGCCCGCCCGTCGCGCGCATGGGGCGCGTTCTGCGCCGCCGGCGCCCTGCTCGCCGTCGTCTCTCCGTGGACGGCCTGGACGCTCCGGGGGCTGAGCCTCCGGGACGACTCCGCGTCCATCGAGAAAGCCCTCGGCCTCGCTCCGGCCGACGACGCCCTATGGGAGGCGCTCGCCCGCGCGCGCCTGCGCGAGGGCGGAAGGAACGTCGGGCCGGCGCTCGCGATGGCGGAGCGGCTCAGCCCGACGAACGCGCTGCGTCCGATGCTGCGCTCCGAGCTCCGGCGCGCCGAAGGGGACTGGCGCGGGATGGCGGAAGCCGCCGCGCGCGCATGGAAGCTCGAGCCCGCCTCCCCCCACGCCCGCCTCCAGATGGCCGAGGCCGCGGCGCGCCTGGGCGCAACGGAAGCCGCGGGGCCCCTCCTCGCGCAGGCCCGCTGGCTGCGCGCGCGCGAAGAGGAGCGGCGGCGGCTGGCCGGCGGCCCGCCCGACGGCTACAACGGCTTCGTCCTCTCCATCGACCCGACGCGCTTCGACGAAGTCTCCTCCCTCCTTCGGGAATCCGACAAGCGGATTCCCGTCCGTGTCCGATCGAAGCACCCCTGAAGATCGAAGGACGACGAAGCTGTCGCACTCCTGAAAGGAGTGCGGACAGTCGCGCCGTCTAGGAGTCCGTCCGAGTAATAGCGTGCGTTTTGGGGGCCCAGCTTCGGATTGGATGCAAGGAGCGACGAGCGAGCATAGCTGAAGCTATGTGAGCGAGGAGCGACGCCGCAGACGGCCGAAG
>JBAZVI010000020.1 GCA_041660925.1 Elusimicrobiota bacterium
CAGCTGTTCAAGGCGCAGTTCGAGGTCGCCGTCGCGCGGCACCCGCTCGTCTACATCCTCTCGGCCAAGTACGGCCTCGTAGAGCTCGACGCGGTCCTCGACTGGTACGACCAGGAGCTTGGCAAGTCGAAGAAGTACGACGAGGCCTGGGGCTTCAACGTCGCGTGCCACCTCGCGGCACGGCACCTGCGCCGCGGCCCGGCCCGCCTCACCTTCTACGCCGGCAAGAAGTACGTCGAGCCGGTGCGCGCCGGCCTCAAGGAGTTCGACTGGAACGTCACGGTCGTGGAGCCGATGAAGGGGCTCGAGATCGGGGAGCGCAAGCACTGGCTCAAGGAGCAGCTGCGGTGACTTCTTCATCGTCAAGAGGAGCGGGCGCCAAGTTCGACAAGGTCGCCAGGGAGTTCTGCGACCGCGCCGCCGTCGAGGGCAACCTCAAGACCTGGGACGGCAAGGACGTGTTCCTCAAGAGGTGCTACGAGCGGGTCGTGCGGTCCTTGGAGGCCGTCGAGAAGAACCTCGCGAAGCAGAGGCGGCGATGAAGCAGCCCTACTGGACCGCGAGCAACGAGGGCCCCGACCCGGAGGAGTGGAACGACCTGCGTGCGCCCTCCACCGAGTGGCCGTGGCCGGATGACTTCCACTACTACCAGAGCGGCACCAACCAGCGCGCCCGGTTCCTCGCCCAGGCCGAGCGCGAGACGAACCCCGGCACGACTACAGAGGAGCTGTCCGACGACCTCGTTCAGGACATGATCGAGATCCTCCTGCGGCACAAGGGGGCGAAGCTGTTCGTGGACAACGGCGCTTTCCCGGAGATGGTCGAGAAGGACAACAAGCCTACCTGGCCGAAGCCCATCACCGACGCGCAGTGGGTGAGGCGCCTGGGCTGGTACGACCGCTTCGCCCGCGCGCTGGGCCCCCGCGTGCTCCTGGTCCTGCCGGATCAGGTCGCGAGTCAGCAGGGCACCCTGGCCCGCCTCGCCGCCTACGCCGACGAGATTCGCGCCATCATGTCCCACGGGGCGCACGCGGTCCTCGCGCTGCAGGGAGGCGAGTGGGACCGGGCCGAGTTCTGGCGCGTGTGCATGAGCGTCCTCGAGGGCAACGGCGTCCCCAACCTCGACAAGGTCCGGCCGGGCCTGCCGCTGACGGTCAAGGCCCGCCCGCCGCCCGACGACGAGATCGCGGACATCCTGCGGCGCCTCGACCCGCGCCCGGAGGCGGTCCACTTCTTGGGCCGCGGCGTCCAGTCGGAGAAGTACGCCGGTACCTTCCGCGCCGCGACCCGCGTCCTGCCGGGCCTGCAGGTGTCCTCGGACTCCAAGAACGTCACGGGCAAGATGATGGGCGCCCGGACGCGCACGATGGGGCCCTACCTCATCGCCTTCGACGCCCTCAAGGACCTGGGCCTGCCGCCGCGCGAGGTCGAGCGGATGGCCTGGCACATGGCCCTCGACGCGATGGACGACAAGAAGCTCATCCAGGCGCTCGCCGCCGGCAGCTACGACGAGAACAGCGGCGTCGAGAGCGGCCTGGAGCAGCTGCAGGAGCTTGCGCGCGACGAGGTCGAGAGCACGGTCGAGCAGCTGGTGGACCCGGACTGGTGGAAGAAGCGATGAGCACGCCCGTCGTCCTCTCCTACGGCATGGGCGTGGACTCCACGGCCATCCTCCTGCGCTGGCTGGAAGAGCCGCGCAGCCGCGACTTCGATCTCGAGGACCTGACCGTCGTCACGGCGATGTTGGGCGACGAGTGGCCGGACACGAAGCGCCTGGTGGAGGAGCACATCCTGCCCCGGCTCCGGGAGCACGGCGTCCGCTACGTCCAGATCGCCCGCGCCGCCATGTCGATGCGTGCTGGTGTCGCCGTGCTGGACGACTCCACCAGCCCGCGCAAGCTCCACATCGAGGGTGCGTTTCGGCTCTCCGACGAGTTGCGGAGGGCCTCGACGCTGCCCGTCATGGCGAACCGGCGCTGCACCTTGAAGTTCAAGGGCTGGGTGCTCGACCGCTGGCTGCGCGACGAGTTTGGGGACCGCTCGTTCCTACAGGTGATCGGCTTCAACGCGGACGAGAAGAGCCGTGTCGAGCGCGACTCCAAGGCCTACACGACCATCGGGGAGACGGGCGAGAAGCGGGTGAAGCTGCCTGGGCGCAAGGGGGACTTCCCGCTCATGGGCTGGGGCTGGGGGCGCAAGGCGGTCGAGGACTACTGCGAAGAGGTCGTCGGGGAGCCCTGGGCCAAGTCCTGCTGCACCTACTGTCCGTTCCAGCGGGGCAAGGCCAGCGAGCGCAAGGGGCTCGAGATGCCCGAGGCGACCCTCGTCCGGTACCGCGACTACCCGGAGGCCGCAGCCGAGGCGCTGATGCTGGAGTACGTCACCCTGGCCTTCAACCCGCTCATCCCGCTCTTCGCGAACGAGGGGAGTTTGCGCCACCTGCTGCAGCGCGCCGGCATCACCACGGCCGAGAAGGCCCTCCAGAAGCAGCTGCACCGCGAGCCCTGGAGCATCTACCACCTGCGCCGCTACTTCACCGCGGCGGGGGGCAACGGGCGCTCCATCCGGCGCTACGGCACGACGCAGGCCGACCACGACACGATGGCGAACATCCTCTCGATGTTCGCGCAGGAGTACCGGTCGAGCGTCACCGAGGACGAGTACGGCATCCTCCGGGTGAGCCTGCGCGAGCGCAAGGGCAAGACCTCGACGCAGGACGAGTTCCTGGTGCTGGCGCCCTCGCGTGCCCAGGAGAAGGAGAAGCCCAGCTTCGCGAAGGCCTGGGCAGCGGAGACGGGGGAGAGGTTGCCTCCAGCTCCACGGGCGGTTGTCGAGGATGAGGACGAGTGAAAGCGAGGCTGCCGATGGACCGGAAGCTCTACTGCGTGAAGCACGGCAACAACAGCGTGCTCGACTGGATGCTGGAGGCCTGCTTCACCAGCAAGGCGAAGGCGCTCAAGAAGGCCCGGAGCCTCGCGAAGTCGTCCCGCACGGTCTTCGTCTACTCCGAGTCGGTCAAGAACCCCGGCGCCAACAACCGGAACATGGTCTGGAGCAAGCGGGGCTTCTCCGGCCGCGACCGCGAGACGCTGCCAGAGGCCGTGCGGCGCCTCGTCCACAAGGCCGGGAAGGCGCACCGCGACGACGAGGTCATCGACGCCATGTCGGGCGGGCTCCCGGCGGGCGCCGACCGGGAGCTGCGGGCGTTGGTGGCGAGGGTCCTCCGCGACTTGCGCCGCGAGGGCCGGTGAGGCTCGCGCTCCTCCTCGCGCTCCTCCTCGCCGGCTGCAAGCACACGCCGCCGGCCGGGGAGCCCTCGCCCGAGAGGACGCGCTGCATAGGTGAGTGCCTCCTCTCGATGCACTACCAGATCTGCCTGCAGACCTGTCTCGCCGCTGCAGCTGGACTCGCCGGCCGGGCCCGGCTACCTTCCGCCCCATGAAGACCGCCGAGTACAAGAGGGGCCTCGCCCGAGGGCGCCGTATCCGCAGTGAGCCGGGCGCCGCCGACGACGCCTGTGAGGCGGGCACCCGCGGCTACTGGCTGCGCTCGATGGCGGCGGATGCCTGCAGGACCGACCGCCGCAGCTACTACAGCCCCCGCGGCTCCCCCGACTGCGAGCGGGGCTACGCCGCAGGGGCGCGGCCGGTGGTCGCGGCCATCAGGCGGGCCAAGCGGTGCCGCCGCCAGAGGGGCTAAAAACCTAGTGTTTCCGGGTACTTAGCAAGAATCGACATATACCTGTTGACAACGTGTTTAACCCCCACTAGAGTCGAGGGTGTCAAGAGCAGCACGCAGCAACCACCGGGGCTTGGAGCCCCACAGACCTAGGAGGTCGTAATGAACACCCTGCACAGCCGCATCGCCGCCGCCCTGAACTGGACCGCCGAGGACGCGCAGTCCCTCTCCCTGCAGGCCCTGCGCGAGCTGGTCCGGCCGGTGGACGCGGCCCTGGCCGACGAGATCTCGAGGACCATCGAGTCCGGCGAGGTCCTGCGCCGCCCCGTCTCGCGCTGCCGCTGCGGCCGGGTGCTTCCCGAGGTAGCGGCTGGCGCTACTCCCTACGAGTTCTGCTCTGAGGCGTGCAAGCGAGCACTGGCCCCGAAGCCCGCCAAGCCCACCCCGCGCCTCGTCTGCGCCATCGCTCGCGACATCCGCAAGGACTGGGGCGTCAAGATCAACTACGCCGCGCAGCCCTACCTCAACGCCATGTTGGAGGCCGAGACGATCCACGACGACT
>JBAZVI010000021.1 GCA_041660925.1 Elusimicrobiota bacterium
CGCTGCACGCCGCGCTGGAGGAGTACAAGAAGGTCGAGGCGCTGCTGGAGGAGCTGCTCGCGGACCCGACGCTGCAGCACGACAAGGCCGAGGCCATCGCCTACCACGCCTTCGTGGAGAACGAGCGCCGGGCGCTGCAGTACACCCTCCAGCTGCGCGACTACCACGACTTCCTGCTCAACAACGACGAGCCGCAGAAGGCCGCGCTCCTGGGCGAGGTCCTCCCGCACCAGCAGGCCCACGGCGTCGTCTCCGAGTACCTGCGGCGCTGGCGCCAGAAGGTGGACCGCCACATCGTCTCCGCGAAGGCCTACGCCGACTTCTACAACGACGACGCGGTCACCGGGGCCATTCCGTCGCAGGAGGAGGGCTGCCTCGCTCCGATGGTCACGCAGCAGTGGCGCATCCGGTACGCCGCCACCCGGATCGAGACGTGGCTGCAGAAGCACCCCGGCGAGAAGGTCAAGGTGCTCGACTACGGCTGCTTCGACGGCCTCTCGGCCATCCCGCTGCTCGCCGCCATCGGCCCGGAGCGCCTGGGGCAGTACATCGCGATGGACATCAAGCAGGACGCCCTCGACCGCTTCAAGGCGAGGCTCGAGAGGTTTCCGCAGCTGGCGCCCTTCAAGGACAAGGTGCTCTTCGTCCACGGCGACGAGGACTGCCTGGGCGCGGTCGGCAAGGCGGACCTCGTCGTCTGCATGGAGGTGATCGAGCACGTCCAGATGCCCGGTGCGTTCCTCGACCGCCTCCTGCGGAAGGCGGACCCGGAGCAGGGCGAGGTAGTCATCTCGACCCCCTGGGGCTCGTTCGACAAGGGCCTGCCGCCGGGGAAGACGGCCTGGGGGACGATGCGCGACGAGCGCGGCCACCTGCGCGCGATGCTGCCGCGGGACATGGTCGAGATGGCCGAGCAGGAGCTGGGCCGCGTCGTGGACATGGAGACGGAACTCGTCCCCGGCGGGCTCCACGCCTCGTTCTGCGCGTCCATCAAGCCGATCACCGGCTACTCCGCGTCCTACCGGCCCAAGGCGGCGAGCTTCTACGTCCCCGCGGCGCTGTGGGACTGGAACGCGAGCCACGTCTACCGGACCGGCATTGGCGCCAGCGAGGAAACCATCGTCTACCTCGCCCGCGAGCTGGCGAAGAACGACCGCCGCGCCGTGTCGGTCTACGGGCCGCTGCCGACCTTCGGCGTCGTGCCCGGCGAGGAGGTCAAGGACCGCGTCGCGTACTGGCCCAACGAGCAGCTGTACAAGGTCCAGACCGGCAAACTCATCGTCTCCCGCTACCCCTCGCTGGGCGTCAAGGCCGAGGTCGGGGAGGGGGTCCCGAAGATCCTCTGGCTGCAGGACGCCGTCTACCCGGACCTGACGCCCGAGATCGCGGACGCCTACGAGCGCATCGTGGTCGTCAGCGACTGGCACAAGCAGGCCATGCACGAGCGCCACGGCGTGCCGCTCGACAAGATGAGCGTGGCCTACAACTTCCTGCTCAAGGAGCACTTCCGGCCGGCGCAGCTGCCGGAGAGGCAGAAGCACCGCTTCATCTACGCCAGCTCGCCGGACCGCGGCCTGCTGACGCTGCTGCAGATGTGGCCCGAGATCCGGAAGATGTGGCCCGACGCCACCCTGTCGATCTTCTACGGGTGGGAGGGCTGCAAGAAGCTCTCAGCCAACAACCCGACCTGGGCGGTGAGCTTCCGCAAGATGTGGGCGCAGTGGGAGGCCCTCTCGCGGCAGCCCGGCGTCGAGAACATCGGCCGCGTCAACCACGAGCGCATCGCCTACGAGATGCTCCGGTCGGACATCTGGTTCTACCCGAGCGTCGAGGCCGGCTACACGTTCGAGGAGACGGGCTGCAGCAACGCCTCCAAGGCCCGCGCCGCCGGCTGCATCCCCGTCTACCACCCGGTCGCCGCGCTCAACGAGACGGCGGCGTGCGACCAGTCCCTGGCGCTGGCGCAGTGGGCGAAGGGGGAGTCGTTCGAGCACTACCAGGACCGCTGCCTGGACCTCCTGCACGTCGCCGGGGACACCGACGACTCCGACCGCCAGCAGATGATGGACGAGGCCCTGGAGCAGTTCGAGATCGGCGCGTTCATGGCGCGCTGGGAGGAGTGGCTCAAGTGAAAACCTGCGCGTCTCTGTTCACGGGCTGCGGTGGCTGGGAGTGGGGCGCCAGGCAGCTGGGCATCAAGCCGCTCTGGGGCGTCGAGTTCAACGCGGACTACGGCCCGGTCTACGAGGCCAACTTCCCCGGCGCGCACCTACACCTGGGCGACGTGAAGAAGGCGAAGCCGGCGCAGTTCAAGGCGCCGGACTTCCTCTTCTGCTCGCCGCCCTGCCAGGGCCACTCCGAGGCGCGCAACACGCGGGGGCTCGAGAACCGAGGTGACGAGGGCGTCGGCATCGAGGTCCTCAAGTTCGCCGCCGCCTACGTCGGCAAGGGCACGCGCATCCTCATCGAGAACGTGCCCGAGTACCTCGACCACGAGATCTTCCACGAGATCATGGAGGGCCTGGAGGGCATGGGCTACACGACGAGCGCAGGGGTCTACGACGCCTCGGACTACGGCTGCCCGTCCGACCGCCCCCGGATGCTCGCCTGGGCCTGCAGCAAGGCCACGGTGGCCGAGACGATGCGGCGCAGCGCGCAGGCCACACCGGACTGGTGGCCGGTCATCGAGGACCTCGTCCGGCGCGAGCCCCCCTCGGAGCTTGCCGGCTGGCAGCTGGAGAACCTCATCCACGTCCCGCCGCCCAGCTACCCGGTCATCATCGTCGGAGGCAACGCCACGCGCTGGGCCGAGAAGGGAAAGCCTGGCCGCAGGGTCTGGAGGGTCGCGGGGCGCGCGGCGCCTGCCATCGTCAAGGCCAAGAGCCAGAGCGGCGCGCGGGTCCTCGTGGAGCCGAACTACGCGGTGAAGATGACGCCCCGGATGGCCGCGCGCCTCATGGGCTTCTCCGACGACTTCTGGCTCCCCAACGAGAAGGGCGCGGCCCTGGACGTGGTCGGCAACGCGGTCCCGCCCCCGCTCGCGGTCGCGGCGCTCAAGGCCCTAGGGGTCAGGTGATGGACATCCGAGGCTTCGTCCTCTCCGCGCGGGCCCACGGCGACGCGCGGGAGGACACCTACGAGCACCTCGCCTACCACTTCTGCGAGGCCCACCGGCACGCGCCGGGAGGCGTCTCGGTCGAGGTGGGCACCCGCCGCGGCGGGTCGGCGTTCATGCAGCTGAAGCTCCTGCAGGAACTCTACCCGCCCATCCTTCATCCGCTGCTGGTGACCATCGACCCCTACGGGGACAAGCCGTACCTCACGGGCCTGGTGGGGGCGCCACCGATTGCTGGCCTCTACGGCAACGCCGACTACCTCGAGGCGAAGCAGTTGCTCGCGTCCTTCCCCAGGCACGTCCACTTCTCCATCACCAGCCTGGACTGGCTCGTCTTCGCCAAGGCCGGCTTGCGGCTCTGGTACCACGGCGCGCCACTGGAGCCGGGGGCCCGGAACATCACGCACGTCTACCTCGACGGCGACCACGACGCGCCGACCATCCTCGGAGAGGTCGAGGGCTTCGTGCCGATGCTCAAGCCGGGCGGGCGCATCACCATCGACAACACGCCCGACGACCCGAAGACCATCCCCGGCCTGGAGCTGCTAGTGCTCCAGTCGAAGGTGGGCCTCTCCCTCCTCCGGCCGCTGGCAGACATGGCCGTCATCGTGAGGTGCAAGTGAGCAAGGAACTGTTCCGGACGAAGAAGTTCAGCGAGCAGGCCCTGCTCACCATCGACCACTGCAACGCGGTCGTGGAGGACTACCAGGGCAAGGGCCTGAAGCTGACGCTGCGGCAGCTGTACTACCAGTGCGTCACCATCAACCTCTTTGAAAACAGCGAGAAGAGCTACAAGAACCTGGGGAGCCTCGTCTCCGACGCGAGGCTCGCAGGGCTCATCGACTGGGACGCCATCGAGGACCGCGTCCGGCAGCCGCGCACGCAGTTCGAGGTCCCGAACCTGGGCGCGGCCGTCAAGACCATCGAGCACGCCTACCGGCTTCCGCGCTGGGAGGGGCAGGACTACTACGTCGAGCTGTGGGTCGAGAAGGACGCCCTGGCCGGCGTGCTGCAGCCGATGGCCGACAAGTACCACGTCACGATGATGGTCAACCGCGGCTACTCCTCCCAGAGTG
>JBAZVI010000022.1 GCA_041660925.1 Elusimicrobiota bacterium
GATGGCCTCGGCCTTGTCGTGCTGCAGCGTCGGGTCCGCGAGCAGCTCCTCCAGCAGCGCCTCGACCTTCTTGTACTCCTCCAGCGCGGCGTGCAGCGAGCCGGTCCGCTCCATGACCTTGCCCCAGCGCCAGCGCGTGAGCGCGGCCTGCGAGAGGCCATTGAGGCGCTGCGTGCGCGGCGTCATCGAGGGGTTGGCCTCGGGCTGGCCCAGCCTCGCCCGCGCGGCCTTCTCGAACCACTCGCTGGCGCGGGCCCAGTCCTCGACGGCGGCAGCCGTGGTCGCCCCCACGAACCAGGCGTCGGGGAGGTCGGGGCGCAGGGCCTGCGCGAGTATGAAGTGCTCGTAGGCCTCCGGCGTGCGGCCCTGGTGGGCGCGCTCGTTGCCCAGGTCGACGTGGCTGCGGTAGCGGTCGAGCGGCAGGGCGCTGTTCTGGAGCGCCGTCTCGAGGAACTCCTCGACGCGGTCCGGGCACAGGAAGTGTGCGAAGTTGGCGAGATAGCCGCACGTCCGCGGCGAGCGGTCGGTGCCGTCCTCGTAGCCGACGATGAGCGTGTTGAAGTGCCGCTCGGTCGAGAACGTGTAGTCCTCGGGCTTGAAGAGCTTCATGTGGCGGTAGAGCAGGTGCGCGAGGTAGTCGGGGCGGGTGAAGTACGCGGACGACTCCGGGACGCAGACCTCGTGGCCGGTCGAGCGCCAGACGTAGTGCGCGTCGTCGCGCATGATGCGCTCGCGGTCCTGCCACTCCATCGCCGCGCCGTGCTCGTCGGAGCGGTAGAGGTAGGGGGCGTGGATGACGCGGGTCTTCGGGCGCTTCTCCTCGACCCAGCGCAGCGTGTCGATGAGGGAGCGGTCCAACTCGCACTTCTCGCTGCCCACCTCGGGACGCCAGCGGCCATTGAGCTTGAGGAGGTCCCGCGCGTCCTCCTCCCAGAGCAGCACGTCGTCGCTGTCGATCCACGCCAGCCAGCGGCCGGACGCGAGGCGGAAGGACTCGTTGCGCGCGGCGGCAGCGTCCCAGAGCGGGTTGCCGGGCTTGTCGAACTGCGTCTCCTTCGTCCAGTCCCCCTTCGGCCCCTTGTACTCCGCGTACACGTCGGCGTACCGCCGCGCGATCTCCGGGGTGTTGTCCGAGGACATCGTGTCAACGATGACAATTTCGGCGTCGGGCGCGACCTTGCGGACGCTCTTGAGGCACGCCTCCAGGGAGCCGGGGAGGGTCGTCTCGCAGTTCCGGACGATCATGGCGAACGACAGGTACGGCTTCTCAGACGAGAGACGCTTCAAGTGAGGCTCCTTGGGGTTGAGGTTCTACCTGCGGCTGACGTGGCCCTGCGCGTCGAGGATGTCCCAGGTCCGGCCCGAGACGCTGAAGGACAGGTCGCCCTTCTTCGTCGGTGCGCCGTGGGCCTGGATGAGTTTCTTGGCGAAGATGCGCGCCGCCCAGCTGGACGGCAGGAGGAGGTCGGCTAGGAAGTCGGACCCGGTGAGGGTCGTGATCTCGAGGTGCCGGGTCGCGACGTTGGTCGGGGGGATCAAGGCTTCGGCTCCTCGGGGGTGTTCTTGATGAAGAAGGCGCGGCGCTCCAGGGCCTCGATGAGGACCTCGGTGAGCGTCATGTTTCGCTGCGCGGCCTCGATCTTCAGCTCGCGGTGGACGTTCACCGGAAAGTAGAGCGTGGTCTTCACCAGCTTCCTCGGCGGCGTCGTCATGCCGCGACGTTCTATCGATTAGCCGTCAATCTGTCAAGACGTACCCTTTGCTCTTGCTCGGATTTTCGCTCGCGCTACCTTGCGCGCGAACGCAGGACCCCTCTTGCAAGGGAAAGGAAAACCAACATGGCTCTCTTCGGCACCTTCTGGCAGAACCTCGGCCCCATCTCCGTCGCCCCCGTGACCGGCGGCGCCGCGCTCCTCGGCTACGCCGGCTACCAGCACTCGCTCGGCACGACCGCCGAAGTCGTGCTGCCCGTGCTGCGCTCGGCCGCGGCCATCGTCAACGGCACGCCGGCCCTCCTGGCCCTGCCGGGCAACGTCAGCCAGGCCACCCTGGGCTGGGCGCTCCCGTCCGTCGCCTCGATGGTGACCCTCGCCTTCGACGCCTACGCGGCGGTCATCCACTCCAGCGTCCGCTAGTCGGCCGACGCTGCAGCTGGAACGTGAAGGGGCCCCGGTGCGAACCGGGGCCCCTTCCTTTTTGCCCACTCTCGATGGGCACTACTTCTTCTGCGCGGCCATCTTCTCCAGCTTGGCGAGGAAATTCTCGTCCGGCGAGCGGCCCTTCGCGCGCCAGAGGTAGACCGAGAGCGCGGAGCAGCCAAGCTCCGCGGCCACCTCCACGTCCTTGATGCCGGCCTTGTGCATCTTGGCGAGCAGGAACTTGGCCCGCACGGCCCGCTTCTTCTGCTCCGGTGATTTCTTGTAGCCCATGACGGCCTCCTTGAACCTGTTATCTACTACAGGTTGTATACAATCGGCAACCTAGAGGCGCTCGAGAGCTTTCAGGCCGATTCCGCAGGAGTCGATGACGTTGTGGAGCAGGCTTCTCGGCGCGCCGCACTTGTCAAAGACCTCCCGCTCGGCCGACGTGAGCTTGGCGACGATGCGCTTGCCCATGATGTCGTCCGGGCCCAGCGGGTTCTTCAGGTCCTTGGGCACCTGCCCCTTCCACTGCGAGGGCAGGAACTCGTAGACCACCGCGACAGGGTAAGTCGTCGCGATGGCTGCCTGCACTCCGGCCAGCGGGAGGAGGTCGTTGTTGTCCCCCTTCTGCTTCCCTACTCGGTAGACCTGGGGCCACTCCAGCGCCAGGATGCTGACGAGCGCCGTCTCCCCCAAGTAGAGGTACACCTGCGCGGCCATCGCCCGCGCCGCCAAGGTGAACGGCGTATTCTCCACGACGCGGTTCTTGACGTAGGCGCACCTCTTGAGCACGCCCGCCTCCCAGACCGCCACACCGCACCCCCGGATGCCGGGGTCCACCGAGAGCATCATCATGCTTTCTGTGCCTCCTTCACCGCGTTCTCGGCGCGCTCGCGCCAGTTGGCCCACCACTTCTCGTCCTTCGGCTCCTCGTCCTTCGCGTCCGGGTCCACGACCTTCGTCGCGTCGATGACCTCGTTGAGCAGGTTCACCATCCCCTCGACCTCCTTGCCGGCCTGCTCGTTCCACTTCTCCCGCGCGCTCTCGATGGCCTCCTTGACCTGGGCCTCGCTCTTGAGCTCCAAGTCCCCCAGCGCCCGCGCGAGCGCCGTGCCGTTGTGGACGGGGCAGTACCGCGAGTCGCCGGCCTGGGCGCAGTGGCAGCGCACCCCCAGGAGGTCCTCGAACAGGTGCAGGGCCTGCTCGTCAAAAGGGTCCACGAAGCTGAACGACTTCACGTTGCCCCCTAGACCGGCGGCTCGTAGCCGTGGCCGGCGCAGTGCGCGCACTTCACCTTCTCGCCGTTGACCTTGACCTTGCCCGACCCCTTGCAGCAGCTGCAGGGCGCCCAGGGGGCGAGCAGCGCCTGGTCGCAGCACTTCCCGCCATACTCC